>JALEKN010000059.1 GCA_022769125.1 Agathobacter sp.
ATTCCATTTTTTTTGCAAATGCGATCAAACTCGATTAGCATTTCTAACCCGATCAATTGCATTTGTCTTAATTCGCTCCCTTTTATCTCATATGCCTTTTTATCCATCATTTCGCCCTTCATCCTATTGTGCATATACTCCATAAATTATATCTCATCTGGCTTAATAATTCCACCCTTCACCATCACGCAGGTCTAAACGTCTACTTATCAAAAAAACTGTGCATTTGACGCATATTATGATAAAATTGTAAATAAATAATTTTAGACATTGGAGAAAAAGGATGCTTAATTTCACAGTTGGCCCCGTAATGTCATCTGACAGTATACTATCTATCGGTTCTGAACAAGTCCCATATTTCAGAACTGCTGAATTTTCGTCAATAATGTTAGAAAACGAAAACTATATCCTTGAATATGCAAAAGCGCCACAAGGATCTCGTGCCATATTTATGACCTGTTCAAGTACCGGTTCGATGGAAGCTACGATAATGAATTTCTTTTCTAGCAAGGATAAAGTTTTAATAATTAATGGCGGTAGCTTTGGACAACGCTTTGTCGACCTCTGTGAGATTCATGAAATCCCCTATGTTTCCCTGCATCTTGAACACGGTCAAAAGCTTACTCGGGAGAACCTCTATCAATATGACAATCAACATTTTACCGGGCTTCTCGTTAATGTGGACGAAACATCAACTGCGGTTCTATACGACACAACTCTGTTGGGGGAATTTTGCCAAAAAAACAATCTGTTTTTCGTCTGTGATTGCGTATCTTCTTTTTTGGCTGATCCGTTCCATATGGCAGAATGCGGTGCCGATGTTATGATCACCGGTTCGCAAAAAGCCTTGGCATGCCCGCCAGGTATTTCAATTATTGTATTAGCGCCTAATGCTCTTAAAAGACTAGAAGGCCGTAAGGTCAAAACTCTATATTTTGATATTAACGATGCCTTAAAAAATCAGGAGCGGGGGCAGACGCCTTTCACGCCCGCCGTCGGCATTCTTTTACAGATCAATGAGAGACTTAGAGAAATTAAGCAATCGGGTGGTATCGATGCCGAAATTGCAAGAGTTGCTTCCCAAGCCGCCGATTTTAGGAAAAAAATAAAACCCCTACCTTTGGAATTGCTTTCAGAAAGTCCCGCAAACGGTGTTACCGCTGTCCTCCCAATAAAGGAAAATGCTAACGAAATTTTCCTAACACTGAAAGACGAATACAATATTTGGGTTTGCCCTAACGGCGGCGATATGAAAAATACCATATTTAGAGTTGGTCATATCGGAGCATTAACCCATCAGGACAATACCACGTTGGTAAATGCACTTAAGGATTTACAAAAACGCGGAATACTCTGATAAAAGCAGGAACTGCCTTTTCCACATATGCAGTTCCTGTTTTTTCATTTTTTCTTTATACTTCATGTCCTTCAAATTTTCCATCCAGATAGTCCAAAATTCGTTCATAATCATCAAAATAATCGATCTCAGACCAAAAGATTCCCCTCACGTCAAGTGTATGAATATCTTCTTTTTCAGTCAGTGAATATAGCACATTCTCCCACCACATATCATGATGCTGTTCGTTGATCAGCTTATCCATCTGTGTAACAAATTTCTTATTGAACTCCCTGTCTATTTTTGCTACTCCGACGTATTCACAAGTGCGCTCTGATCTTGGGAGATCTTTACCATATTTCTTTACACAGCCATTGATTACCTGAAAGAAATAATCTCCCACCTCTATACGTCCGGTATCCATAGCCATAACTACCTGATTTCTGTCTGCCAGCAATTTGTGCAATAACTCTTTGGAAAAATATACATCTGCATTCATAATGAGCATGTCATCATCCATCTCATTTTTTGCAAACCATAAACTTGCGATACTATTTGTAACATCATAAAAAGGATTAAAATAGTATTTAACGTTAAGCCCATCAAGTGCTGCTTCCACATCATCGCTTCTATACCCGATGCATACAATCACTTCCATGCCTTCGTCCAAAAGCATCTGCACCGTGTGCCGGATTAAGGGGGCTCCATTGATCGGCAGTGTACTTTTCGGCACGTCTTGTACCATTCGCGAAATACGAGTTCCTCTTCCTGCTGCTAATAAAATTGCCTTCATATGGTCCTCCCTTATAAAATAGGAGCCTTACATCTCTGATGCAAGGCTCCTATTGTTCTTCCTCATTAGCGATTCCCTTCGCACCCATTTAGTTATAATATATATCGGAAAATATGCGTAATACTTAACCTTTTCCACTACATCCATTTCATATCCCGTACAGCTTGTTGCATGTTTTATTTTTCCATCAGATTATGCTCCAATTTCTCTAGTTCTGCATCATTCGGAATCATAATTCTAAGCTGCGAGATAACCTCTCTCGCCTGTTCCGTCAATCCCTGCTTAATCAGAAGCTGAAGCTGCTCTTTGATCTGTGCTATCAACTGCTGCATCTCCGGCGTCATTTTCTCAGATTTCTCAAGGACTTCATCCTCATCACAAGGTTCTTGTGGTATTGTAGCTGCAATAAGCTGCAGAAGCTGCTGCACATCACGCCCTTGCCGCTCCAGAGATTGTATTTCGCCGCAGAAATACTCCCATAGAGCATCGTGTCCATGCATAATGCCGATGGCTCTGGAAAATGCATGAAACCTTTCATCTTCCGGTTTCATTTCATAATCCGGCTTGTTCATTGCCTCGATCAATATCGCTGCAATCTCTTCAAACACATACACATGCGGCTCGTTCCAGCACAGCTTATCTATATATTTTTCCAAATTGTCTGTACTACCTAATTTTAACCCATTACAGATGCGAATGGAATAAATTTCTTTACATTTTACAACATCAAAGCATTCCCCAACAAATGGGGCGATCTGCAGGCGATACAATTCCTCTTTATGGGCTTCAAAATAGCTCTGCAATTCAAGGTAGCCCTGCGCATACTGCTCTGAATCAAGATACTTTTCCCTCGCCAGCTTTGGCTTATCCGCATATAATCCCTGATAAAAGCATGACTTGGCAAGCATCTCGTCTAAAAAAGCGTGACAAAGCTTTGTATTTCGCGCATCCGCGGCAGCCTCCCGGCATAACCTGTATACCTGTCCGTAGTCGTTTCTGCCGTCGGCAGCCAATATCCGTGCCGCATAAAAGCTGCCTATGTATATGCATGATTCCTCGGTGTCAGAGCTGCCGATCATGGCAATGCCTGCCTGTCCCAGCCAATCCATCTGTCCATAATCGTCCATCGTCCGGTATTCCTGTAGCAGCTGCAGCCGCCACCGGAGCGATAGCGGTTCTTCCTCTATCATCTTCTCCAGTAAAACGCGATTGCGTTCAAAGTGTGCACGCTTTTTTTCTTCTGTGTCATACACATATCCATAATGCTCTACCCGCGCACATAGATTCTTGTTCTCGCCGCAGATTGGTGCCATATATTCATGGATTTTGCTTTGAAATGCCAGTTGCGGCGTTCGTTTTGCCATGCGGCCAACACGGGTATCCGTATATTGTGATCCCTGCATATCGAGATAATTTCTCTGGATGTAACTGGCACTGGCATACTCTTTGTATTCTCCACTCGTAAAAAAGCCAATCAGCTCCTCTGCATCCGAAAACCATTCGTCATCATCCAGATAAAGGTACCACTCGCCCTCCGCCATCTGCAGCGTTACATTTCTTGCCTTGGAAAAATCATTGCACCATGTAAAATCCGAGATCTTGTCCGCGTATTGTTCCAATATGCCTCGAACCTCCCGCGAGCATCCGGTATCCAGAATAATCAGCTCACTTGGAACCGCCTCCCGGATCGCTGCAAGTGATTCCAGGCAGCGCCCGATCGTGTCCCTTCGGTCAGATGCCAATAGCGCAATGGAAAGAACGATATTTTGTTTGATACCCGCTGTCTGTTGCATAATCTTAATCCCCAACTAAGCTAATTGCTGCTCTAGCTCTTTTTCCAGATAAATAAAATCCTCGTCCTCCGGCATCATCTGGCGTAGCTGCTTTACGATTTCAAGTGCCTGTGCATACATTCCGTTTTCCGTTAAGGTGATCACCTGCTGCTTGACCTCTGCCGCCATCTTATCCAGCTCGTTTTCCGCCTGCTGCTTTTCCAGCTTCTCCTGTTCCTGACCGACGAGCTGTGCATACTGCTTTACCGTCTCTCCGAGCGCAGGCCATGCTGTTGCAGCCTTTTTGAGGTTATCCAGCACACCGCTCCAGTCCTTCGCATCACATTCCAAAGCCCTTTGCATCCAGATGGCAGCCCGGCAAGGCTCCTCTATCATTTCCATCTCTCCGGTATAAGCCTCATCCGTATAGATCCACTGCGCCAGCTTAACATTGCATGTGGCGTATTCCCAAAGATACTGCTGCAGCTCCTCATACGTTTTTCCGGCTGCACATCCTGTTATCACGGCATTAACCGCTTTTGCATGAAAATAATCGTAACGGATATTTTCCACCGTCTGCAGTTCGATCAACTGCGTACGGATCTTGTCCCATAAATCTTCTGATCTGTATGTTTCAAGCACTAAAACCTGCGCCATCCACTGCGACAGTGGGAGTTCCAGAATCATCTGTTCCAACGGAAGAAGCCGCGCCTTCCCAAGTTCCCAGTATTCATCCTGCATGAGCAGGAACTCGCCGTTATTTTCCATTTCCTTTTGCAGTCTTAATGTTAATTCCTTTACATACTCGGCAGGGACTTCATCTTTGCGCCCTGATTGTGCCAATGAAACAGCCCACTGCATTTTTTCTGCATCGTATATCTCGTCCTGCATAACATCTTTTACAAACGGAATGCTCTCCTCGATGATTTGTTCCTGCTCATCTGTTGTCTGCTCTTTGTGAAGTTCATAATTGCTTACAAATTCCTCTGCGCATTCCGCCATTTTATCCTGCAATTTTTCCTCCTCATCCAAAGACAGTTCCTTGTCTTTCTGCTTTTCCATAATTCCCTTCGTCCAATAATAGTACAAGCTGCAATTTGTCTCGTATGTATTACGTCTATCCTGTGTAAATGTCTCACAGTCCACAAACAACCGATCTAACTCATCCAGCCACAGGTCTGCCAGCAATGCTGCCGTATAGAAAGCGCCTCTGCATTGGTTTGCAAAAGGCTTATCCACATCTTCTACCAGTTGAATTGCCTGCTGCGCATATTTCCGAAGCTCCGTGGCAGCCGACTTGTCCGCATATTCCTGCAGAATCTGGAGATACCATCTCATATTATTCGGTTCCTGCACCAGTAGCTGTTCCAGAATTGTCACGTTACGTCTGCGGTGTGCGCTCCTTTGTTCTTCATTTACAAACACATAGCCATAATGATGCACAAATGCATCTATCTTTTTGCATTTTCCCCTCGTAGGAACAAGCGCCTCATGCACACTTCCCTCGAAGTGCGTATCCGGCTCCAGCCGCACCATCCGGGACACCCACTCATCGGTGTATGAGCTTCCGTCTGTATTTGAATAATTGCGTGCTTTGTAAACCGCCTGATGATACCCCTGATATTCCCCACTCTTAAAGAAATCTATGATCGGTGTTACATCATCAAACCATTCATCATCGTCCAAGAATAAAAACCACTCTCCGGTTGCAGCTTCTAGTCCGGCATTGCGCGCTTTTGCAAAATCATTGCACCATGTGAAGCTGACTACCTTATCCGCATAGTCCGTCAACGGCTTTCTCCATGATTCCGGGCATCCGGTATCGACCAAAATTATCTCGGCATCCAGCTCTTCCCTTAATTTTTTCAGAGAAAGTAAGCATTTTTCTGTTGTGTCTGTCCTTCCCGAAACAAGAAGCGATATAGATAATAACTTATCTGCCATGTTGTTCTCCTATGCGTTTTCAATCATTGCCAGCCGGATCCGGAGTGTCAGTTCTGCCAGTTCCAGATCATTCGGCTTTAGCTGCTTTAATTGGGATAACACAGAAAGCGCATCCTCATATTGCCTGTTTTGGACAAGCTTATGAATTTCTTCCAATACACCCTGTTCCAATTTCTTCATTTCTTCTTTTGCAGAATTCTCTCTTCTTATCTGCTCTTCACCCAAAGCACTCATGTATGACTTCACCGCATTGGCCCACTCTGGGTTAATGATGACGACCTCACGATAAATTTCCAATGCGTGTTTTATGTCTGTTGCCTCAAGTTCAAGCGCCTGTACAATATGATATGCTACCTGTCCATATATCGGTAACAGTTCCTGACATTCCTGAATAATCTCTTCTTTATAATATTTTCCGAGGAAGTCCATTGTCTTTTCAGAAAAAAACTGCAGCGACTGTCTCTTCTTCGCATAGTCCTTTTCATTTACGCTATGCAATGCAACGACTTCTGCCATTCGCGTGTCGAAATAACCATAGCGTATGTCCTGCTTTGTGCGCATCGTCTCAAATTCAAGTTTTTTTAGGATAAGAGCTGAATAATCCGCATTTGCCAGATATTTTTCGAGGTGCGCCTTCCACTTCTCATAAGGAGTCTCCAAGTAATACGGTTCTGTTGCAATATGGTATTTTTTCATGATAGCGGTAATATTTTCCGGAGTCAGAAATACGTTGGACGTACTCTGTATGAATTGGTGGAATGCTTCCGGAAGGATTGTTGCATCTGCGTCCATATCAGCAACAAGCATTTTTGCATAAAACAGATACCAATGTGTTCCCTCCAGCTTTGCAACAATTCGAAGCAATTGCTCAAACCGTTTCTTATCCCGTCCTTCCCACGCTTGTATCTCAATGAAAAACTTAGGCTGAACAACCGGATTATTCCATGCCATCTGTGCAACTTCGATAAAGTCCTGTGTGATCGGCATTGTTGCCATTGCCTCTGCGAGCGATGCCAGAAAGCCGTCAAACAGGTATACCCGGTTTTTGTCCCATCCCATTTGAGCGATATATTTCTTTAATTTGCTTGCATCTTTTCGTTTCAGCTCGCAGGCGCACAAGATCGAATATGCCCGCTGCTGTGGAAATACGTCA
>JALEKN010000068.1 GCA_022769125.1 Agathobacter sp.
TCAAGGCTTCCGTTTACCTCCACGAACTTCGGGCAGGTAATCATTTGTCCATTCACCTCAAAAGTCATTGTCGCAGACGTATACTCATCAAGCTGGCTGATCCGGTAGGACGCTGCTTCTCCCATCGTCGACGGTTCAATCGTGATCTCACTGTTTGGTTCAAGCGGTGTATTGATGTTTGCCGGAGAGCCGTTAAGAGTTACAATTGCCGGTTCTCCTGCCTCACCGCGCACGATCCTCTCTGCTCCGTTTACCGTAAAATTGATCGGTGTTCCGCGCTTCGGGAATAACTGTTCGCGCGGAAAGCCTGCTGCAAGCGCCGCATCCACGATTGTGAGACGATTATTGTCATAAAGCTTGATACGTTCTCCATTGAAACGTACCATGATAAAATTGTTGCGCTGATCGTAGTAATTTAGGCAGATTCCAATAGGGGTAACTAAAAGAGGATCCTTCTTAATATCTTCCTGTTCAAATGTTACCTCTCGAAGCACCTCCTCGCCCCGGAGTGCGACACGCTCTTTCGGAAGTTCCAATTTTTCTGCCAGCAGTTCTGTAAATCCATGGATTTTCCCACCACCGCCGACAACAAAGCATGCACTTACCGTCTTATCTCCGTTTAATTCACGAATCTTTGCTGCAACTTCCGTTGTGATTTTTTCAACCGTAGATGCAACAAGTTCCCATACCTCCTCTGCCGGAATCGTATGTGTAATGCTCATAATATCTTCGTATGTAATCTCTTTTTCACTAGTGGAAGCAAGTTTGATTGCCTCTGCCGTCTTAAAATCAACCAGATAATGCTGTACGATCAGTTCAGTAAGCTCGTCTCCGGCATACGGAATCATACCATATGCAATAATACTGCCATCCTTTGTGATAGAGATATCTGATGTGCCGGCTCCAACGTCAACAAGCGCGATATTTAACATGCGGTAATTTTCCGGAATTGCCACGTTGATCGCAGCAATCGGCTCGAGTGTCATATTTGCGACCTGAAGTCCTGCCTGCCCAACCGCTGTATATAATCCATCTACTACATCCTCCGGCAAAAAGGTAACAATAATATCCTCGCCGATCTTGTTCGCCTTATGGCCTTCAATGCTGATAAACAGCTCATCATTCAGATAAAACTTGACAACGGAATATCCAACACAATAAAACTTATAGGCAGTATCATTCTTTTCCTTTAAGATATCCTGCGCCTTTTCGATTCCAAGCAGATTTAATGTATGAAGATCCTCGTCCGAAACAACTGTTTCCTCCGGAAATTCGTACTCGATATGTGTAGTAACAGTCTTTAACACACGGCCTGCGGCAGCGATACAGACATCTGTTAGTTTCTCGCCTACCTGTTTTTCGAGTTCTTCCTTCACGATGCCGATTGTCTTTGCGACGCGCCCGATATCATGGATCTGACCGTCGAGCATGGAACGGGTCTCATGCTGGCGCATGTACTGCGCAACCACGATAAACTCATTGTCCTGCGTCTTGTACCCAACTGTTCCAACCACATTGCGTGTGCCAATGTCCAATCCAAATACATTACTCATCTGTGTTTCTCCTTAAAGCCTTCTCTATTTGTTCATATGCCTGCTCCGGTGTTCCGTTGTTGTCAATGACCTCCCGGCAGTATCTTCTGTATTCATCTTCGCTTAACTGACTGGCAAAAATGCCATCGATCTTCGCATCCGAATAACCTCTCGATGCGATCAGGCGCTTCCTCCGATTCTCCTCATTGGTATAAATATACCAAAGTTCATCACAAATTGCATCATAATGTTCTTCGATCAGGAGTGCTGCCTCAAGGAAAAGGAACTCTAACCGTCCCGCCTGTTTTTCCTTTTCCGCCTGACAGATTACATACTCCTTTACCGCCGGATGCACGATTGCATTCAGCAGCTCCCGCTTTTGCGTATCTGAGAAAATGAACCGTGCCAATTTCTGCCTGTCAAATCGTCCATCCGCTGCATAAATATCTTCATTTAAGAATACGCTGCGGATTTCCTTATAGCAATCTGTCCCCGGTTCCATCAATTCATGCGCTATCTCATCTGCTAACATGACGCGCACCCCTTCTTTTTGTTTCAGATATGACAAAATCGCACTTTTTCCGGCTCCGACACCGCCTGTAATTCCGATAAATCTCATTCTGCTTCCTCTTTTGTGTATTGCAGATGCCTCTTGCGCACCTTAATGCGCATCGTACCAATTGTTGCCGCACTCAGTCGATACAACAAGTGTGACATCAAGATCTGCTGCCTTTTGCATCTCTTCCTCCAGAATCGCAATAACCCTGTCTTTTTCTTCGACTGCCGTCTCGATCAGCAGTTCATCGTGTACCTGCAGGATCAGCTTTGAGTGCATTCCTTCCTGTAACAGGCGGTCATGTACACGGATCATCGCTATCTTGATAATATCTGCCGCGGGTCCCTGGATTGGTGAATTCATTGCCACTCGTTCGCCAAACTGTCTTTGCATGAAGTTGCCGGAAGAAAGCTCCGGTATCGGCCGGATGCGTCCGAACATTGTCCGGATATATCCATCTTTCTTTGCATGCTCTACCGTATCATCCAGAAACTTCTTGATATTCGGATAGGTCGCAAAATAGCTGTCAATATAGTCCTGCGCCTCTTTTCGTCCGATATTCAGGTCCTGTGCAAGTCCAAATGCACTGATTCCATAGACGATTCCAAAGTTGACCGCCTTGGCATTGCGGCGCTGCAAATCTGTAACCTCATCAAATGGCACATGAAATACCTGTGAAGCCGTAGTCCTGTGAATATCGCGGTTCTCGCGGAACGCTTCGATCAGCATCGCATCCTGTGACATATGTGCCAACACGCGAAGTTCGATCTGCGAGTAATCGGAATCCACAAACAGATCTCCCTCCATCGGGTGAAATACTCTGCGGATCAGTCTTCCAAGTTCAATACGGATCGGAATATTCTGTAAGTTCGGCTCTGTACTGCTTAATCGCCCGGTTGCAGTGATCGTCTGATTGAAGGTTGTATGGATTTTTCCGGATTCATCCACATAATTAATCAGTCCGTCCGCATAGGTTGACTTGAGTTTTGAGAGCTGCCGGTACTCTAAAATATCCGCCACGATTGGATAATCCACCGCCAGCTTGTCAAGCACCTCCGCAGAAGTTGAATATCCGGTCTTTGTCTTTTTGCCGTTTGGCATCTTTAGCTTTTCAAATAAGATCACTCCAAGCTGTTTCGGGGAATTGATGTTAAACACTTCCCCCGCCTGCGCATATATTTTTGCTTCCAGTTCGGAAATGGATACGGAAAGCTTCTCCCCATATTCCCTTAGCGCGTCGGCATCCATGCAGATTCCCTCGCGTTCCATATCCGAAAGCACAAATACAGTCGGCATCTCGATATTGCGGAAAAGCGCTTCCATCTCATGTTTCCGCAGTTCTTCCAGCAGGACATTCTTTGCCTTCCATGCAATGTATGCCTCATAGCATGCCCACTGCGTCACCTTTTTGGCATCTTCCTTTAAAAGCTCTGCCGGATGCATTTTTCCGAGAAGATCCTGCTTAGACGGAACCATAAGCCCCAGATAATCCTTTGCGATATCCTCATATGGATATTCGCCCTTGAGCGGATTCAATAGATATGCAGCCACCATCACGTCAAAATAGCACTGCCGCACCTTCTTATACTGTTCCCATTCCTGTGGAGCCACCCTCTGTCCTGCCTTTTTCAGCCCATCTTCACATTCCTTTGCATGCGCATTTCCAAGAATATCAAAATAGCCAAGCGCCCTCTTTAAATCGGATGTAATCAGCTCCTGCCCAGCTTCTCCACTAAGGGTCTGAAGCTGTTCGGTCAGATACGCCGCCAAAAGTTCCTTTCCGGTGCGCAGGAAATAAATATCCTCCTCGCCAAACGCGATCGCCATTCCGGCAAAGGCATTCATCTCCTTCTCCGCAAACAGGGAAAGCTGGCCGCCCTCCTCCGTATATGCCTTATCGCCGTCTGCATCATCGTTCTCAACCAGAAAGAACGCAAGCGGTCGGCCCGCTGCCTTTTTAAAAACGGCCGCAGCTTCTTTCTGTGACTCAATGCATGTAAAATGCTCTGCAGCACGGTTTTTCGGTGCATCCACATGAAATCTTGTCAGCAGGTTTTTGAATTCCAGGCGCTTGCAAAGCAGATATGCATCTTCCGTATACAAAGCCTCATTTGACGAAAGCCTGGCTGCATTCCAATCAAATTCAACCGGAGCATCCGTAATAATTGTGGCAAGCGTCTTGCTCATTACTGCCTGATCCCAGAATTCCACGATATTCTTTGAAGCACGCGGCGGCTTCACCTCATCCGCATGCGCATGAACTTCCTCAATACTTCCATACTGTCCAATCAAAGCCGTAGCTGTCTTCTCTCCGATAGCCGGTACCCCCGGAATGTTATCTGCTGTATCTCCCATAAGGGCTTTAACATCAATAAATTCCTTCGGAGTAACCAGATAGTGGTTTTTAACATCAGAAGCGTAGTAATTCTCAATCTCGGTTCCGGTGCTCTTTGTCTTAGGAATCCTTATCTGCACATGATCCGTTGCAAGCTGCAACAGATCGCGGTCTCCGGATAGCACCTTTACCTCCATGCCCTTTTTCTCCCCAAGCACAGATAAGGTTCCGAGCACATCATCAGCCTCGTAACCCTCTTTTTCCACAATATACACGCCCATAGCCTGAAGCATTTCCTTCATAAGTGGAACCTGCTGGCGAAGTTCCTCCGCCATCGGTTTGCGCGTGCCTTTATACTCCGTAAACATCTTATGGCGAAAAGTCGGGGCATGCACATCAAACGCCACTGTCAGATAATCTGGCTTCTCCTCTTCAAGAATCTTAAACAAAATGTTTAAAAATCCATAGACCGCATTTGTGTGCAGCCCTTCGGAATTGGTCAGATCCGGCAGTCCGAAAAAAGCCCTGTTCAATATGCTGTGTCCGTCAATAAGTACGATCTTCTCGCTCATAAGATCTCCGTTTCTATTTATATTGCTCTGGTATACTCCTTTAAGAATTCTGCCTCTTCTTTATTCAAAAGAGGAGCCATTTTCTTGTAAACCATTGCATGATAATCATTTAATCTCTGTTTCTCAACTGTTGTCATCTGATCCGGATCAATCGCATCCAGATCGACCGGAACGTAAGTGATGTTCTCGAAGTACATGAACTGTCCAAATTCATTCTTCTCACCCTTTCTGGTGATCAGTTCGCTCTCGGTACGGATACCGTACTTGCCCTCAATATAAATGCCCGGCTCATCTGTTGTGATCATGCCCTCTTCAAGACGCGCTGCTTCGTTGCGTCCCGGTGTCTTCTGCCAGCGGAAAGCGTTCGGGCCTTCGTGTACGTTCAGCACATATCCGACACCATGTCCGGTTCCGTGCTTATAGTCCTTTCCAACCTCCCAGAACGGCTCTCTGGCAACAATATCAAGGTTCATTCCGCTGCAGCCGTACAAAAAGCGGGTTGCCTGCAAATTAATATTGGAACGGCACACGCGGGTAAAGTCTGCCTTCTCCTCATCCGTGATCGGTCCGAGAACGAAAGTTCTTGTAATGTCGGTTGTTCCCTCCAGATAATGTCCGCCGGAATCAACTAAAAGCAGGCCTTTTGCTTCCAATGGCCTATCTGTCTCAGGGGTTGCTGCGTAATGTACAATCGCGCCATGGTCTGCATATCCACAGATCGTATCAAAACTTAAATCTAAGAACCCCTCCTGCTCGGCACGAAGCTTTGCAAGATGGTCGGAAACAGAAATCTCCGTCATCGGGATCTTGCCGATATTCGTTTTTAGCCAATACATGAACTTGCACATAGCAACCGCATCCTTGATATGCGCATTTCTCGTATTTTCAAGCTGTACCGGATTCTTGACCGCTTTCATAAGGTCTGCCGGATCGGTTTCATCGATCAGGCGTACCTCCTTTGGAATGCTGTTTATGATGCGGTAATTGACAACACCCTTGTCTAAAAGCACTGTCTCACTTGTGGAAATTGTCTTCACATACTCATAAAAGCTGTCATATGGTTTTGTAGTGATTCCGTTTGCCTTAAGATGTGCACGCACCGTATCGTCCAAAGCCTCCTCCTGGACAAACCAGATGCAGAATTTCTTTGCGATTACAAGGTAAGAAAGCACAACCGGAACATAGTTGATGTCGTTGCCTCGCACATTGAGAACCCAGGCAATATTGTAGAGGGAACTCATCAAATGAAGTGTTGCATCCTTTTCCTCCATCTCCTTGCGAATTGCGGTAAGCTTGGAAGCCACGCTCTCCCCGGCATATTTTTCGTCCATGACCCATACTGGCTCCTTGGAAAGCTGTGGGCGGTCTTCCCAGATGAGATCTATAAGATCCTCATCTACATACAAAGAACCATTCTTCTTCTCCACAATCTTCTTAAATTCTGCGCCAAGCTTTCCGTTTATTACACGTCCGTCGAAGCCCAAGCACTCTCCTTGTCCGAGTTTTTCTTCAACGAACTGCTCTATGGTCGGAACTCCTTCTTCTCTCATTCTATACAGTGTGACAGTAGTTCCCTCCAGCTGCTTTGCTGCCTGTACAAAGTATCTGGCATCGGTCCACAGTCCAGCCTCTGTCATGGTAATGATTGCTGTGCCGGCAGATCCGGTAAAGCCGGTAATGTATTTTCTTGCTTTAAAATGTTCGCCGACATATTCAGACTCATGAAAATCTGCTGTCGGAACAATGTACATGGAGATGTTGCGCTTCTTCATCTCCGCCCTTAGCTTTGCTAGTCTTTCAGGTATCATGTGTTCCACTTCCTTTATCCATCATTTGCGATTAAAACCGCCTTTTTACACAAATTATATTATTACACAATGACACCTCAATTTCAACGAACAATCGCAGATTCTTTGGCTTTGTTTCTTGAGATATTATTCCTCGATGTCCTCCAAATATGCCTCACGGTAATCGTTTTCATCCGCAAATAACAGATATGCTCCGTCCAAATATCCCATATATCCGCTGTCTACTGTATATCCCTTCATTGTCGTATGCTCCTTTCCTGTTTCTGAAAAGGATTATCTCATTTGTTATGGGTAATAAAGCGGACACCTTTTATTGTCAATGATCCTTTAATTGCATTTTTAAACGCTTGATTTTGCTTGCAACTACTTTTGCAAACTAGCAGTTACTTTTGCAAAGCCTTATACTTAAAGTAACCTTTGTTTGATCAGGAAGGAGTTATTATGGCTAAACAGTTATCCTTACCT
>JALEKN010000024.1 GCA_022769125.1 Agathobacter sp.
AGAGCACTTGACTTTTAATCAAGTTGTCGGGGGTTCGAATCCCCCGTGTCTCATTAAGTATGGACTTACTACAATTTCGTGGTAAGTCCTTTTTCTTTTGTTCATATAACTATCTTACTTAAATTCATCCATTCCACAAGAAACAGGGGAAATAAGAGGGAATAGTAAGTTGGAGAATAACTGTTCAGCTGCTTTAATTTTGCAAGAAGATTGTGAAAAAATTTTTGGAAAATTTTAAAATAAAAGAGGTCCTGCTCACCTTGGTGAGCGGGACCCTTTTGCATTACATGATCACTTCAATTTCATTCGTGTCGCTTAATTCTGCTGCATTTACGAAGCAGCCTGCAATCTCTTTGCCGTTGACGATAAGTTTTTCAACACCAGACTCCTTCTTGGAAGGATTCTTGACGGTAATGTGAAGCTTCTTGCCACGGAAGGTCTTGTTGATCTCGTATTCGGTCCATTCGGATGGAATAGAAGGATTGATGGAAAGTCCGTCAGCGTTTGGACGCATACCGAGAATTCCTTCGACGGTTCCGACCATAACGGTTGAAGCAGTACCGGTGAGCCAGTGTACATGGGCTCTTCCGGCGAATGGACTGTCTTTTCCTTCAACGAACTGTCCGTATACATAAGGTTCAAGTACACGGTTCTCAGCGTTGTCATTGTAGGTTGCCGGAGCAGCCTCTTTCCAATATCTGTAGGCTCTGTTTCCATGACCGAGAAGCGCTTCTGCAAGGATCAGCCAGCCCTGCGGCTGAGAGAAGATTCCGGCATTTTCTTTAGTGCATTTGTTGAAGCACTGCATGAGTGCTCCGTCAAAGCCGTGATTGAAATATGGTGGGTACATTACCATAGCACCATATGGGGTGTTCAGCTCACGGTCTACGCTGTCCATGGAAAGCGTAGCCTGCTCCTGTGAAGAAAATCCGGAGATAACAGCCCAGGACTGCGGATTGAGCCACATATTTGCTTCCGGATCAGTTCTCTGGCCGATAACGGTTCCGTCTTCCATGTATCCACGGATCCATCTGTCCTCATTCCAGCAGTTGTCAAGGATTCCCTTTAGCTTAGCCTGAATCTCATCGAGGTAAGCAACATACTCGGTATCGTTTTTGATGACAGCGTATTCACGAAGCTTCTTGATCGCATATACAAGCTGGAAGGCAACGAAAGTGGACTCACCCTTTTTGCCAAGACGTAAGCAGTCGTTCCAATCTGCGTGAAGTCCGGCAGGCATTCCGTGGTTGCCGAGATTGTTCATGGAGAAGGAGATCGCTCTCTTTAAGTGATCGTATACGGTGCCTTTTTCGTCATCGTTTGCGTATAAGATCTCTTCGTCTAAGAACGCGACGTCACCGCTCTCGGAGATGTATTTGTATATGGTTGGGAACAGCCATAACGCATCATCTGCGCGGTAGGATGGATGTCCGGTTTCCTTTGCATATACGGTATCTGGATCATTTTCGTCCGGATGGTTTTCCTTTCCAGCGGTATGTGTGTATTTTACCAGCGGAAGACCGGCTCCGTTTGTAACCTGGGCAGAGAGCATGAAGATGATCTGCTTCTTTGCCATTTCAGGGGCAAGGTGGATGATACCCTGGATATCCTGTACGGTATCGCGGTATCCATATCCGTTGCGGAGTCCGCAGTACTGGAAGGATGCTGCTCTTGACCAGGTAAAGGTGATAAAGCAGTTGTAAGCATTCCACGTGTTGACCATGTTGTTAAAGTCTTCATCCGGAGTGTTAACCTGGAAATTGTCGAGCTTGGAATGCCAATAGTTGGTAAGCTCTGCAAGTTCAGCCTCCACAACACCGTCTGCCTCATATTTTGCGATGATTTCTTTTGCGACTGCCTCCGGACGCTGGCCCATCACATAGGTAAGTTCCTTGGTTTCGCCTGGCTGGAGTACAATATCACTCTGCAGCGCACCACAGGAGTTGGTATTGTAGTTTAAGTCACCTTTCAGACCTTCTTCGATTCCCTTTGGGTTCGCATAGCTGCGATATGCACCGACAAATGCATCACGGTCTCCACAGTAAGCGTCTACTTTGCCCTTTGCAAGTCCCAGGAAGCGGTCGGTATCCGGGTTCTTGAATACTTCGTTCTGCTTCTGGAGAATAAAGTTATCGCGGAAGTAGGTTCTGGTGATAAATAGTGTGTACTGCAGATTGATCTGATCCTGCTCGTAGTTGTTGTCATTTACGAATTCACAGTATCCGGTAACGGAAAGCTTTCTTGGAACACTGTCGTTGTTTGTGACTTTTGCGGCCCATACTTCGTAGGAAGCTCCAAGCGGAACATAGTATGCAACTTCAGTCCGGATCTTCTTGTATTCGGATGAGATCACGGAATAAGCGGTTCCGTGGCGGCATTCGCTCTTATAAGAATCTAACGGCTTACATACAGGGGCCCAGGAACCGGACCAATATTCGCCGGTCTCATTGTCTTTGATATAAACATAACGTCCCGGCTGGTCGACAGCAACGGAATTGAAGCGGTAACGGATGATTCGCCCGTTGGCTCCGGATTTTGCAAAGCTGTATCCTCCCGCATTGTTGGAAATGATAGCACCATATTCCGGGGAACCAAGATAATTGGCCCATGGTGATGGCGTATCAGGTCTGGTGATCACGTATTCCTTACGTGCACCATCAAAATACCCATAGTTCATGTGATTATTCTCCTTTTCATCAAACATTTGTAAATAGCAAATGATTACATGCCATTCCTATTTTATTAAAATCTGCCAAAGATAGCAATGAAAATAAATACAATTTTTACTAAAAAACACGAAAAAAAGACCAGCCATAATTACTTATGACTGGTTAAGAAATTAGCACTCTTTTTTTTGTGCAGGGACAACTCCTGGTTTTAAATGAGTTACTTCCATATAATCAGGAATACCATTTGTATAGGAAAGAATAACTTCGCCCTCGATCAGCGGGCGCAGATAATCATATAGTGGCTGTTCGATGTCGTTGCCGCGGGCATTGATCCATTCGGTCGGGACGGAACGGGCAATATTGGCAATTCCTGCAATTGGAGCAGATTCATAGGAAATCTCGTATGGGGAATTGGATATGCGCCTCATAACTACCATGACGGCGGTGTCACCGGCTTCTGCTAGGGAGACGGCTTTCTGCCCGGAAGCAAATGCTTCGTTAAGGTCTGTAAGGGATGCCATGTGGGCGGCGCATCGTTGCAGCACATTGATCTCCACAGAGCGTACTTTTACACCAAGGTTTTCCTTTACCAGCATTTCAAGAGCTTTACCGGCACCGCTTAATTGGCTGTGACCGAAAGAGTCACATGCAGATTCGGAGGCGGTGATATAGTTGCCATCCTTATCGCGCAAGCCCTCGGAGATTGCAACGATGATATTATTGTTGGTAGACAAAAGTTTTTTAAGATCTTCCAGGAAACTTTCTGCACAAAATGCGCGCTCCGGCAGATAAATCAGGTGCGGAGCTGTGTTGTAAGTGTTGCGGGCGAGAGCGGAGGCCGCGGTAAGCCAGCCTGCATCGCGTCCCATAATCTCAACGATGGTCACACTTTTTACGGCATAGATAAATGTGTCGTGCGCAATCTCAAGGAGCGATGTTGCGATATATTTTGCAGCAGAACCAAAGCCCGGAGTATGATCGGTGATCGCAAGATCGTTGTCGATTGTCTTTGGAAT
>JALEKN010000066.1 GCA_022769125.1 Agathobacter sp.
AACATATCAACATCGCACAACTTTTTTCAAGTACCTATTTATAAAATAACCTTTTGTTTATCAAATGATTCTTTCATTAGGGTTTCTTGAATGATAGAAAAATTTTTATTAGCCTCTCCTCTCTTAGTTTTTCTGATTATAAGCGTTAATCTTGTAGTCCTTTTTATTTTATCATTTTCTTGACCATAACAAAACTGGCACATTTTGAAAAATTATGACTTTTTTAGTCAAATAAATAAAATGTGCCAGTTTTGTTATGGTCTTATTCAATTCTTACTCGTATCATTACAACTACAAACAAGGATGTTTACATCTCCAAATACAAAAGACGAAAGGAAGTATAAAAATGAAAAAATTCACGCGCAAATGTATGGTTATCTTACTCACCGGGGTACTGTTATTTGGAACAACAAAATCTTTTTCGGATTATTTTACTAATCTAGTATTTGGTGTAAATACCTACTCCGATTATAACAAAGATAAACTCCATGACTAATTATTTTCATAGACCCTACTTATGTGATCTCTTATAAACCGCTTATCCTCTTCGCTTCCAAACAGAGTGAAGAGGTAATAAGAGATTTTTATATATTGCAAACTTTCTTTTGATGTATATGTATCATTCCACAGATGCTCCATATTCCATCCACAGTCATATATCATTGTGCTTAAAATAGATTCCAATCCGCTCTTCAAAGCACTCCTTATCCCATCATATTCTACCTGAATGCCGGCTTCATATTGTCCATTATTTCCAAGTACATCTCCGATATTCCTGCAAATAGACTCATAGTATCTGGCATAATGCTGCAATCCCAGAAAACTATTTTCATACTGTTGCTTTATGACAAGCAACAAATCAATACACGCTTTCCAGTTCCCAAGTTTATCCTCAGTTCTTGCAAGAGACAATAAACAACCTGTCTCTCCCCATGAGAATGCACATCTTGCCAATTCACTATATGATTTATCAGGAAGTGTCAAATATAATGCTTCTCTCTGAACCTCATAGACTTCCCTCATATCTATTTTTCCCATATTTCCCAGTGCCATTGATTTCACATGGGGCAAAAACTGCCGTTCATGCTTACTTGGATTCTCTAACAGCTCCTCTAATTGTTCAATCAGCGGTAATGCCTCATCTGATCTTGCCTGATTGAGCAGTCTGTTGATCTCAGTCGCGATCTTCCACACCTCCAGCGAGCGCATTGGAAGGTTCGTATCATACCCACATCCCGTCAGCCCTACCTTCTGCATCAGCGCCACGAAGTTCTTCCGCTTCGGCGCGACACGCCCGCATTCAATTCTGGATATCGTTACCGGATCACAGATGCCGTCTGCCAGTTCCTCCTGTGACATGCCGAGTGTCTCCCGTCTCGCCCGGATGGTCTTTCCGCACAGGAAGTACTCACTCATGGAAAAGGAAACATCCCATTCCCAGCGCCACTCTTCCACCGCAAACCGCTCATACAGCCATCGGATTCCTTCACACGCCTTCCCCACAAAATCCTTTTCGGATGGGCTTAGGTCGCCGTACTTCTCAACGATCGACAGGAAAAAACGGATATAGCTCATCCGCGCCTGCTCCCGCAGGAGCCTGATCATCCGCTGCGCAAGCGCCAGTGCCTCGCCGGTCTGCCCGCTTTGCAAGTAGATATTGGTCAACCGGTATGCGATCTTCGGATAGATCCTCGCAGCATCCCGCTGATCCAAAAGCGTATCCATGTACTGCAACAGGCTCTCATAACAATGCTTTGCTGCTTGGACATCCCCGCTGTCCTCAATCACGCGCGCCCGCATCATCGCAATGCTAAGCTCAGTCAATGACAGTATCTTTCCATCATTTATAAACATCGGTTCTCCCGGATGTGAGATCTCCCACGCTTCATCGAGCATTTCCATGATCCCATCCATCGGCTTTTTATTCTGCCAGTCGAGCACTGCCTGATAATACAGAAGGATCTGCCCGTGCAGCTTGTTCTTTTGCGCAGTCAGCTTCTTATACTTGTTAAAAGCCATCTTAGCCCATGCCACATTATTTTTCTCTACCGCGTCATACATCTTTTCCCGGCAGATCAAAACGACCTGTTCCTCCGGATCTGCCATATAGCTGAACCGATCCGCCGCCACACCGGCGCGTTGCAAAAAAGCATCGGTCAGGATCTTCTCGCATTCCCGTTCGCCCGCCTCCACACGCGCCAAAAACGTGCGGGAGCAAAGCCCCCTGCAAAGAGTATCCTGACTGATGCCATTTCGTTCTCTTGTATCTTTGATTACACTTCCTATGATTGAATTTGCATTCATTCCCATAATCCCGCTAACATATCCACCATTTCCACAAAGGTTCCCTGCTTTCCGTTCCACGGATGCTCCGGGTGATCGATCCGGCAGTCTGTTACCAGATAGCAGTCCAGCTAATGTTCCTTATTTGCACAACGATTGGATATCGGCTTACCTAAGCATAAGAAAACCGGCACATTTTATTACCACTTTTTTAGTTTCATGTGCCGGAAGTATCAGGCATTTATTATTTTATGTAAAAGTACACATTATCGATCCGTCCATCATTTTGAAATAATAACTGCCCCTTTATATTCATTATTTTTGATTCTCCGTTTTCATCTGCGTAAACAACATCCAGACTAAAATTACAAGTTTGATTTTCTTCAAACTCACACTCTATATTCTGTACAGCCACATTATGATTGGTTCCATATAACAAATCATATTTGATAGGACTGCGATCTTCAAGCAGATTAGAAATTGCCGATGAAGTAAGATACTCGCCCCATCTTTTGTTAAATGCATCTTCTCCCTGCATCAGTTCTTCGCCACGATCACTATCCCATTTAAAAAAGTCTGATAAAAATTCCTCCGCGGCTTGCTTTGGCTGATTCTTTTTATTGTGGGTCACGAAAACACCTGCAATGATTGCAACAATAACTATAATGCAAATTACAATAGTGAAAATTTTTTTCTTGCTAACCATATTGATTACTCCTATTTATTAGATGTAAAAAATTTATATCCATCAAGACTGTTTGACGATGTGTAACCATAAAAATCAGCTTCGTAGACATATGTATATATACCATTCAATGGTTCCTGCCCATGCAGAATCGCATAATTTCCAATTGCAGACATCTCTCCCAAATAAATATCACCTTGGGTGACCATAATCAGTCCACAGTTTTTGCATTGCCATGTTGGACATCCATTTAACACAATAGTTCCATTTTTATAAACCGTTCCCCATCCATGGGATATCATTTTGTGATAAGCCAATCCTCCACACACCTCATGAACTCTAGGCTCAATATTTTGTGCTGCGCTAGTGCATACACCATTACCAACAAATAACATTACCATTACAGATGCAACTAACATTTTAAGATTTCTACTCATGAAAATTCCTCCTCTTTCTATTTCTGCTTTTTTATATTTGTTATTGTTCTAATGAAAAATTTTCTTTTCTATGCCCCCTCCCTTTTATAAAAACATATGATTTTTGCCCATCGAATCCGCAACGCCCCCAACCACATAAGAGTAACTATCCTCTCCAATTAGTCATGTCTAAAACTCAGGAATCAAAAAAATATTATTGAAATCATGTTATATTCAGACTAATTTTATCATCACTTTCTATATAGGTCCATAACAAAACTGGCACCTTTTAAAAAATTATGACTTTTTTAGTCAAATAAATAAAATGTGCCAGTTTTGTTATGGTCTTATTCAATTCTTACTCGTATCATTGCAACTGTAAACAAGAAGTTCTCGCTGTCCGGTTTCCACACGCGCCAAAAACGTGCGGGAGCAAAGCCCCCTGCAAAGAAGTATCCTGACTGATGCCATTCCGTTCTCTTGTATCTTTGATTACACTTCCTATGATTGAATTTGCATTCATTCCTATAATCCCGCTAACATATCCACCATTTCCGCAAAGGTTCCCTGCTTTCCGTTCCACGGATGCTCCGGGTGGTCGATCCGGCAGTCTGTTACCAGATAGCAGTCCAGTCCGGCTAATGTTCCCGCATACATATCCTCGCCCTCATCATTTCCGATCAGAAGGCATTCCTGCGGCTTGATGTTCAGACGTTCACAGATCGATAGAAAATACGATGGGTTGGGCTTGCAGTAGCAGTCGGATTCATAGCTTGTAACAAGATCAAAATCCTCCGGGCAAAGCCCTACCCAGCCCATTCTCGTCTTCTGCCCCACAAGCGGGAAAATAGGATTGGTTGCGAGCACCACCTTATCTGCCTTTTCGTGCGCGATGCGGACTGCTTTGACTGCAAGCGGATTTTCCCCGGTATATGCCTTTGCCGCTTCGAATTCATTCCCGTAAAAATCGATGCAGTCCGGATTGACCTGCTCCATCTTAAGCCCGGTCGTCTGCTCAAACACACGCCAGAATGCAGTCTCATTCGAGCAGGTTCCGTCGTTTTTTACCATCGCCTTTGTTCCAGCCCATACCGCCTGAACCAGCGCCTCCGGCTCGATGCCGTACTTTGCGAGCTTCGCGGAAAGTCCCTTAAAATAGCCCTTGGTAAAGGCTTCCATATCCATCGGAAGCAGGGTTCCATCCATATCGAATAAGATTGCTTTGTATTTCATGTAGTCTCTTTCCTTTCTTTTCCCCTCTGTGGGCGTTCTGTAAGACTATGCTTCTGCGATTGCCTGAAACAGCTTCTCACGGAGATCGCGCACATATTCCATTGCCTGATCTACCGGAACGGTCACATCTACGGACTTATCGCGTGTCTTGACCTCAACCACATTGTCCTTTAAGTTTCTCGGACTTACAACGATGCGGATTGGAGCGCCGATCAGGTCTGCATCGGAGAACATTGCACCCGGACGGACACCCTCGCGGTCGTCATAGATCACATCGGCACCGGAAGCTGACATCTTTGCATACAGATCATCCGCTACCTTCTTGGTCTCCTCATCATCCACACGCAGACAGCAGATCTCGATCTCCCACGGTGCGATTGAGATCGGCCAGATCGGACCGTACTCATCATGGTGTGCCTCGCAGATGGATGCTGCAAGTCTGCCGACACCGATTCCGTAGCAGCCCATGATCGGGTACTGCTGCTTGCCGTTCTCATCCACATAGGTCATGTTCATGCTCTTTGTGTACTTGGTGCCAAGCTGGAAGATATTGCCGACCTCGATACCACGCTTGATGGTGATAGTCTTTTTGCCGCAGCATGGGCATACATTTCCCTCTTTCACCTTTGTGATGTCAACGTACTCTACATTTCCCAGTTCGCGCTCAAGGTTCAGTCCTGTATAGTGGTAGCCTTCCTTGTTTGCGCCCGCTACAAGGTTTCCGATATTCTTAAGTGTCACATCAATGTAATATTCTACTTCCTCAGAAAGCCCGAACGGTCCGATATAACCTGCAACCAGTGGATCATTCTCTGTGATGTCGGCTGCATGGATATCCTCGCCGACCAGATTGCGGAGCTTTGTCTCATTGACCTCATAATCGCCGCGGACAAATGCTACCACGAACTTGTCGTCAGAGTTCTTCTGGTATACGACAGCCTTGCAGGAGTTCTTGACATCGCTCTTTAAGAAATCGCAGACAGCCTCGATCGTCTTGCAGTGTGGAGTCTCCACACAGGAAAGCTCTGCGGTCGCCTCGTTATTTTCATTTACCATGTGATTTGCTGCTGCTTCCATGTTCGCGCGGTAGTCGCAGGACTCGCAGATGACGATGCTGTCCTCTCCGACCGGGGTAAGAAGCATGTACTCATGGGACAGATTTCCGCCCATCATACCGGAATCGGATGCGACCGTGATAACCTCCGGTGCTCCTGCACGGCGGAAAATACGATTGTATGCGTCATAGCATACCTTGTAATAAGCCTCCAGATCCTCCTGTGAGGTGTGGAAGGAATATGCGTCCTTCATGGTGAACTCCCTTACACGGATCATTCCTGCACGCGGTCTTGCCTCGTCACGGAATTTGCGCTGGAGCTGATAGATCATAAACGGATACTTGGTGTAGCTCTGTGCATAGTCGCGCACAAGCTGTACTGCTGCCTCCTCATGTGTCATTCCAAGTACCATGCGCGCCTTATTGCGGTCGGTAAAACGCAGAAGCTCGCTTCCAACGGATTCATATCTGCCGGACTCATCCCACAGATCTGCCGGGAGTACAACCGGGAACAGCACTTCCTGCCCGTCGATTGCATCCATCTCCTGACGGATGATCTCCTCGATCTTTCTGGTTACCCTTCTCATGGTCGGGAACTCGGAAAAGATACCGTTGCTGACATACTTGATATAGCCACCTCTTACCATTAGTGCATGGCTGTCAATCACGCAGTCCGCCGGTCTCTCCTTGAATCTTGATCCTACTAAATTTGCTACTTTCATGATTTTTCTCCTCCAAAAATAATAATAAAAAGCCCTAAGCCAAACAAATGACTTAGGGCGAATACAAACGTATCCGTGTTACCACCTAAATTCAGGCTGTTCTTACAGCTCTGCACTCTGCGCAATCCGCTTCTACGGCTGCCTGTCCATGATAACGGGGACTTCCGGTACAGGTTCATCCCTGCACTGCTCACAGGCCGGTTCGGCATACCTTCTGCCGGAAACTCGCACCAGACGTTTCCTCTCTGTGGACTCCGCTATGCCTACTATTCTGCTCATCGCATGTAAAGACATTTTTTCATAAGAACGGCAAAATGTCAAGATGGAAATTCCGATAAGCGGCATGATCCGGTTCTAAAAAACGCTTGTCAGATCAGCACATCCTTCTGCTTTTTCTTGTTCTCACGCAAAAATACGGTCAGCTTGTTGTTGCTGTCACAGGTTGCGAGCAGAATATCCTCGATCTGCTTTGCCCCCTGCGCTTTGATCTGGTTGTGGAGCCATTTTTCATCGTTGCCCGTGTGGCGCAGATTCTCACTTAGGACTCTGCCGTCAAGAATGACATTCGCCACCAGAAAATCCTGCTGTGGCATCAGGTTGATATCCGCCGGTGTCAGCGGGCGCTCGGTTGACTTTGGCAGGAAGCTGATCTTACCGTTTCCCTCAAGCACCGCCGTCTCGATCTTCGATACATCAAAATATCCGTTCACGCGGCACTGCTCAAGGAACTCCGACACATCGATCTTGGCACACTTTAGATTTTCCCGGTAAAGCTCTCCGTTGCTAAGCAGTACGAGCGGCTTTCCCTCGACCACCCTGCGGAACCGTATGGAAGCCGAACAACCGTAGGCGAGCGCGATCGAGACGACCGCATAGACGATCATCGCCACAAGCGGCTGCGTGAAGTTCTCATCCAGCGAGGTCGACATCTCCGCCGCGATCGATCCGATGGTAATTCCTATAATATAGTCAAACATGCTCATCTGTGACATCTGCCGATACCCCATCAGCTTCGTCAAAATAAAAATGACAATCAGCGAGCCGAGGGAAAGGGCTATTACATATAATATCTCCGACATAGTTGCTCCTTCATTGTTTTATTTCATTCCCATACTGTTGTTTAAAAGCAACGTACTGTACAAAAACAGCACATCCGCATCGGAAAAATCGACAAGCTCTCCAAGTGCTTTGCTCTGCACATAGCGGATATCGATCATCACGATCTGTCGATAGCCCGACACCAATAGCGGCGCAAGACTGCTCGCATAGGAGTCCCGGAAAATGATCAGCCGCTTATCGCTCGTCGCATTCGGATTATCGATGGAGAGTAACGCGACCGTCCCGGACAGAAAAAGATCATACGCCGAGTCCTCTTCTGCCTTTTCGACATCATAAATGGCGAGCGGCTTTCCCTCCCCGATATCCGTCACGGTACAGCTTTCCAGCAGATCACTGTCCAGATAGTAGATCGTATCCGGACTGACGCGGCTCTCGCCGTCCTCATAATAGGCACCGTAAAATGGTTCGTCAAGCTTCGTCAGCCTATACTCGTCATTTAAGGCAGCACCCATCTGCTCTGCAAGAAAATCCGCAACATCCGAGATATCCTCCTGCCGCCAATGGGAATCCGTAACGTAATAATCTGAGAGCGTCAGAAGCTGTGAGATATCAAGATACGTCATATACGGATTTGCCTCTGTGTAAGCCCGGACAAGAGCCTCGTAGTCCAAGGCTCTCTCCTGCTTATCGTCCGTCAGATAGTAATTCTTATCCGGGATGACCGCCAGATATGGCGTGATCTGTTCCGGCTTAAGATAGCTCTCATAGATCTCGTCAAACAGCCGCGAGGCATGTGCGACCATCTTGTCGTTCAGCGGAGCTTCCATTCTGGTAAGGTGTCCCTGTGCCAGATAGATCTCCCCCTCCTTTACCTTCCTGTGCGTGCCTGCGTAAAAGATCCCTGCGCCCACCGCACAGACTGCCAGTATTGCGATTACGATAGCCAGCAGCCACCGTTTCCTGCCATCTGCCCGTCCCATAAACGCAATTAGTCCTCAAGTGATATCGGGCACATCACAAAAAATACCTTGTTACCGACATTCTCGATGACGGTCTCATCAGCTTCCGTGCAGATATTCCAGCGAGGGTTCGCACCGTCGGAAAGCATCTGCTTGAAGGAATCCACGTCGGTGTCATCCCCAAGGGTAAAGATATATCCGACAAACGGGATTGATCCGATGATCGGAGCAAACATGGTTCCATCCTCAAATCCGGTGATCTCCTCGTTGCCAAAGCCGGTCAGAAGTCCCGGCTCAACAGCCATCGTATCGCCGGAAAACAGGATCATATCACTGCCGATCAGCTCACTTGCGATATCCGCGGATGCAGCATCCGGGTTCTCGGATACGATATTTACAAACATATTATACAGGGACTGTCCGAGGGAAGCCTGATCCTCGCCTGTGGCTGAATCCTCCTCTGCCGGAGTGTCCACACCGGTATCCTCCGTGTTGTTCTCGGTCGGTGTCATCTCTGTATCTGCAACGTTCTCGGTCTCTGTGTTGTTGTCTGCGGCATCATTTGTTCCACATGCAACAAGGGAAAGACACATTCCTGCGGTAAGTATTGCTGCTATAAGTTTCTTTTTCATGGTAAAATCTCCTTTTACTGATGTTTTGTTATCCATAGCTTATCCATTATTTCAAAAAAAATCCTCTGGCATATGCCAGAGGATAAAAAGCTTTATTCGGTCGCTTCGTCCGGCTTCTCAACAGCGGAAATTGCTGCCTTCTGCATCGGGATACGACAATTCTTGTTGCTTCCGAACTCCACGATAACCATATCGTCATCCAGATCGATGACAGTTCCGTAAAAGCCGCTGGTTGTAAGAACGGTATCTCCAACTGCAAGTTCACTTAACATGAGGTCTTTCTTCTTCTGTTCCTTCTTCTGTGGGCGTATCATAATAAAATACATGAACGCAAATAAGATTACCAGCCATACGACCATAGAAATCAAGCTGGCACCGGTTCCGACTGATGCATCAGACGATAATAAAAATGAACCCATCTGTTTATCCTCCTAATAAAAAATACTATTGCTATTGTACACAACTTAAGAAGCAAGGGCAAGCCTTAATTTCTTAAGAGTTCATAAACTTATGACATCTGTCCCATTCCGTAGAGCTTTTCCTGCTTGTAGGAAGCGAATCGTCCCGCATCGAGCGCGTCACGGATTTCCTCCATCATCGTGTTGTAGAAGTAGAGGTTGTGCAGTACGCAAAGGCGCATGCCAAGCATCTCCTTCGCCTTTAACAGATGACGGATATATGCGCGGCTGTAATGCTTGCACGCCGGACACTGGCATCCTTCCTCGATCGGCTTCATATCCTTTTCGTACTTCTGATTGAACAGGTTTAATTTGCCCTGGTTGGTATATACATGACCGTGGCGTCCGTTTCTGCTCGGATATACGCAGTCAAAGAAATCCACACCACGCTCAACACCCTCCAGGATATTTGCCGGAGTTCCGACCCCCATCAGGTATGTCGGCTTTTTCAGCGGAAGATACGGTACTGTCTCATCTAGGATATGGTACATCTGCTCATGCGTCTCACCGACTGCAAGACCTCCGACCGCATACCCGTCAAGCTCCATCTCCGAGATCCGCTTTGCATGATCGATACGGATATCCTCATAGATTGCACCCTGATTGATACCAAACAGAAGCTGTTCCTTGTTGATGGTATCCTCCAGACCGTTTAAACGCTTCATCTCATCCTTGCAACGCTGCAGCCAGCGTGTCGTCCGGTTTACAGAATCGGTCACATATCTGCGGTCTGCCACGCTTGACGGACACTCGTCGAATGCCATCGCGATCGTCGAGCCGAGGTTCGACTGGATCTGCATACTCTCCTCCGGTCCCATAAAGATTTTTGCGCCATCGATATGGGAGTTAAAGTATACACCTTCCTCCTTGATCTTGCGCAGTCCTGCAAGGGAGAACACCTGAAATCCGCCGGAATCGGTAAGGATCGGTCGATCCCATACCATGAACTTGTGAAGTCCGCCGACCTCCTTGATCAGCTTGTCTCCTGTGCGCACATGCAGATGGTAGGTGTTTGACAATTCCACCTGACATTTGATTTCTTTCAAATCCTGTGTCGATACAGCGCCCTTGATCGCGCCGACTGTACCGACATTCATAAATACAGGCGTCTGGATGTCGCCGTGCACCGTATGAAAAACACCGCGCTTGGCACGTCCTTCCTGCTTTAACAATTCATATGTTGCCATAGATTACTCCATTTTCTTATCATAAAAATCAACAATTCTGTCCACTCTTGCGGTCATATTGGACAACAACAGATCTAGGATCGTAATTGCCGCCATCGCCTCCACGACGACAACCGCTCTTGGAACAATGATCGGATCATGTCGTCCCTTGATACTGATGGAAAGCTCCTCGCCGTCCTTATTTACCGTCTGCTGGGTTGCGGCGATCGATGGGGTTGGTTTAAATGCCGCGCGGAATACTAACGGCGTTCCGTCGCTCATTCCGCCGAGCGTACCTCCCGCATGGTTTGTCCGCTTTCCGACCTTTCCATTTTCTTCCACATAAAAGGCATCGTTATTACTAAGTCCCGTGCTCTTTGCTACAGCAAAGCCATCCCCGACTTCAAAGCCCTTTACAGCCCCGATGGATACAATCGCCTTGGCGAGATTGGCGTCTAGCTTATCAAAAACCGGATCACCGAGTCCGACCGGAAGTCCGGTTACCACGCACTCTACGACACCTCCCACAGAGTTGTGCTCCTTTAGGCAGCTCTCCAGATAGTATTCCGCCTCCTCCGCCGCAGTCTGATCCGGCATATACAAGGCATTTTCCGTCATTGCTTCCAGATTGAAACGCTCCATATTGATCTCGACTGGTCCGATTGATTTGGTGTAGGTCGTGATCTTGATGTGCATCTCCTTTAAAAGCTTCGCCGCGATCGCACCTGCCGCCACACGCCCGATCGTCTCTCTGCCAGAGGTTCTGCCACCGCCTCTGTAATCTCGGAAGCCGTATTTTTCATCCATACAATAATCCGCATGTCCCGGACGATAATAGGAAGCGATCTCGCTGTAATCCTTGGACTGCTGGTTCGTATTCCACACGACCATGGAGATCGGGGTTCCTGTTGTCTTTCCCTCAAACACGCCGGAAAGGATTTCCACCGCGTCTGCCTCCTTGCGGGGCGTCGTATACTTCGACTGTCCCGGCTTTCTGCGGTCGAGATAGCTCTGGATATCCGCCTCACACAGCGGCAGCCCCGCCGGGCACCCGTCCACAACAACACCGATGCCTCTTCCGTGGGACTCTCCCCAGGTTGTTATGCGAAAAATATTGCCCAATGATGAACCCGCCATGCTTACATAGCCTCCATAATCTCATTTGCAACATAGACACCACTTGCAGATGCGTGGGAAAGGGAATGGGTTACGCCGCTTCCGTCCCCGATCACATACAGTCCCGGGTGTTTGGTCTCCAGATGCTCATCCAGCTTAACTTCCATATTGTAGAACTTGACCTCCACTCCGTAGAGAAGTGTATCGTCATTCGCAGTACCCGGTGCGATCTTGTCAAGCGCATAAATCATCTCGATGATTCCATCCATGATACGCTTTGGAAGAACAAGGCTTAAGTCACCCGGGGTCGCCGCAAGCGTCGGACGGACGGTTCCCTCTTCGATACGCTTTGCGGTACTTCTTCTACCACGTTCAAGATCTCCGAAACGCTGGACGATGACACCGCCGCCGAGCATGTTGGAAAGCCTTGCGATACTCTCACCATATCCGTTACTATCCTTAAACGGTTCTGAGAAATGCTTTGCAACCAAAAGAGCAAAGTTGGTATTCTCGGTTCTCTTCTTCGGATCTTCGAAGCTGTGTCCGTTTACGGTCACGATTCCGTTTGTATTCTCATTTACGACACTTCCGTATGGGTTCATACAGAAGGTGCGTACACGGTCCTCAAACTTTTCCGTGCGGTACACGATCTTGCTCTCGTAAAGCTGATCGGTCAGGTGTGCAAAGATAACTGCCGGAAGCTCCACACGCACACCGATATCTACACGGTTGGAGCTGGTCGGGATCTCAAGGTCATTGCAGACCGTCTCCATCCACTTGCTCCCGCTTCTTCCAACGGAGATAATACACTTTTTAGCGTCGATGCTGCCGTCCTTGTAGATCAGATGGTATCCACCATCGATAAGCTCAATCTTCTCCACCGGTGTATGGAAAAAGAAATCTACCTTGTCTTTCAACTCGTTGTAGAGATTTTCCAGAACGATATAGTTGATATCTGTGCCAAGGTGACGCACAGATGCCTCAAGAAGTGTCAGCTTATTCTGCATACAGATCTTCTTAAACTCGCTCCCGGCAGTCGAGAACATTCTTGTCTCACTTCCACCGTGCTTGACATTGATGTCATCCACATACTTCATAAGCTCGATGGCTTTGTCCTTGCCGATGTATTCATACAAAGTGCCGCCAAAATCATTTGTGATATTATATTTTCCATCGGAAAATGCTCCCGCACCTCCAAATCCGTTCATGATCGCGCAGGTCGGGCATTTGATACAACTCTTTACCTTGTCGCCATCGATTGGGCAATGTCTTTTGTCCAGTGAATAGCCCGCCTCAAATACAGCGACTTTAAGATCCGGTCTCTTCAATGCAAATTCATACGCCGAGAAAATACCTCCCGGTCCCGCACCGATTATTGCTACATCATAGTTCATCTATAAATCCTCTCCGTTTCTTCTCTCTCTTTATTTCTATTTCACTCCACGCCCCGAAAGCATCCGCTACCGTTCCTCTCTGAAGTACGACAGTCCAAGGGATGCCGGCGGCTGGTTTTCCCGCTTGTTGCGCATACTTGTGATCACAAGTACGACCATAGTTACCAGATATGGGATCATCTTATAGATCTCCTTGTATTCCATGTGATCCATACCGGTCGGAAGGTACAGATACAGGATGTAAAGTCCTCCAAACAGAATGGAGGAAAGAATTCCGATATTCGGTCTCCAGATACAGAAGATTACAAGTGCGATTGCAAGCCAGCCTCTGTCGCCGAATGCATCATTTGACCATACACCGCAAGCGTAATCCATAACATAATACAGGCCGCCAAGTCCGGCAATCATACATCCCGCACAGGTTGCAACATACTTATAGCGGGTTACGTTGATTCCTGCGGCATCCGCAGTTGCCGGATTTTCTCCGACGGCACGCAGATGAAGCCCGATCCTTGTGGACTTTAAGATATATCCGCATATAAGTGCGACAACAATTGCAAGGTATGCCAGGAATCCATATGATAAGAAGATCTTGCCAAACCATCCGGTCTTATCCGCAAACGGAAGCGACTTTGAAAAATAGGCGCTCGTTGCAGACAACGCGATGGATGGTACATCTGCATCGACAAGCTTGATCAAAGAACCTCCAAAGAAGTTGCCGACTCCGATGCCAAACGTTGTCATCGCAAGTCCCGTTACATTCTGGTTCGCCCGGAGGGAAACCGTAAGGAAGCAATAGATCAGGCCCATGATAAGGGAGCCTAACAAAGAGCACAGCATTGGAATGGCGATTGTAAGAAATGCATTCATATTATCCGCTCCCCCTGCTGACTGCTCATAGAAAAAGGAACCGATGACACCACTGATGGCACCAACATACATAACACCCGGAATACCAAGATTTAAGTTGCCGGATTTCTCTGTCAATATCTCTCCCGTACTTCCGAACAAAAGCGGTATTCCCTGTCCTACCGCTCTTGGAATAAATGCAACCAGATCAAACATTATGCTTCCTCCTTTCTCTGCGCTTTCTTGCGAAAGCTGATCTTATATGTAATAAAAAATTCAGAACCGATGATAAAGAACAAAATGATACCTGTCAGGATATCCGCAAAGGACTGGTTCAATCCGAATACTGTGGAGATCTCACTTGCTCCACGATCCATAAATACGATCAAAAAGCTGGTAAAGATCATTGCCACCGGATGGAACTTGGCAAGCCAGGAAACCATAACAGCAGTAAATCCCTGACCATCCGCAATTGTCGTGGTAACGGTGTGGTTGATTCCTCCAACCAGAAGCAGTCCTGCGATTCCGCAGAGTGCACCGGATAAAATCATCGTCCGGATGATAACCTTTTCAACCTTGATGCCGACATAGCGTGCGGTACGCTCGCTCTCGCCGACAACAGAGATTTCATAACCATGCTTGCTGTACTTCAGATAGATATGCATAAATAGCGTGATTGCAAGTGCCACTATAATTGCCAGCAAATACCGGTTACCAACCTCCGGAAGCCATCCGGTGTTCGTGTTCTGATTGATGATACCGATCTTACCAGATCCCTTCGGCACCTCCCATACAACCGTAAAAAATGCAACAAGCTGCGTTGCGATATAATTCATCATAAGTGTGGACAAAGTCTCATTTGTATTCCACAGTGTCTTAAAGAGTGCCGGTATAAAGCCCCATAATGCGCCTGCTGCCATGCTTGCAGCTATCATGCAGAGAATCACTGCAGCGTTTGGAAGCTTTCCTTCCAGGCAGATCATGCATGCAGCGGAAGCAAGACCTCCGATAAGTACCTGTCCCTCTCCTCCGATGTTCCAGAATCTCATGCGGAACGCCGGGGTAAGTGCAAGTGATATAATTAAAAGGATTGCAAGATTCTGGAATGTGATCCATGTCTTTCTGGCAGAGCCAAATGCACCCGATACCATTGTCGCATATACGCTGATCGGATTATCTCCGGTTAAGACAGTTGTGATCAGGGCACATACGATAAGCGCCGCTATAATACCGATTGCGCGAACCTTCCATGCTGTTGCATTGGATACATCCCCTCTTTTTACAATGTGAAATAAGGGTTCTTTTTTCTTCTCGTTCATTCGTTTGCTCCCCCTACCTTAGTCATCATCAGGCCGACCTCATTCTTGTCTGCACTACGTCCGTCCACAATGCCACTGACCTGTCCGTCACAGAGAACCAATATACGGTCGGACAGCTCTAAGAGGACATCCAGATCCTCTCCAACATAAATAACTGCTACTCCCGCCTGCTTCTGTCTGTTGATCAGATCATAAATTGTATAGGAAGAATTGATATCAAGTCCACGCACTGCATATGCAGTGAGCAGTACAGTAGGTGCTGCTGCAATCTCCCGTCCTACAAGGACCTTCTGTACGTTTCCACCGGACAGTTTTCTCACCTGTGTTGCGATACTTGGAGTTGCAACCTCTAGTTCGTCTACGACCTCCTTCGCAAGCTTCTGCGGTGCCTTGCGGTCTGTAAATGCAGAGTGTCCCTGACGGAACGAACGGAGCATCATGTTGTCGGCGATATCCATGCTGCCGACCAGTCCCATGCCCAGACGATCTTCTGGTACAAAGGACAGCACGACACCGAGATCTGCAATCTTAAGTGGATCCGTCCCTAAGATTTCCTCCCTGCTTCCATCATCGGAAATATAAGAGATACTTCCGCTCTCCGCCGGCTGAAGTCCTGCGATTGCCTCAAGCAGCTCCTTCTGCCCGCATCCGGAAATACCTGCAATACCGAGGATCTCTCCGGAATTGGCTGTAAAGCTGACATCCTTTAGCTTCAGGTTTCCCTCCGGTCCCCGGACGTTCAGCCCCTTTACCTCAATTCTTGCTTTCGGATTTACCGGCACAGGGCGCTCGATATTTAGGCTTACCGTGTGTCCGACCATCTGATTGGTCATCTCCGCAGCATTCGTCTCAGAAGTCTTCATTTCACCGACATATGCTCCCTTGCGAAGGATAGCCACACGGTCAGACAGCTCCTCTACCTCATGCATCTTGTGCGTGATGATGATGATGGATTTGCCATCGTTGCGCATTGCACGAAGTACCTTGAAAAGCTTTTCTGTCTCCTGCGGTGTCAATACCGCAGTCGGCTCATCCAAAATCAGGATATCCGCTCCACGGTAAAGCACCTTGATGATCTCAACCGTCTGCTTCTCAGACACAGTCATATCGTAGATCTTTGCTGAGGGATCAATGTTAAATCCATACTTGTCACAGATTTCCCGAACCTTTTTCTCTGCCTCCTTCAGCCTGAGTCTGCCCTTTAGTCCCAAGATAATATTCTCAGTTGCAGTCAGTACGTCTACCAGCTTAAAATGCTGATGCACCATACCGATTCCGAGTGCAAATGCATCCTTCGGCGAGCGGATCAGTTCTTCCTTTCCATTGATAAAGATCTGTCCCTCATCCGGGTAATAGATTCCGGAAAGCATATTCATAAGCGTTGTCTTTCCGCTTCCGTTCTCTCCGAGCAGAGCTAGGATTTCCCCTTTGTATATATCCAGGGAAACCTTGTCATTTGCCACAACCGATCCGAAGGTCTTTGTGACATTTCTCATGGATACTGCTGCTGTCTTTGCCTCCACTATGTTTTCCTCCATTTATGTATGATATCCGGTCATTTTGCTGCATAGGAAGTCCCATCCAATTTCCTATACAGCAAAACAAAGAGTCACCTTGTGACTCTTTGTTTTAACTATGCTCTCTAACTAATTTATAACAATTAGAATTTGGTGTCAAGAAGTGTGATACCATCAATCTGTACATTGAAGAACGGAGCTGAACGAAGTCCGTCGCCAGACTCGTTGAAGTATCCGTCAACGATTGCCTCATGATCTCCTTCATAAGCTGCATCGGTATCAACGTCTGCCATATAGCTGGTAAGCTGCTCACCACCTACAGTAAATGTTGTGGTATCGAATACATGAAGTGTTCCAGCCTCAAGCTCTGCCTTTGCTGCATCGATTGCATCCTGTGTTCCGTCCGCTGCTGCAGTTCCAAGGTCGGTAAGGACTACGGAGCCGGTAGCAAGTGTTCCGGTCCAGTCTGCTGCGATCTCTGTACCGTTTGTCACGCTCTCGATGAGGTACTTGAAGTACGGAGCCCAATCAATTCTGGAGGAAACAATAAAGGTGTTCGGGCATGCACTCTCGGTGCTTCCGTTGTAAGAAACATTCGGAACACCTGCAGTCTCACATGCGGTAGGAGCACCCATGGAATCTGCATGCTGGCTGATCAATACACAGCCATCATTGATCAGGGTGTTTGCACCTTCCTTCTCTGCCGTCTCATCATACCAGGAACCGGTGAAGGTAACTTCCATGGTAGCACTCGGACATACAGAACGTGCGCCTAAGAAGAATGATGTATATCCAGAAATAACTTCCGCATAAGTAAATGCACCAACGTAACCGATCTTTGCCTGATCCTCGGTAATGGTACCGTTTGCGATCATCTCGTTTAACTTGTAGCCTGCAGCGATACCTGCAAGGTAACGACCCTCAAAGATTGTAGCAAACGCATTGTGGAAATTGCTGATATTCTCGGTGTGAGCCTTTGTTCCGGTTGCATGAGCAAACTGGACATCCGGGTATTCCTTTGCAGCTTCGATCACATAATCCTCATGTCCAAAGCTGTCCGCAAACACGATGTCACATCCGCTGTCTGCAAGCTCGCAGGCTGCATCGTAACATTCCTGTCCCTCCGGAATGTTTGTCTTGATCACATACTCAACTCCCATCTCATCGCAAGCCTCTTTTGCTGCGTTGATGAAGTTTAAGTCGTAGGTGGAGTTCTCATCATGAAGACAAATGAATCCCATCTTAATGTCACTCTTTGCGGTTGTCTCCGCGGTGTTTCCGTTTTCAGCAGTTCCGTCGGTTCCCTCATTGGTAGATGCGGAATTACCACATGCGCCAAGTGTGAAAACCATGGCCAGGCTGAGCGCCAATGCACATAACTTTTTCATTTTTGTTCTCCCTTTCGAGTATTTTCTGTCGTACAACTGACATAAAAAGATTAGCAAAGAATATGTAAAAAAACAATAAAAAATTTTTACAATATTTTCCCCTTTTCACAAATTGATTTGTGGAAAATAATTAAAGCAGTTTCCGCACCTTAGCATTATGCGTAAGCGGATCTCTTTTTTCGTAGTCAAACTCCAGAAATACCGGTACTTTCGTACCTTTTTGAATCTTTTGCGCGTCTGTTTCCCAGACCGGAAAACAAAAGATATCAATGTGATTTCGTTTGTCCTTTTCCCGTTTCCGCAACTCATTCCGATAAGCGGACAAGTCCGTTGCAAATGTGGGCCTGCTCTTGCATTTTTCCCTGAGATATATGTCATAAGTCAGCAGTTCTTTATAAAGTGCTGTATTCTCCTTGTCGTATGACATTGCAAATTCCAGCAGCACTTCATAGCGGTAGCTTCTCGCCGGTTTATTGACAAACAATCCGTTCTCTTCGAAATAATTTCCCAGTGTCTCAAACATTGCAAACGGACTTGCAAATGCCTTTTCCAATACACAAAGCGTGTGCACGAACTGATTGGAATTGTAATAGAGTTCTACCATCTCCTCAACTTTTTTCAGCTTAAGCACCTCTGCATAGCCAAGCCAGTTCGTCGCAAGCACTTCGTATGGTGGATATGAACCAAATACAAGTCCGTAATCTGCGGTATGTGCAGCCATATATGCCCCCTTAAGTACCTTTAAAAATCCCATCTGCAGCTGATCCGGCTGCATGGCATACACTTCGTTGAAGCTGTCCGCAAATGACGCGTAATCCTCATAGGGAAGCCCCGCGATCAGGTCAATGTGCTGATGGATGTTCCTCATCTCATGGATGCGAGCTACGATCTGCTTAAGCTTATCCAGATCCATCGTCCTGTGGATTTTCTGTATTGTTTTGGGATTTGTTGACTGTACACCGATTTCAAGCTGCACCAGCCCCGGGCGCATCCTTGACAGAATATCCAGTTCTTCCTCATTTAACAGATCTGCTGATATCTCAAAGTGAAAATTCGTCACGCCATTGTCATGTTCAAGCAGATACTTCCAGATTCCGATCGCATGTGCATGATTGCAGTTAAAGGTCCGGTCAACAAACTTGACCTGTGGCACCTTTTTGTCCAAAAAGAACTGAAGCTCCGGGAGCACCAGCGAAAGGCTTCGCAGCCGTACCTTCTTATCCACTGAGGACAGACAGTAGCTGCAGGAAAACGGGCAGCCCCTGCTGCTCTCATAATACATGATCTTATTTTCAAAATCCGTCAGGTCATTATAGAAAAATGGAACCCGATCCATCTCCATAGGTTGTCGGTTTCCGGTATACCCATACTGTTGCAGACAAAGTCCCGGAATCTGTTCAAGACTCCCGGTTTTGCTGCAATAGTATGTCGCAACATCCCGAAAGCTCTCTTCCCCCTCTCCGACAAACACTCCCGTGACAGCCGGAAGCTCTTCCAGACGCTTTGTTGCATCATATGTCACCTCCGGGCCCCCGAGCCATATTTGAATTTGCGGAAGAATTTTTGGTAATTCCCCGATCAGCCGTTCGATGGTGTTCCAATTCCAGATATAGCAGGAAAATGCAATCACATTCGGTTTTCTGTTATAAATATCCGCAAGGATACTTTCTGTCTGTTGATTGATGGTGTACTCTGCCACCTCGATGTGATCACTCCACTCCGCTGCATATGTCTTTAGAATATGTACAGCAGGATTGGAGTGTATGTATTTGGCATTAACTGCCGTCAGTAAGATTTTCATAGATGGTTCCTTTTTAGAGATTGTGATACAGCTGTGATACGGTCTGTCCGAGCACCGGGTGCCGGTATCCCGGACAGAGCTGTAACAGTGGTTCTAAGACAAAAGTCCGGTTATGCATATCCACATGTGGAATGATAAGATCCTCGCTCTCATACACCAGATCGTCATAGAAGATGATATCCAGATCCAATGTGCGCGGTCCCCAGTGTATCTCCCGTTTGCGTCCGGCAGCCGCCTCAATGCCATGTAAGAAAGCAAGCAGTTCCTCCGGATCATAGAGTGTTTCAATTCTCATGCATCCGTTTAAAAAATCGTCCTGTTCTACCGGACCGTATGGTTTTGTAGTGATCAGGTCTGACATCTTAAGATTTTGGATTTTTGAATCCCCCTGAAGCTGCCGGACAGCATCCTCGATAATTTCTCTGCTGTCTCCCATGTTAGATCCAACCGCCAGATATGCAGTATGCCAGCATCTTACCATATTGACAGAAACGTTCTGAAATGGCAGCCCGATCGGTGCATGTGGCTTTTCAAGTGTCAGTTTGATTTTTTTCAGCGCCGGATAATGCATTAAAAGTGCCTCACACAAATGCTCCGCTGCCGCCTCAATCAGGTCAAAACGTTTCTCTGTAAAAACATTCGTCATATAAGCGCAGACATCCGCATAGTTTAAAGCCTGCTCCAATCGGTCCGATGTTCCTGCCGGCCGCATATCATAGAACAAACGGGCACTTAGGAAAAATTCCTGCCCGTTTTTCTTCTCATCATCCAGAACCCCGTGATAAGCAAATACCTTCAGTCCCGTAATTTCTATATAATCATTCATATCAGATTCTCTTTCCATTCATAATTGCCTGCATCATCCGGATTGCGCGCAGATTCTCCTTTACATCATGTACACGGACAAACGCACATCCCTGCAGTACCCCGTACACAGAGGTTGCAATTGTTCCCTCCACACGCTCACTTCGGTCGGTATCTAGGGTCAGTCCTATTACGGATTTTCTCGAGGTGCCAAGCAGCACCGGATATCCCAGCTCCTTTAATCTTCCAACCTTTTGTATGGCCTCAAGGTTATTCTCGTAAGATTTTGCGAAGCCGACACCCGGATCTAATATGATCTTGTCATCTGCAATACCTGCCTGCCTTGCAAGCGCAACCGTCTCTCTCAGGTCAGACAGCATATCCTCCATGAAAATGTCATACTCCTCATTTGTCCGGTTGTGCATCAGACAACAGGCCACTTTGCTGTCAGCAATCACGCCCGCCATATCCGGATCATATTTTAGTCCCCATATATCATTGACCAGATCTGCGCCCGCCTTTACTGCTGCCTGCGCCACGCGGCTCTTATAAGTATCAATAGAGATCGGAATATCGAATTGTGCGCGGAGCTGTTCAATAATCGGAGCTGTCCGCTCGATTTCCTCCTCATCAGAAATCTTTGTGTAGCCCGGTCTTGTCGATTCTCCACCGACATCAATGATTGCCGCACCCTCATCAATCATCTGCTGCGTATGGAACAGTGCAGCATCTTTATTATTCCACCTGCCTCCATCCGAAAATGAATCCGGTGTCACATTGAGGATTCCCATTACATATACCTGATGATCTGTATCGAATTGTTTTGTTCCAATCTGCATCTTGCATCCTCCGATCCGATAACCTACTTTACAAGCTGGAAAAAGCGATCTGCCAATTCCTTCTGTTCAAATGCACCTCTTGCCGCAAATGTCACAGTTTTGCTGCCCGGCTTTTTGATGCCGCGCATCGTCATGCACATATGCTCTGCCTCGATCATAACGATCGCGCCCTTTGGATTTAAATATTCCATAAGTGCATCTACGATCTGTGCGGTAAGCTTTTCCTGAATCTGCGGCCGTTTTGCATATACCTCGACCGTCCTTGCAAGCTTGCTGATTCCGACCACCTTGCCATCCGGAATATATGCGACATGCGCCTTTCCAAAAAATGGCATAAAATGATGTTCACATGTGGAATAAAAGGTAATATCCTTCTCGATCACC
>JALEKN010000043.1 GCA_022769125.1 Agathobacter sp.
CTCAAAGGAATAGAGGCAATCCTTAGAGGACTCCAGGCCTCTGAGAATTTGGATGATCCGATGCAGGACGCATGTTCGGTGCTTTCAGATGTGATTGATGAGATCGAAATGGAAATTCGAAAAGTTGTGGAACAGGAAGAAGTCAATTTTTTCATACAAAAGCTTCCTGATATGTTGTACAATATAAAAGTATGAAATAAGCAAAGAGAGAAAAATCAATGGAACTTCTAACAATTCAGGAACAAATAATCATGAAACAGATATGGGCAAAGGAAGGCGATATTTCGCTTAAGGAACTTATTGAGAGTGTCCCATATGATTATGAAAAAGGTGACCATTACAACCGCAATACAATCGCAACTTTTGTGATGCGTTTAAAGAGAAAAGGCTATGTAACCACATACCATCAGAAAAGAGAGTGTTACATACATCCTTTACATTCCATCGAAGCGATTATCGAGTATCAAATTCGGTTTTTCGCGGATTTGTGCTTTGATGGTGATGTAGGAAAAGTAAAGAGTATTGTGAATAGTATTTCGGAATAATAGAAGTAAAATGAAAAGAAAAAGAAGCCGTAGCTGCTGAGTGAGTTAGACTTCTTTTTCTTTTTAGGGTGACTCTTGGTGATACCAAAAGTGAGGTACCGGGTGAGGTACCCGAGATATAGCGATCAGCAAATGCCTTTCTTTTCTAGGTTTTCGAGTAATGGACAGGGTTCAAGTCCCATCTTCTGCACTACATTTGAGAAAGAGGAAGCCTTTCATTTGGAGAGGTTTCCTCTTTTTTGTTGTACAAAAGTGCAATTATTGATTTCAGGATTGGCTGGCAAATGTACTGTTAGTAGGGTATACTTATTTTTATAAATTGGAAGCTATCTATTAATCATCACGCGAAAATCACAAAATGTAATGGTTAAGAGAAAAAATGCGCAATAACCATCACGCAAAATCACAAAATGTGATGGTTAAGAGGAAAAATGTGAAATAACCATCACAAGGAAAACGCAAAATGTGATGGCTGAGCGGGGAATTGTGAAATAACCATAACATGAGAGTTGCAAAATGTGATGGCTAAACGGGAAAATGGCCAATAACCATCACAAGGAAAACGCAAAATGTGATGGTTAAGAGGAAAAATGCGCAATAACCATCACAAGGGAGCTACAAAATGTGATGGTTAAGCAGGAAAATGTGAAATAACCATCACAAGAGAGCTACAAAACACATTGAAAATGGAAAAATTGGAAGTCGCGGAGAGGATACAATGGATGTATTCTTAAAAAAGGAGATTTACAATCTTCCGAATGAATTTACTATTCGCATTGAATTAGTGTAATAGTTTCAAAGCGTGGGTTTGAGAGCCTTGGAAAAAGGAAAGGGTATGACATGGATATAAATGATTTATCTCAGATATACCATGCCTGTAGAAAAAAGTAGAACAAAAGCCTACGAGGTTTTTTATGGACCGTAATGTTTTAAAGCGAAGAAACACGGACTCAAAGAAATTGGAGGACTATGACATGGAATCAAAAAGCATATTGATAAAGGACACAACAAGAGAGGAGCGTATCCGCATTGTACAGGAGGGGTTGAGCCAGTGCGGCGGAGCCTGTGATTTCTGCAATGGCTGTGACAATTTAGGCGGTGGATCGGTTGACGCATTCTATGAGCCATACATTAACGGGGAGAAAGAGCTGCGCCAGTTGAATGAGGAATACAGAAGCAATTCCGGAATGGTAAAGTAGGTGAGCTGATGAGAGCACCGGAGATTATGCATTCCACGGAAGAGGAACGAAGACAATATATCAAGGACACATTCAAGTGTATTGCAGACTGCGATATGTGCGGACTATGCATAGTATTCCGGGGAAAAGATCCGGAGCTGGCTTATGCGGACTATATCAGCGGGGAAAGGGAGTTTTTTGATGTGTCGGAGGATTATAAGTAAAGCGGATATAGAGGAAAGCAACAGGGAATATTGCACAGATCGTATGGACGACTAGGGAATAGATAAAGGATTGCTTGATGCAAATATGTTGGAATGCTACGTTTGGGATAGTTAAATGGCGAAAATTCGAATTGTATTTTGGGAATGGTTGATTATACTAGAAGTATGCGATTTAGATTGCTGTGAGCGAAGAATTAAAAAAGGGGACAAAAGATGAATAAAAAACTTAGTGAACAGATGGGAAAAGCACTTTTGGGATTGGCAGTACTATCATTTGTTGTTACTTTTTCCTATGGAATGATTTATTACAGAGCTATTGAAAATGATTTTTTTTATTTTTTAACGGTATTGCAAAACAGTATTAAGGCCTTTACGTTTAAAGCTAATATTTCTTTTGGGGATCTTGCAAAATATATAGCGGAAAATGAAGGCTGGGGATATAAAGTATTGGGGTACAGTTATGGAGTAGCATGTTTTACCGCACCATATTGTACGTTGAGTTTTTGCTATAAGATCATTCAGAAGTTCACAAAGTTGCGTCTCGCAATCTTTCGACATAAAAAGTACTGGCATGTGATTATTTTCGGATATAACACTGAGGTGAAGGCATTGTTGTCGTCTGAGGATCTGAAGCTCGACGATGAAAGCAAATGCAAGATTCATTTGGTGACGGCGGAGAGTATCTCTGATAAAGAAACGGCAGATCTGATAAAAAAGGGAGTAGTTATTCATAACGTTGATATCTTATCAATACAGAATGATCCGAAGCAGGTAAGTTATTTCCTTAGACAATTGGAAGTTGACCTCGTACAGGATATAATCCTTTTTGAGGAATCGTCATCGAGAAACTTTTCAATATATCATTTCTTTCACTCAATTGAACTAGGGGAAAGGAATGACCAGATTAAATTTTTCTGTAGATGCGAGGATGATGGCATACGGAAAATCATCGAGGATTATCACGATACAAAGTTAAAGAGCGGAAAATTTGTTTCAGACCTTGAAATTGTGAGCATACCGGAGCTTAGAATCAGAAAACTTTTAGATGCGTGCCCTCTTCAAAAATATTATATGGAACAACAGGACCGCTATCCAGATCCAAATGATTGGAATTTGCACCTGCTGATCATCGGTTTTGGAAAATTAGGACAACAATTATTACTTCAGGCAATGAATATGGGGGTTACAGGAAGCAATAACGATATTGTGATTGATATAATAGACAATGATATAGAAAAACAGAAAAGTATTTTTGAAAATCATTTTAATGAGAAATATGTATCTATTCAAGATCAGGAAATATCTATTGGAAGTGACAAGGCGGACGGAACGCTTACCTTTAGATTCCGAAAAATGGATATTCGGTATAAGAAATTCCAAGAACAGCTGAGGGAGCTTGGTGCGGAGAACAGGTTTACTTATATTGCCATATGTGTAGAGGATCCGGATGTAAGCCTTCACTGTTTAACGGAAGTGAAGCGATATATGGATAATACAAAGGCTCCATATGCGATCCGGATGGAGTTGGATCAGATCATGGAAAAATATATAAATGGAAATGATGATACATATGCGAATGTGGTTGCAATAGAGTCAACATGTAATGCGGTTTCATTGTCAGACTTAATACAGGAAAAGATAGATTCTGACGCAAAGTTGTTTAATCATATATATAATTCTTTTGCGATACCTAAAGAAGATAAGCAGGATGAAAAGCAGACTGCTGCGGAGGAATGGAGACATCTCACATTATTCCGAAGGAATGCAAGCAGAGCAATTTCACAGCATGCAAAGGTAAATCATGCAATAATGAAAAACATTTCAGATGAGGATTTGGAAAAGTGGTTTGGAAAAGATGGTATGCTGCTTCGACAGGAGAATGGTGAATGGAAATATAATCTGTCGGATGAGGCGTTTGCAAGGATCCAGAGTGATACAGACAATTATAAGGTGATAAGTGAGGTGTCACGTATGGAACACAGGAGATGGTGTTATTTTACAGCAGCATGTGGCTGGGGAGCAACGCAATCGTTCAAGGCAGAAAAGGACGATATCCATTTGGAAAACCCGTGCCTGTGTACATGGGATGATTTGGCAAAAAATCTGCCTGCTTATTGTAAGTATGATTTAATGCCACTACTATATGAAAAGAAGATCAGGGGAGAAAAGTAATGAAAGAAATCAGCCAGATGACAAGCCAGGAAATAGAGAATGAAATCAAAGAGTTCATAACAAATGATAAAGGATTTGACTCGAATAAATCTTATATTTTTGTTTCCTATTCCCACAAGGATAAAGAGGAAGTAATGAGGAAGGTTCTGGAATGGATTCGTCAGGGCTACAATGTGATCATGGACCTGGATTTCGAGAATCACGGAAGTGAGGAGAGTTGGATTGATTTGTTATGCAAGAGAATCCGAAGTGATCGTTGCGTTCAGGCAGCATGTTTTCGGAGCAAGCATTATTATAGGAGCATGGCTTGCCTAATTGAATTACTATTGTTGAGATCATCTTTTATTGAGAATAAGCGCCACTCACCGAAATACAAGGTTATACCGATGGACGTTATCGACTTGTCTGCAAAGAAAATGGTGGACGAAGATGCAGAATTCGAAAAAGAGTACGAAGAGGCATTTTCAAAAATGACTAAAAAACTAAGCACAAAGGAAAGCGAAATGCTCCGAAAAGGTCTGGAAACTTTGTGCTGGAAAAGCCGTTTGAAAAAGGAAAGTCAGAATGCCGAGGAAAAAAACGTTGACGAAATGGTGAACGAATACATGAACAATCTTGAGGAGAGTATCGAGGATGGTGCGCTGGATTATTACAGTTTTATTCAGGATTTGTTTGACGATTGGTTTGAATATAATGATATGAATGGCAATTATAAGGATGTAAATTATGATGCAAGCACCGTTTTTGATACCCACGATGTATATAGGCACCCATATTATGCAGAGAACCAGGAATTGCAAGAAAATGACGATACTGACGAAACTATCTTGTCGGATTCCGCAGAAAGAAATGAAGAGGAGAATATAGAAGAAGCAGATAGTAACATTGCTGACATTGAGGTCGAACATGTTCCTGATAATAAGAAAGTATTCTCCACTACTGGAGACATCTCCTATGAACTATATGGACAGAAGCACACCGGAAATCAATCAGAATTTATGATACAGATATTTGGCTCCGTATTGAAACAACATCAGGATATGATTGAGGATGCTATCAATGCCTTCTCATGTCTGAGTTCTGTTGATTATTCTAAAAAAGAAAACAGAACAGATGAGATGAAATCCTATTTTCGTGTATGCTACACTGCAAAGTTCGCAGAGAAACAGGTTTGTATCGGAACAGCTTACAATATGTCTGCTAAGCTTAGTCTTATTGCAAATTTGCTAGATTTTGCAGGAGAAGATCGTGATATATTGAAGATAGAGGGCATGGAATTGCCTGTTGTTAAGAATAGGACGAAAGGAAACTCTTCTACATCGGATGCTTCCGGAAAGGAAACATATATCGTAGACGGGGCGCGTAAGGAAGGCACACAGGCAGATATGATGTTTGATGTTTTTGAGAAACTTGTAAAAAAGTGCCCGGAGAAAATCAACAGATTAGTTACATTGACTTCAGTAAAATGTGCGTCTGATGTGGTGGCTCCGGGAACCGTAGATTCCAAGCCGACTTATTTTAGAATATACAGAGAGTTTGAAGCCATGGGTACACATTATTACGTCGGAGCCTCCTATGGGAAAAAGGATAAACTGAGGCAGATTCGCAAAATGATAGAGTTGTGCGATGAAACGGATGATTTTTTCAAATGTGAGGGGGAAGAGGCGGTTGCTTCATCCAAGCATAAAGAGAAGGAATTTGAATTTTAATAATAAAGTCCATTACAAATTGCAGAGATTTTTCTGATGTCTGTAATGGACTTTTTGTTTTTGGAAATAATGGGGGAACAATATGAAAATAGGCGTAGATTATTACCCGGAGCATTGGGACAGATCACTTTGGACAAGCGATGCGGATCTGATGCAGAAAACGGGAGTAAAGCTTGTACGGATGGGAGAGTTCGCATGGTGCAGATTTGAACCGATTGAAAATGAGTTCCATTTTGAATGGATGGACGAGATCATAGAGATTTTTGCAAAGCGGGGAATTGATGTCGTGCTCTGCACGCCGACGAACTGTCCGCCGCTCTGGCTCTGCGAGAAATATCCGGATATTATCCCGACCGGGCGTGACGGGCGAAAAAACGATGCATACATACGCGGGCACAGATGCATGAATAATCCGCATTTTCTGGAATATGCGAAGCGGATCATTGAAAAAATGGCAAAGCATTATGCCAAAAATCCGGCGGTGGTCGCATGGCAGATCGACAATGAGTTGGAGGCTAATTTTTGTTTCTGTGAGAACTGTACAGATTCGTTTCGTGGCTGGCTGAAGGAGAAGTACACGACACCCGCTAACATGAATAAGGCACATGGAAATAATGTCTGGAGCGGCGAGTATTCCGCATGGACACAGATCAGACCACCGTTCGGAAACAATCCGCATGCATGGTTAAACCCTGCGTTCATGCTTGACTTCAATCGGTATGCATCGGATAGCACCGTAAAATATCTTCGTGTGCAGACAGACATTATCCGAAAAAACTGTCCTGACACCAAAATTACCACGAACACATGGTTTTGCCAGAACATGCCGGATTTTTACAAGGAATTTTCCGGGCTGGATTTTGTCGCGTATGACAATTATCCGACCACAAAAATCCCGGAGGATACAGAGGAATGCTATTCGCACAGCTTCCATCTGGATCTTATGAGGGGAATAAAACGCCGCAATTTCTGGATCATGGAAGAGTTAAGCGGTGGGCTGGGAAGCTGGTCACCGATGTCACGGACAACGGCTCCGGGCATGCTGGAGGGATATTCTTTGCAGGCGCTTGCGCACGGTGCGGACACGGTTATACATTTCCGGTGGCGGACTGCCGTGAGCGGGGCGGAAATGCACTGGCACGGGCTGATCGATCATTCCAATGTTCCGGGCAGACGATTTGAGGAGTTTGCGCATCTTTGCAAAACGGCTGAGGCACTGGATTTTATCAATGATACGCAGATTCGTTCAGAGGTTGCAATAATTTATGCCCCGGAAAACGAGTGGGCATTTAAACTCCAGCCGCAAACGGAGGGAATGTTCTACTTTGAACAGATCCGTCTGCTTCACGATGCTTTTTCCAAATATGGTCTGAATGTTGATATTATCGGACCGGATGCGGACATTTCCGGCTATAAGATCGTAGCGGCACCACAGATGTATGTGACGGATGAGAATACGGTAAAGAGGCTGTACGAATTTGCCGAAAAGGGTGGAACCGTGATCCTTACTAACCGAAGCGGAGTTAAGGACACACATAACAACTGCATAATGTCACAGCTTCCGACGGTATACCGCAAGCTGGTGGGCGCGTATGTGGAGGAATACGATCCGATTGGACGCGATATGATACCGGTTCAGTTTGCGGACGGGGAAAACTTTAGCTGCCGCGAATGGTGCGATATCCTTCATACAGAATCGGCAGAAGCTATCGCATATTATGACGGAGATTTCTTCAAGGGAAAGCCTGCGGTAACGGTCAACCATTATGGAAGTGGAAGGGCATATTATATCGGAACGGTGGGACAAAAGGCTTTTTACCGGCATCTCGTAAGAGATATCCTGACGGAATGTGGACTGCCATTTGTTGAAACGCTGCCGGATAATGTCGAACTTACCGAGCGCATGGGGGACGGCTACAAAGTGCGTTTTATTTTTAATGATACCGACAGGGAGCAGAGCTTTTCCATCGGTGAGGAGGAGCTTTCCCTTAAGCCGTTTGAAATGAAAATTGACAGACAGAATGTATAGGATAGAACAAAATTCCGGAGACTATATATGCGGCTGGCAATGAAACCAAAGTCTGGCAGGAAGGAACTATCGTTATGAAAACAGAGATCACAGGAAGGATCAAGGAATACTTAAAGAGACTCGGACAGGGAGAGGATTTAGAGCTTGTGCGGGCAGATTTTGTAAAGGAGTTTGAATCGGTTGATGCGGCAGAAATCATGGCGGCAGAGCAGCAGCTGATCGAGGCGGGAACGCCGATCACAGAGGTGCAGCGGCTGTGCGATGTGCATGCAGCGTTTTTTCACGGGAAAAATTCCAGTGAGAATTTTGCGGAGGCGGAACGGAAATTTGCAGCTTCCGTAAAAGAGCAAAAGCTTGCAGTCACCGCAGAGCTTGTAAAGACAGAGGGACATCCACTTTACACATTTACAAAGGAAAACGAAGAGCTTGAACGCAGGATAAAAGTGTGCCAGAAGGCAATCGCCGATGGAACACTTTCGAGGGCAGACGTGGATGCGATCCGTCTGCTTGCCACGCATTATGCCAAGAAAGGGGATCTGCTGTATCCGGTGCTTAAGGTTGTACATGGCATCAGCGGACCATCGGATGTCATGTGGACGGTGGATGACGAGATCCGGGACGAGATAAGCGCACTGCTCAAAGATGCAAAGCCCGGGGATGAGGCATGGAACAAGCGGCTGGAAGCGGTGCTTAAGCGCGCGGATGATATGATCTACAAAGAGGCAAACATTCTCTTCCCAAACTGTGCGCTCCATTTTACGAAGGAAGAATGGTATGGAATTTACAGGGATTCCAAGGATTATGAGGAGAGCTTCGGTGTGGAGAATGCAAGGTGGGAGGAAGCAGAGCAGGCAAAGCGCGAGGTTGTTTCGGTGCTTGAAAATGAAAAGATCGTGCTTGCAGGTGGAAGCATGACGGTTGAGGAGCTGGAGGCAGTACTTAATACGATACCGCTGGAGATAACCTTTGTGGATATCAGCGATACCAACCGTTATTTTAATGCCGGAACCAAGGTATTCAAACGACCGGAAATGGCGATCGGGCGTGAGGTCTATTCCTGTCACCCGCCAAAGATCGAGCAGCAGGTACGAAAGATCATCGGTGGATTTAAGGATGGATCGCTAGACCGTGTCCCGGTGTGGATGGACAAGAACGGAAGGACGATGCTTGTCACCTATCTGGCAGTAAGAAATCAAAAGGGACAGTATCTCGGAACTTTGGAACTGGTTCAGGATATGGAATTTGCAAAGGAGCATTTTAAAGACAAGAAATTCTAAGAGGAATTTCTGGAGCTGTAATGAGGTGAACGCAGGGTGAGAAAGCCCTGCGGTTTTTTGTGTCACTCGCATATCACTCCGAATACCCTAATATACTAGGAACGGTAAAGGAGGGACACAATGAAAAAGAGAAATATCATAAAGCGCATCGCAGCCGTTGCTGTCTTAGGAACATTGGCAGCCAGCCAGAGTGCAGCCAGCGTGTATGCGGCAGGATATGGCTACGAATGGAATTTCGGGGATGATGACCGTTACGAAAAGGGGGAAAAATACAAGCATCTGGACATCGAGATGGGAGATGCATCCTTCACGGATCAAAATGCGGGAGAAAATGGTGTGACGTATGTCACGGGAGAAAAAGAGGAAAACGGACTTCTGGTGTATTATGAGGTTTCAGTGGTTGGAGTTACATGTGCGGTAATCACATTCTCTGATGGAACGCAGAAAACCATCGAAGGAAACCGGTTCTACGATAATGGATCGGATGAATTCCGGGCGAATGTAAGTTTTCCGAAGGATTATACCAATATTGAGATAACAGCCAAAATCAAAGTGACACGATATGATACCCAGGTGACGGAAAAAGTATGGGAGTGGAATGGCTGGTTTTATGAGCGGGTAGAAAAGACCACATGGACAGGAGCGACAGTGCTTGTGGATCAGGAACAGGTCTCTGTTGTCGTGGATGACAGTGCAAACATCTGTCCGGACAAGAGCGGAGCAGATTTCACGATCGATGGAAAGAATGTCAAGCTGGTCACATACACGGTAACCTATCACAATACCGATGGCAGTGTAATCGGAAATCCGGTAACCGGAAATGCGGCAAATGTCACGCTTTCAACAGCAGAGCAGCTCGCGCTGCCACAGGCTCATTTTGAGGGATGGAGCGAGCAGGCAGGAGCAACGGAGCCGGCGTACTTTGGAGGAGCGGCATATACATTTGCAAATGGAAAAATAGCGTTGGATCTGTATCCGGTATACTCGGACCATATCTGGAGTGAGGAAGGAACTGTGACCATACCGCCGACCTGCAACCGGGAGGGCGAGATGACATACCCATGTACCAGATGTGATGAGACGCGCAAAGAGCCTATTTCAAAGACAGACGACCATGTGTGGGATGAAGGACAGATAACGGTACCACCGACCTGCACAGATGAAGGAACATTGATATACACCTGTACCGAATGCGAAAAGAAAAAGGAGGAAACGATCCCGAAGAAGGGGCATGACTATGAAAAGACCGTGATTCCGGTTTCGCGGACAGAGGACGGAAAAGAACATTATGAATGTAAAAATGAGGGCTGTGATGACTGGTATGATTTGATCACGGAGAAAAAGTACACGCCGGTAAAGGTGTTCCGGCTGAAAAAGGATGCGACCATCACTCCGGAATCACTTTTGGACGGAAAATCAGCGCCGACCTCTGAGTTTATCGATCTTGAGACGACTGTGGATGTATATACCTGTGAGCTGAAAACACTCCAGAAGGATTATGTGCTTTACACGGACGAAAACTTTGGTACATTTTTTGTAAAAGATACTTATGTTTCCGAGGCGGTACGCCTGATCAAGGAAAACGATGGATGGCACATGGATCTGCTGCCGATTTACAGGGTTGTCTTTGTGGATCATGATGGAACCATTCTTTCAGAACAGGATGTAGTGTACGGAAAGGATGCGGTTGCACCGCAGGACCCTGTGCGCGACGGTTACACCTTCGACGGCTGGGACAAGGAGCGGACCAACATCACTGCTGACATGACGATTACCGCACAGTACACCCAGAATGAAAGTGGCGGTGGAAGTGAAAGTGGCGGTGGAACAGAACCCGGTGGTGAAACAGAACCCGGCGGTGAAACAGAACCCGGTGGTGAAACAGAACCTGGCGGTGAAACGGAAAGTGGCGGTGAAACGGAAAGTGGCGGCGGAAGTGAAAGCGGCGGTGGAACAGAACCCGGCGGTGAAACGGAAAGTGGCGGCGGCAGTGAAAGCAGCAACGGAAACGAAAGTGGTTCCGGCGACAGTGACAAGGTGACGAAGAACGAGGATAAGAAAGATAAGGACAGCGACAAGACAGATAACGATAAGAAGAATAATAAAAAAAATAATGATAAGAAAAATAACGACAAGAAGAACAATGACAGCAAGAACAAGGTAGAGAAGGAGGCAAAGGATAGCGAGAAAATTCTTACTGCGGAAGAAACAAAGCCTGTGAAGACATCGGATGCGGAAGCAACACAGAATAACACAGCGTCAGAAACAGAACCAAAGCAGGAGGAAACTCCGGGCACAACGGCAGATGCGGGTGCACAGCCAGAGCAGGAAGCAGAACCGGAGACCGAAGCGGAACCAGAGAACGAAGTAGAGCTGCAGACTGAGGTAGTGCCGGAACCTTCTGAAGAAGCAGAACCGGAAACAGAGCCTGTGGAAGAATACGACCTGACTGCAATGTCAGTTGATGGGGATTCTGTATCAACATATACAGGGGAGAACGGCTGTATCATTCATTGGATCATACTTATACTCACTTTGATTACCGGAATATACAATGTAATTCGGGCGTATGTACGGGGAGAAAAAGAAGATGACGAGAAATCTTTTTGATTTAAAAGACAGAAGGGGGAACTGATTATTCATGAAAATAGTGGATTGCGTAGTGCTTACACTCTTTACCATAGCACTTTTTATCCTTTGCTTTTTCCAGCAGTGCGGACTTGATATCTGCTTTCTGGTTCTGGGATTTTTGGCGGCATTTGCCTCATTGGTTGTTATGATCATCCAGAATCGTAATAAGGATGAAAATCTGTTAAGCACCAAAAATAAGTAAACCAGATTGAAGAATGCCCGGTCTTATATTTAGATCGGGCATTTTTTAAAAAAAGTATAATTTTATAATATATTTATGCTTACATATCTGCTATAATAAAGAGCAGATCATGATGTTTGTCATTTCTTACGGAAGAGGGAAGCAAAATGGATTACAGAATGTTGATTACATATGTTATTGTAGACATATTTTGTATCATTATTGTCGGCGTTATCCAGAATAATCTTTCGGCTGATACGGGAAGTGAGCTGGAGATTAAAACATTCAAGAGATCCCTGTGGTCATATATTTTGTTCATGGTTGCGGGGCTGATTGGACTCATTATGGAAAATAGTGTTTTTTTGTACCTCAAACCGGTGGATTATGCCGCCAATATCATCTCACTTTCCTGTCTGGGGCTGTCGAGCTTCTTCTGGTTTATGTATGTGCAGTTGCAGGTAAACAGACGATTTGTGGCAACAAGATGGCGTTTTTTGGCCTATCTTCCGATTCTAGTGGTAATCGCAATCTGCGTGTCCTCCCCGTGGACAAAATGGGCATTTTATATCAACGAAAATAATGATTATATGCGGGGACCGCTGTTTGCGGTTGTGTCCGGCATCCCGCTTTTGTATGATATTGCATCTTCTTTTACTGCATATTATCGTGCTTTAAAGGAAAAACAAGCGTCAAAGCGGCAGCATTACAGGAATCTGGGTGCATTTATCTATTTCCCGTTTATTGCTTCCATATTACAAATTGTCCTGTCTGGCATGCCAATTCTGGCCCCTGCAATTGCAACATCATATTTTATGGTATTTGTTGCGGCCCAGAAAAATATGATCTATAACGATTCTTTAACTGGGCTGAACAACAGACGCCATGCCATGATTTATATGGAAGAGAAGATTGCGGGTATTTCAGAGGCGAATCCGTTGACGCTTCTTATGCTTGATGGAGATAGATTCAAGACAATCAATGATACTTATGGGCATCTGGAGGGAGACACTGCGATTGGCTGCATGGCGGAGGCAATCCGCAGGCTCTGCACCAAGTACAAGCTTTTTGGGGCACGATATGGTGGGGATGAATTCCTTATGATAAAGTTTGGAGACCATGATTGGGATGCACAAACGCTCGGAGCGGAGCTGAATGCGATTTTGCAGCAGATATGTGAGGAAGAACAGAAGAAATATGTGCTGTCCATGACGATGGGGTGTTATACGACAGTAGATAACCGGGAAGATACCGACCGGATCATACGGATGGCTGATGAAGATCTTTACCGGAAAAAGTCAGAAAGAAAGATGGAGCGGACTGCCTGAAGAGGGAGAAGAGGCATATCAAAAGGAGGGCTTTTATGAAGAAAAGGGCGATACTGCTGATGACAACGGTGGCTTTGGCATTGACTGGATGCGGAAACGGCGCTGCTACAGATTCGGCATCTTATAATAAAACTGCGGACTCACTGACATCCGATAGCTGGATCGAAGGCTTTGAGGACTATGAAACGGATTCTGCGGACAGTACAGCAGATCAGGGGGGTGAGGAAAGCAGCGAGTACGGACAGAAGCTGATCTATACATACAGCTATACTTTTGAGACACTCGAGTTTGATGCATCCATGGCCTACATCGAGCAGAAGGTGTCTGAGTATGGCGGCTATATCGAATCCTCAGAGACCGACGGCAGCACAAGCCGGTATGCATATCTTACAATCCGGATTCCGGAGAAAAAGTGCAGTGCGTTTTTGGATGAGACAGGTTCCATCGGAGAGATTATCCATAAGTCATCCAGCTCGGAAGATATAACCTTAAATTATTATGACACAGCAGCCAGATTGGAATCTTTAAACACTCAAAGAGACAGGCTGCTGGAATTGCTGGAAAGTGCCACATCGCTGGATGATGTAGTATCATTGGAACAACATCTTTCGGATGTGGAATATGAGATTAACCGTTATACAACGATGCTCCGGATATATGACAATAAAGTCGATTATGTTACCATTAACTTTTCAATCAACGAGGTACAGCAGATTCAGGTGGTCGAGGATGACTCCTTCTGGACGCAGATCAGGAAAGGATTCACAAGCAATACATCTGCCGTTATCAATGGACTTATGAACTTTGTCATTTTCCTGATAACGGGAATCCCATATTTTATTATCATTGGAATTATAGTGTTTATTGTGGTTCTGATTGTTAAAAAAGCCAAGAAATCAAGGAAAAAGAAGGAAGAAGAAAACTCGGACCGGTTTCGTAATGGAACAAACCGGGAACCGAAATAATAAAGAAGTTAACAAAGGGCCCGTGCTGCCGATGGCAGCGCGGGCTCTTGCAGTCAATCGGTCAAAAAACTTAAAAAAGAAAAAAGGAAAATGAAGGAAAACGTCGAATTATAAGAATGTAGACCTTTGTAATCTATGATACGAGAGGAATATACACATGACGATTCGAGAACAGATTGAACGGATGGAGCAGGAAACACTAAGCCCCTATGCATGCCTGAGTGTGAATTCAAGAGGACGTGATGTGGATGAACCGCAGTGCGATATCCGTCCGGTTTTTCAAAGAGACAGGGACCGAATTTTACATAGCAAATCTTTCCGTCGATTAAAGAATAAGACGCAGGTGTTTCTGACACCGAAAGGAGATCATTACAGAACACGCCTGTCCCACACATTGGAGGTGTCTCAGAATGCGAGAACCATTGCGAAAGCTCTCCGCCTGAATGAGGATTTAGTCGAGGCAATTGCACTTGGGCATGATCTTGGACATACTCCGTTCGGACATGCAGGAGAGCGGGTACTTGCAAGATTGACGAACGGCGAATTCAAGCACAACGAACAGAGTGTCCGGATCGTGGAGAAGCTGGAAAAGGAAGGAAAAGGACTGAATCTTACCTGGGAGGTCAGAGACGGAATTTTAAATCATGAGATGGATCTTACGCCTGCTACGTTAGAGGGAAAGATTGTAAGAATCTCGGATAAGATCGCGTATGTCAATGCGGATTTTGATGATGGAATCCGGGCATTGATCTTGTGTGAGGAGGACATCCCGCTTGAACTTCGTAAGACACTTGGATTTAATGTCAAAGCGCGCCTTAACCATCTGATCCATGACATTATCATCAACAGCCAGGACAAGGATGATATCTGTATGTCGGATGAGTCGTGGGAGGCCTTTTTGGAACTCCGTAAGTTTATGTTTGAGAATCTGTATACCAATCCGGTGGCAAAATCGGAGGAAGTAAAAGCGGAAGCGATGATCGAACAGCTCTACTATTATTATATGGATCACATCGATCTGCTCCCGGAAAAGCATCTTACAATGCTGCATGAGGGAGAAGAACAGTACCGCGTTGTGTGTGACTATATTTCAGGAATGACAGACCAATATGCCATCACCAAGTTCGGGGAGTTTTTTATCCCGGTTGCATGGCAGGTCGACGGATATTGATACATAAAGCAGAAAGGAGAGCACATGCCGTTTTTTTCTGATGAATTGATCGAAGAAGTCCGTTCCCGCAATGACATTGTGGATGTGATTGGCGGATATGTGCGGCTTCAGAAGAAGGGTAGCACCTATTTTGGCTTATGCCCTTTCCACAACGAGAAAACAGGATCATTTTCCGTCTCGCCAAACAAGCAGATGTACTATTGTTTCGGATGCGGTGCGGGCGGAAATGTATTTACGTTTCTCATGCAATATGAGAACTTTACATTTGGCGAGGCGATGGAAGCACTCGCAGACCGCGCAGGGATCGAGCTGCCAAAGCATGAGATGTCCGAGGCGCAGAAGCGTGAGGCGGATAAGCGTACAAGGCTGCTTGAAATCAACAAAGAGGCTGCAAAATATTTTTATACGCTTTTGCGGAGCCCAAGGGGACAGAAGGCATACGAGTATTTTAAAAAGCGTGAGTTGTCAGATGAAACCATGCAGAAATTCGGACTTGGCTATTCCGACCAGTACAGTGATGACCTGTACCGGTTCCTGCGCAAAAAGGGCTATGATGACAATATCCTGAAGGATACCGGTCTTGTGACGATTGACGAGGCAAGAGGCGGACATGATAAGTTCTGGAACCGTGCAATGTTTCCCATCATGGACGTACATAACCGTGTAATTGGGTTTGGAGGACGAGTCATGGGAGATGGGGAGCCGAAATACCTTAACTCCCCAGAGACAATGATATTTGATAAGAGCCGTAATCTCTATGGACTTCATATTGCAAGAACGACGAGGAAAAGCCAGCTGCTTCTGTGCGAGGGATATATGGATGTGATTGCCCTGCATCAGGCAGGGTTTGACAATGCGGTGGCATCGCTTGGAACCGCACTCACGAGCGGACATGCAAATCTGCTTAAGCGTTATACGAAGGATGTTTACCTGACCTATGACAGTGACGGCGCCGGTGTAAAGGCAGCACTCCGCGCCATCCCAATCTTAAAAGAGGTTGGAATTACGACAAAAGTGATCAACATGCGGCCATACAAGGATCCGGATGAATTCATAAAGGCACTTGGCGCCGAGGAATACCAGAAGCGTATCGACAATGCGGAGAACAGTTTTTTGTTTGAAATCCGTATCATGCGGGAGCAGTATGATATGAATGACCCTGAGTCAAAGACTGCCTTTTACAATGAAATCGCCAAACGCCTGCTGACATTTCCGGAGGAATTGGAGCGCACCAATTATATGGAAGCGGTTGCCGAAACCTATCACATTGACTATGAGAGTCTGCGCAAGCTGGTGAACAGCCTTGCAATGAAAAACGAAGGAATCACGGCAAGACCGGCACCATTAAAAAGCGGTACGCAGGAGAAGCGCCAGAAGGAAGACGGCATGAAGCAGTCACAGAAGCTGCTGCTGACATGGTTGATCGAGAATACGCGGTTGTTTGGTACGATACGCAGTCTTATCACGGCAGATGATTTTACGGAGGAAATCTATCACAAAGTGGCAGAGCAGTTGTTTGCACAGTATGAGGAGACCCAGACCGTCAATCCGGCCAAGATAATCAGTTCTTTTTTGAATGAGGAGGAACAGCGCGAGGTGGCAGGGCTTTTTAATGCGCGCATCCATGAGGTCGAGACGAAGGGCGATATGGAGAAAGCATTAAAGGAGACCATCATACGCATCAAGCAAAACAGCATCGAGTATCATTCAAAGAACATGGACCCGACAGACATGGCGGCACTTATGAAGGTTGTCGAAGACAAACGAAAGCTTGAACAACTAGAAAAATTGCATATTCCCATTGATTAAGGACAAAATAATAAAACAAAGAGGATGAAAAAATGGCAAAGAAAAAAGAAGAAAATGTAGAAATTTTGGGAACGGAAGAACAAAACGCAAAGTTTCAGGAAAGATTGACCGAACTGATTGCAGTCGGCAAGAAAAAGAAGAATATTTTGGAAGATCAGGAGATCAATGATTTCTTCAAGGATATGCCGCTTGATGCTGAGAAGATGGAGCAGGTATTTGATACACTTGAGGCAAATAACATTGATGTATTGAAGATTCTCGATGATGACGATGATGATGAGATTATCTTAGATGATGAGGATGAAGTAGAGGTTGAGAAAATCGACCTTTCCGTTCCGGATGGTGTAAGCGTGGAAGATCCTGTCCGTATGTATTTGAAGGAAATCGGCAAGGTGCCGCTTCTGTCTGCAGAGGAAGAAATCGAACTCGCACAGAAGATGGAAGAGGGGGCAGTTGCGGCAGAAAAGATTACCATCATGAAAAAGCGTATGGAGGAGGCATCCGAGGACGAAAAGGCAGAACTGCAGGAGGAAATCAAGAACCTTCAGGTTGCGGTCGATGCCGGAAGTGATGCCAAGAAGCGTCTTGCGGAGGCAAACCTCCGTCTTGTAGTCAGCATTGCAAAACGGTACGTGGGAAGAGGTATGCTGTTCCTTGACCTGATCCAGGAGGGAAATCTCGGACTTATCAAAGCAGTAGAGAAGTTTGATTACCGCAAGGGTTACAAGTTCTCCACCTATGCGACATGGTGGATTCGTCAGGCAATCACAAGAGCTATTGCGGATCAGGCGAGAACCATTCGTATTCCGGTTCATATGGTTGAGACGATCAATAAGCTTATCCGTGTTTCCAGACAGCTCTTACAGGAACTTGGACGTGAGCCTGCACCGGAAGAAATTGCAGAGGAAATGAATATGCCGGTAGACCGCGTCCGCGAAATCTTAAAGATTTCCCAGGAGCCGGTATCCCTTGAGACCCCGATCGGTGAGGAGGAGGACTCTCACCTTGGAGATTTTATCAAAGACGACAATGTACCGGTACCGGCAGATGCAGCAGCATTTACACTGCTGAAGGAACAGCTTGAGGAAGTACTCGGCACACTGACTGAGCGTGAGCAGAAGGTTCTTACGTTACGTTTTGGGCTTGAAGATGGAAGAGCGCGCACACTTGAGGAGGTTGGTAAGGAATTTAACGTTACCAGAGAGCGTATCCGCCAGATTGAGGCAAAGGCACTACGAAAGCTGCGCCATCCGAGCAGAAGTCGTAAATTAAAGGATTACTTAGAGTAAGATCTTCTGAAAAATATGCACATGCATTCGCACAAGGGCCGGGTGCATGTGCTTTTTAGGTTTAGATAGGCAGACACAAAGCGGGTAGATTTTAAATGGTGTGGAGTGTATAATAAGTATATGATTACATTATCGAAGCGAATGGAAACCATAGCATCCATGATTACGCCGGGCGGAGTTCTGGCAGATGTGGGGACGGATCACGGTTATATTCCGATTTACCAGGTACAATTACATAGAAATCCACATGCGATCGCGATGGACCTAAGAAAAGGCCCACTAGAGCGCGCAAGGGAGCACATTGGACAGTATGGCCTGACCGGACAGATTGAGACGCGTCTGTCGGACGGTGTGGCAGCACTAAAGCCTGGGGAGGCGGATTCCATTGTCATTGCAGGAATGGGAGGCGAGCTGATCCTCCACATTCTGGGCGAGGGAGAGACTGTGTGCCGTCAGGCAAAGGAACTGATCCTCCAGCCGCAGTCTGAGATTGCTGCAGTGCGCAGGTGCTTAAGGGAGCAGGGGTATTGCATCAATGCGGAAGATATGGTGGTTGAGGATGGTAAGTATTACCCAATGATGCGTGTGTGCTGGCGTGGCTTAAGCAAAAAGGACGAACTCCCAGGAGACGGAAATACGGACAAACCGTCAGTACTGGAAGATCTGTACGGACCGTTTCTGCTAAGGAATGCTCACCCTGTATTGCAGCAGTACCTTTGCTATCAAAGGGAACAGCTTTTGACAATTCTGAAGGAACTGAAGAAACAGCCGGATTCAGAAAAGATAAGAGGCCGGATGCTACAGCTTGAGCAACAGTTATCATGGAATGAGACAGCGGGACAGAGAATGAAGGAATCATAAAAGTAATTTTTGCAGGGGGGATTTTTATGTCAGAATATGAAATTACAGTATGCCATGGGGAGGAATGCGAGGAAGCTCTTGCAGCAGAAGGAACGACACTTGCACAGCTTGCAATGGAATATCAGGATGCGTATGCGGATGAGATAATTCTTGCGAAGGTAAACGGAAAGCTGCGCGAACTGAACAAGCAGATTACAGGTCCATGTGATGTGCGCTTTGTAACAGTTGCAGATCGTGACGGCAAACGGACATATCGCAGAAGTGTAACACTTCTTTTACAGAAAGCGGTTCAGCTTATCTACGGAAGTGAGTCATATTTGAGAGTGCTTCATTCACTCGGACAGGGATATTATTGTGAGATCCAGCTTCCGGGTGGAGAAAATGTCGATATGACAGATGCGGGGCTTGAAGAAATTCGCGTTTGCATGAGAACACTCGTTGAGAGAAATCTTCCGATCCAAAAATACAGTGTTAAGACGGAAGAGGCAGAACGTATTTTTCACGAAAAGGGAATGCACGATAAGGAACGGCTGCTACACTATAGGAGAAGTTCAAGGGTAAATCTTTACAATCTGGACGGGGTTGAGGACTATTTCTATGGCTATATGGCTCATGAAACGGGCAAGCTAGGCTATTACGAACTGGAGTGTTATGAGAACGGATTTGTACTCCTGTTCCCGGGCACAGATACCAGAAATGTAGAACCATTGGACACCTCAAATAAGTTATTTCATACACTCAGAAAGTCGAGAGAATGGAGCCGAATGCTGGATGTTGGAACCATCGGGGCATTAAACGATGCAATTGCGTCAGGGCGGGGACAGGATCTGATCCTGCTACAGGAAGCTTTGATGGAAGAACGAATCGGAAGCATTGCTGCGCAGATTGCAGAACGCAGGCATATCAAATTTGTCTTAATCGCCGGACCATCATCTTCCGGAAAGACATCGTTTGCCAACCGTTTGTCAATCCAGCTGATCGCAAAGGGGTTAAAGCCTCATCCGGTCAGTCTGGACGATTACTATACGGACCGTGAAAAGTGCCCGAAAAATCCGGACGGAAGTTATGATTTTGAATGTCTGGAGGCATTTGATGTCAAACAGTTCAATCAGGATATGACGAAACTGTTAGATGGGGAGAGCGTTGAGATGCCATCATTTAATTTTAAAACAGGCAAGCGGGAATATCGCGGAAATGTTTTGAAACTGCAAGAGGATGATATTCTTGTTATTGAGGGCATTCAGGGGCTGAATGAGAAATTGTCTTATAAACTGCCGGCAGAAAGTAAGTTCAAAATCTATATTTCTGCATTGACGCAGTTAAATATTGATGAGCACAATCCTCTCCCGACAACGGATGGACGCTTGATCCGCCGCATTGTGAGAGATGCCCGGACGCGCGGCACGAGTGCACAGAACACAATCGCAATGTGGCCTTCCGTAAGAAGAGGCGAGGAACAGTATATCTTCCCATATCAGGAGGGAGCAGATGTAATGTTCAACTCCGCACTTGTATATGAACTTGCAGTTTTAAAGGTATACGCAGAGCCGTTATTATTCCAGATTCCGCGGGATTGTCCAGAGTATCTGGAGGCAAAACGCCTGCTCAAGTTCCTTGATTATATTCTTCCGCTTCCGACCGAGGGAATTTCAAGAAACTCCCTGATCCGTGAGTTTGTCGGGGGAAGCTGCTTTAATGTATAGCAAGTTTAACAGGTCAGGAAACTGTGGCCGGTACAATTTTATCCAAGGATTTGGTTGCAATTTATAAAAATGCTTGTTATATTATTTAATTGTGCAGGACAGGGGATCGCGGCTGCAAGTGTCGAAAGACCGCAGGTGAGGAAAGTCCGGGCTTCACAGGGCAGGATGCCGG
>JALEKN010000049.1 GCA_022769125.1 Agathobacter sp.
AACGATGGTCACACTTTTTACGGCATAGATAAATGTGTCGTGCGCAATCTCAAGGAGCGATGTTGCGATATATTTTGCAGCAGAACCAAAGCCCGGAGTATGATCGGTGATCGCAAGATCGTTGTCGATTGTCTTTGGAATCCCGATCACGCGCACAGGACTGCCGATGTGATTTCCGTAATCGGAGAGCTTTAATACTGTATCCATGGAATCATTGCCACCAATATAAAAGAAAGCCTCAATCTGGTATTTCTCAAATTGATCGAAAATCTGCTTATAAGGGGTAACATCTGTATGATAATCCGGAAGCTTGTAACGGCAGGAGCCAAGATACATGGCCGGGGTGTGAACCAGCTTTTCCAGATTTCCGGGGATCTGTGAGATCTTTTCTGTAAGATTTAAGATGCGGTCGTCCAGAATGCCAAGGATGCCGTTGAGTGAGCCATAGATAGTGTCATAGGTCTGGCTCTGGGCCACACCGGAAATTACGCCTGCCAAGCTGGCATTGATGGCGGTCGTTGGACCGCCGGATTGGGCTACGATACAGTTCTTCAAGTCGGATACTCCTTACTGAATGTTTTTTGTTGTGAATACGAAAATTTACTCAACCACAAAAGCATACCTAATGCACCAGAAAAAGTCAAGGGAGCGGCAGAATCATGCGCATAAATAAGGGTGGTATGGCTGCCCGGAGAAGTTTTCATTTTTAGGCTTGCTTTTTTTGTGCAGGCACGCTATAATAGCAAAAGTCAGTTCGCGGGCATGGCGGAATTGGCAGACGCGCTAGATTTAGGTTCTAGTGGGAGACCGTGCAGGTTCAAGTCCTGTTGCCCGCACGTATGGGCTTATAGCTCAGCCGGTTAGAGCGCACGCCTGATAAGCGTGAGGTCGGTGGTTCGAGTCCACTTAAGCCCACGAAAATAGGTCGCACATGAACATTCATGTACGACCTATTTTTTTATAGGAAATTCTTTTTTCTATATAATAAAGTATGTTACACTTCAATTTTCTGCTTTGGCCACTCATTCTTATGCAGGGTGAATTGCTCGTTGATCCAGTCAACGGCCTGACGTTTTCCCTCGTTGGTGAAAGGAAAGTGTGCAGTAAGTTTCTTGTCGGCAGGAGTCAGTTCGTAGATGTATGGTCCCGGCCAGATCCATACATGAAAGATTGGATCGCCGTCTTTTTCTTCCTGGGTATCGGGATCGACCACCTTTGGCTGTTCCCGTTTGATCAAAAAACGCATCCCCTCCATCCAGCCGGTGTAGGTCGTTTTTTTGTAGTAGTTTAAGTTTAAGACTTCATCATATGTAAGCATGCAATAGCCCTCCCTTTATACGGCAAATATTGTAGCAAATTAATTTTTTTTTGTATAGATTATTTGTAGTTAATTTTTGAAATCAATATTGACAAAAAATGGTTTTATGATAGTATGTTATATTATTAAAGTAAAGTGAATAGAAAATATGAAAGTACGATGGGGTGCGAAAATGGCAGCCCTTTTTTCATCTTTTCAACGCTTTAACACAGTAATATTTCAAAGGGGTAAACAGATGAGTAAGTACATTGTAAAACGAATTCTACTGGCAATCCTTACCGTGTTCATCATCAGCGTTATTACATTTTTTGCGATGAATGCGATTCCGGGTGGTCCATTTAATAAGGAGAAAGCATCCAGCCCGGCGGTTATTGCGGCACTTGAAGCCAGATATAACCTCGACAAACCGGTTACGACACAGTACGTTATGTACATGAAGAACCTCTTAAAGGGGGACTTTGGTGTCAGCTTAAAGAGCGGCCGTGATATTGCAGCAATCTTTGCAGCAAGCTTTCCGATTTCAGCAAAGCTTGGTCTTGCAGCAGCGATTCTTGCAATTATCCTTGGTATTATCCTTGGCTCAACGGCAGCGCTGATGCGAAACAAATGGCCGGATCGGTTGATCGTTTTCTTTATTACATTGATTACCGCGATGCCATCCTTTGTAGTGGCTACGCTGCTTTTGTATTTCTTCTGCATGAAGCTTGGCATTGTTTCAGCGTTTTCCGCAGGCGAGAACATGTTTGCGCTTCCAGTGATTGCGCTTTCCATGTCGCCGATGGCATACATAACCCGTTTGACGAAAACCTCCATGCTTGATGCGCTCGGACAGGATTACATCCGCACTGCAAAGGCAAAGGGTGTCTCACAGCTGAAAGTCATCTTTGTACACGGACTTCGAAACGCCCTGATTCCGGTTATTACATATGTCGGACCGATGATTGCGGGTATTCTGACAGGCTCCATGGTTGTAGAAAGTATCTTCAATATTGGAGGCCTTGGTGCCAAGTTCGTAAGTGCGATTAATGATCGTGATTATACATTGATCATGGCAACAACAATTTTCCTGGCAGTTATTATGGTTATTGCCAATTTGATTACTGATATTGTCTACAAGTTTGTAGACCCAAGAATTAAGCTTGATTAGGAGGAGAGAAAATGAAAGATACATTAAAGAGAGCGCCTTTCTCAACTCAGATTGATTTAAGCAGATTCTCTGAAAAGAACTTTGAAAAGGCTACCGATGAAGAAAAAAAGCAGCAGGACGTCATGGGAGAATCCACTACCTTTTTTAAGGATGGTATGAGACGTTTGCACAAGAATCCACTTGCAATGGCTTCCATTGTTATTCTGGTTCTGATTATTCTTACTATTATTATAGCACCGATGATCGTGCCATATGACTATGCACAGATTGTAAAGGGCTCAAGCAATCTTGGACCGTTTGAGTACAGTGCAGCCGAACAGGCACAGATCAAAGCGGGACAGAGTGTATTCCCACATATTTTTGGAACTGATTCATTGGGAAGAGATTACTTCATCCGTGTTGTATATGGTGCGCGTGTATCACTTGGCGTTGGTGTGTTTGCTTCACTGCTTGTTGTAATCATTGGAATGCTTTATGGTTCCATCTCCGGATACCTTGGTGGTAAGGTGGATATGATCATGATGCGAATCGTTGATATCATTTATTCACTCCCAGATATGCTTTTGATCATTCTGTTATCCGTAGTGCTTCGTGAAACCCTGTCGCCGGTTATTGAGGGGACATTCCTTGCCAAGCTCGGCGTCAATATGATTGCGCTTTTCATTGTATTTGGATTGCTGTATTGGGTTGGAATGGCTCGATTGATCCGTGGACAGATCCTGACCATCAAACAGAACGAGTATGTTCTTGCAGCACAGTGTATCGGTACTTCAACACCGCGGATCATCCGCCGTCATATTTTGCCGAACTGTCTGTCTGTCATCATCATCACGACAGCACTGCAGATTCCTTCCGCTATTTTTACAGAGAGCTACCTTTCCTTCGTTGGACTTGGAGTATCTGTTCCAATGCCTTCTCTTGGCTCACTGGCAAACGAGGCAAGAAGTGGATTGCAGACATACCCGGAACGTCTTTTGTTCCCGGCACTTACAATCTGCCTGATCGTTCTGGCGCTGAATCTGCTGGGAGACGGATTGCGCGATGCGTTTGATCCGAAGCTGTCAAGATAAGGAGAGTGTGTGATGGAGAATTATAAGTATATTTTAGAGGTACAGGATCTGCATACAACCTTCAAGACAGACAATGGAGACGTACATGCAGTCAATGGTATTAATTTTAATCTGGAACCAGGAAAGACACTTGGTATCGTAGGAGAGTCCGGTTCCGGAAAGTCAGTAAGTGCATATTCCATTATGCAGATTCTGGCAGATAACGGTAAGATAACCGGAGGCAAAGTTCTATTTAAGGGTGAGGACATTGTCACATGGGATAAGAAGAAAATGTCCGAATTCCGCGGTAAATGCTGTTCCATTATATTTCAGGACCCGATGACTTCTTTAAATCCTGTATTTACGGTCGGATATCAGCTGGAGGAGGCTGTCCTTCTTCATACGAACCGTACCAAGAAGGAAGCAAAAGAGCGTGCAATCGAGATGCTGACCTTGGTTGGCGTCAATGAGCCGGAGAAACGTATCAAACAGTATCCGCATGAACTTTCCGGTGGTATGCGTCAGCGTGTCATGATCGCTATGGCACTTGCGTGTGAGCCGGATATCCTGATTGCAGATGAGCCGACAACCGCGCTAGATGTTACAATTCAGGCACAGATCCTTGAACTGATGCAGGATCTTCAGAAGAAACTTGGAATGGCGATCATTATGGTAACACATGACCTTGGTGTCATTGCTTCCATGTGTGATGAGATCATCGTCATGTACGGTGGACGTGTCTGTGAGAGAGGATCTGCAGATGACATTTTCTACCGCCCGGCACATGAATATACGAAGGGATTGCTCCGGTCTATCCCGACCGCGGCAAACAGCAAGGAACGCCTTGTACCGATCGGTGGAACGCCAATCAACCTTTTGAACATGCCGAAGGGCTGTGCGTTCTGCCCTCGCTGTGATGAAGCAATGAAGATCTGCCTGGATGAGGTCCCTGAGGAAATGCCGGTAGGTGATGGACATCTGGCAGCATGCTGGATGAATATAAAGAAGTTATGTGAGGAGGGAAGTACAAATGAATAACGAAGAATACCTGTTAAAGGTAAGTCATTTGAAGCAGTATTTCCCAATTCGAAACGGTTTCAAGACAATTCCGCTCAAGGCTGTGGATGATGTGTCATTTTCCATCCGTCCAGGTGAGACGCTTGGTCTGGTTGGAGAATCCGGCTGTGGAAAGACAACTGTCGGAAGAACATTGCTCCGTCTGTACCAGCCAACAGCCGGAAGAATCGAATTTGACGGCAATGTATTGTTTGATAGTGGAGAGCAGTATGATGAGAACGGTGAACTGATTCTGGATGCTTCGGGGAACCCGGTAAGAGGAAAGAAAATCGATGTGAATATGCATCCATACCGCAAGCAGATGCAGATGGTATTTCAGGATCCGTATTCTTCCCTGAATCCGCGTATGACGGTCGAGGATATCATCGGGGAACCGCTCGATGTCCATAAGCTCTATAAGACAAAGGCAGAGCGTCATGACAAGATCATGGAGCTGATGGAGACGGTTGGACTGAATGCGGAGCATGCGACAAGATATGCGCATGAGTTCTCCGGCGGACAGAGACAGCGTATCGGTATCGCCCGTGCACTTGCGGTTGATCCGAAGTTCATCGTCTGTGATGAGCCGGTTTCCGCTTTGGATGTGTCCATTCAGGCACAGGTTGTCAATATGTTTGAGGATCTGCAGAAGCAAAGAGGCATGGCGTACCTGTTTATCGCACATGACCTTCTGGTTGTCCAGCATATTTCAGACCGCATTGCGGTTATGTATCTCGGACACATGATGGAGCTTGCAGATGCGGATGAACTGATGGACAATCCGATTCATCCATATACACAGTCATTGTTATCCGCAGTTCCGATTCCGGATCCGGAGACAGCAAGAAACAGCCAGCGTATCATTCTTGAGGGAGATGTACCTTCCCCGCTTCGCATGCCAACCGGATGCCCGTTCCGCACCCGCTGCAAATATGCGACCGAGCAGTGCACAAATGAGCGCCCGAAGCTTTCAGACCGCGGGAACGGTCATTTCGTAGCGTGCTGGAACAAATAAAAGACCGCAAAACGGTCACAAAAACGGTGTCATTCCTTTTTGAGGATTGAACATAAATCTTTATTTCTTGATAGGAGGAAAAACTATGAAAAAGAAATTAGTATCAATGGTTCTTGTTGCAAGCATGGCGTTTGGTCTCGCTGCCTGTGGAAGCAGTGATGCCGGCGAAAAGAGCCAGGCAGCAGGAAGTGACGGCGCAGATGCGGCTGCCACATCAACCAAGGAAGACAAGACAACCTTAAACATCTTTATGGCTTCCGAACCGGATCATCTTGATCCAGCTCTTAACAGCGCTGTTGATGGTGGATGCCTTGCAGTTAACAGCTTTGAAGGACTTATGCGTTACAACGAGAGCGGCACACTTGAGACTGCTTGTGCAGAGAGCTATACCGTATCAGATGACGGACTTGTTTATACCTTTACCATGCGTGACGGTTTAACATGGTCTAACGGTGACGCTCTGGATGCAACCGACTTCGTTTATTCATGGAAGAGAGCAGCATCTCCGGAAGTAGCAGCAGATTACAGCTACCTTTGCGATATTTTCCCTGGATATGATTCCGCAGCAGACAATGGCCCGATCGTAGATACGGCTGCTTTCGACAGCGCATTTGTTGCTTCAGATGATGGAAAGACCCTTACCGTTACGCTTAAGGCAGTCTGCCCATACTTCCTTGACCTTTGCGCATTCCCATTCTTCTTCCCGGTAGATGAGGAGGTTGTAGAGCCAACCGTTACCGCTGACAACCCGGCAGGTACATGGTCACTTGATGCCGGCGATGCATTTGTTTCCAATGGCGCATACAAGCTTGAGTCCTGGAACCATGATGCAGATATGACCTATGTGAAGAATGATTCTTACTGGGATGCTGATTCTGTATCTGTAACAACCTTAAATGTAATGCTTACCAGTGATGATGTCGCAGCTTATACTGCATATCAGACAGGTGACCTTGATTTCGTTGATTCTATCCCTACTGCTGAAATGCAGACTGCTATGCAGTCAAGTGAGTTCGTTGTAGCAGATAACCTTGGAACCTACTATGTAGGATTCAACTACAACTCTGATCTGTACAACAAGTTAGGACTTGACGAGGAGCAGGCTAAGGTATTCCGTCATGCACTTACCTTACTCATTGACCGTCAGTACATCATTGACAACATTGGACAGACCAGCCAGAAGATCGCTACAACCTTCATTCCGGAAGGATGTGCAGATGGTAACGGTGGAGAGTTCAAGAACAAGGATTACTACTCAACTGATTATGAAGCAAACGTAGCAGAAGCTAAGTCTTTACTTGAGTCTATCGGACTTTATGATACAGCTTCCGATGCTTTGACACAGACTGTTGCATTTACTTACTTAACAAACAACTCTGAGAGTAACGTAAGAATCGCCGAGGCAATTCAGGCTGACCTTGCTACTGTTGGTATTGACATGAGCATCGAGCAGCAGGAGTGGGCTACCTTCCTTAACACCCGTAAGAATGGTGACTTTGATATTGCTCGTGAGGGCTGGATCATGGACTACAACGACCCGATCAACATGCTTGAGATGTGGACTACATCTTCCGGTAACAACGATTGTCAGTTTGGTAAGGACGACAGCAAGGCACTTGACTGGGGCTACTATGACAACCTTATCAGCGAGATCCGTACCGAGGCTGACCTTGCAAAGCGTGCTGAGCTGATGCATACCGCAGAGGATTACCTCATGGATACCTGGTGTGTAGTACCGATCTACTATTACAACGATCCATACATGGTTAAGGATTATGTTAAGGGTGTTTACTGCACCGTAGAAGGAATGAAGTATTTCTACCATGCAACCATCCAGTAATAAGTAAAAACGTTCATAACAGGACTGAAAAACAGGGCTTCGCGCAGGCGGAGCCCTTTTTTTGCTTTATAGGAAATTTCTTTGGAAAATTATGTATGTATATTTTTACGTTGCGTCGGCACAAATATACAGAAATCATAAGAGAATAAATAAAATCTGATAAAAAGTGTCGGCGCTTAAGAATATTTATTCGTACTGGCGCGAAAGTTCAATGATTGACAAATCCAATCTGGTGTGTATAATAATTACATGTTGTGCGCCGACGGGTGACAGCTGTTTGTGGAGAGTGCAGTGACGAGGAGGTCATGGGCACTTTTTTTGCGTGATACAAAAATACTTTTTTGAGGCAAAGCGATAACACGGCAGCTTGACACCGCTTTATTATATAGAAGAAGCACAACGCAGATGCATCCGCATCATCATATGAATTTAACAGGCTATGTCTGTTAAAGATATATCTTATAGGAGGAAAAATATATGAAGAAGAAAGTAGTTTCTTTGCTTCTCGTTGCTGCAATGGCTTGCTCTTTAGCTGCTTGCGGAAATAGCGGAAGCGGGAACGGATCCGGCAGTGCTGACAATGGATCCGGAACGGAAGTAGGTACTGACGGTGGCACAGTAGCTGCAGCAGACGGCACCTATACCTACAGAGGATATCAGGGGGCTCTTGCTACAAACTGGAACCCACATACATGGGAATCAAATGCAGATGACGCAGTTATCCAGTACATTACAACTCCGCTTGTAAACATGACTATCCTCAATACAGATACTCAGGAGTATCAGTGGATCTACGAGGCAGCTACCAGCGTTGAGGATGTAACCGCAGATCATCAGGATGATCTTGTTACCTACAAGTCAGTTCTTCCGGCAGGTGTTGAGGCTGCAACAGACGTAACCGAGGGTTATGTATTCGAGATCGGCTTAAGAGATACCATGACATGGGAAGATGGCACTCCGATCAATGCAGACAGCTATATCTACTCTATGCAGCAGATGCTGAACCCGGATATGAAGAACTATCGTGCAAACAACTACTACAGCGGAGATTACGCAGTAGCAGGTGCATACGATTACTACATGTCTAAGGACAGCGGTTTCTATGTAGCATATTCAGACAAGTATGCAAGCACTGAAGAGGCTGCTGCTGACAACAACGCTTATATCGATGTATATGAGTTCTACAACGCAGAGGGATACGTAGATGCTGACGGCAACGAGGTTCCACAGTATGTTTCAATTACAGATGAGACTAAGTACAGTGCGGATGGCGCAGGGGAAGATGAGTTCTCCGGAGCAGACCTCTGGGCTGGATATGGTCCGTACTTCACACCGGAAGGTGGATATGACAATGTTATCTACTCATGGGCTGACAATGACAACATGGGCGTTGGCTACGATGTAGTAGGCTTCTACAAGGTAGATGATTACACCGTCCGCTATGTATGTCAGTATCAGGTAGAGAAGAACTATCTTCTTGGACAGCTTGCCTCTGCATTCCTTGTAAATGAGGATAAGTATGAGGCTAACAAGGATACCACAGGTACTCTTGTAACAACAAGCTATGGTACAAGTGCTGATACTACGATGTCTTATGGCCCATACAAACTTGCTTCCCTTCAGGATGGCAAGCAGATGGTTCTTGAGCAGAACGAGAACTGGTATGGATATACCAAGGATGACAATGGAAACCTTATTTCCATGACGGACTTCCTTGTAGATGGACAGTCTGTACAGCAGTACCAGACCAACAGCATCGTCCTTGACGTTATGGATGATGACTCTGCAAAGCAGGCATTCTTAAAGGGACAGCTCTCTGAGTGGACACCTTCTGCAGATGATCTTCCTACTTACTCATTAAGTGATCAGTTGTACAAGGTAGATGAGACTTATACCATGAGACTCTTCTTCGACACCAACTTAGATGACCTTAAGGAGATGGATAGCTCAAAGGGTAACACCAACTCCGTTGTTATGAGCAATGTTAACTTCCGTAAGGCACTTTCCCTTTGCCTTGACCGTTCTGAGTACGTTGGAGCAACCCAGGGCTACAAGCCTGCATTCGCTCTTTTGAACTCTCTGTATTACTATGATGCATACAACAACCCGGATTCCCAGTACAGAAACACCGAGGCTGCGAAGCAGGCACTCGTAAATGTTTACGATGTAGCTTACGGCGAGGGAACCGCATATGCGACTCTGGATGAGGCTGCAGCATCTGTAAACGGATACAACTTAACCGAAGCAAAAGAGCTTATGGCTCAGGCTTGCAAGGAGCTTGTTGACGCTGGACTTTATACTGCCGGTGAGGATATCTATATCCGTATCGGCTGGGCAGCAGGTGGACTTACCTCTTCTGATAACCAGCAGATCTCGCTGCTGAACAAGTATGTAAATGCTGCACTGGAAGGCTCTGGATTTGGAAAGCTTACCTTTGAAGCAATCGGAAACATCACCAACCGTTACTCAGACGTTGCAAACGGTGAGTATGCAATCGGCTGGGGTGCATGGGGTGGAGCTGCATTCTATCCTTATGGATACTTCCGCGTATTCTTTGACCCGGACTACACCTCACTTCATGAGGCTGCTTGCTGGGATCCTGCAACTGAGACATTGACCCTCAATGTAAACGGAGAGGATGTTACCATGACATGGCAGCAGTGGTCACAGAGCTTAGAGGGTGTTGGACAGTTCGCAAACGAGAGCGCTGAAGTTAAGTGTCAGGTTCTTGCACTCCTTGAGGAGTCCTTCCTTGAGAAGTATTACTGCATCCCGGTTTGCTCAACAACATCATGCTCAATGCTTGCATACCAGTTGTCTTACTATACACAGGATTACAACATCATGTATGACTTTGGTGGATTCCGTCTTATCCACTACAACTACACAGACGAAGAGTGGTCTGAGTATGTTGACAGTGTTGGCGGCACCTTAAGCTACGAATAAGATTTCGTTTAGAATCATATTCACTTTATCTTTATCAGGCACTCTGCGGGGTGCCTGATAAAATTGTAAGAAGGTCACGAATGAGCTTCGCAAAATCTCTCTAAGAAGGGAAAGGTACAAATTTATGAGAATGGCAAAATATATCCTAAAAAGAATCATATTGATGTTCTTCGTGTTCTTCGTCATTACTACGATTTGCTTTGTATTGATTCGTATTCTGCCAAGAGAATTGCCGGCCGACAAGGTTATGGCTGCCTCCATTCAGGCAAGATGGGATGCACTTGGATATAATGAACCGCTGCTTGTTCAGTATGGTATTTATTGGAAAAACATTTTGACCAACTGGGATTTCGGTACCAGCTGGTACATTTCATATCGCACGCCGGCATGGGATCTTTTGACGACACGTCTTGTTCCTACCGTGCTTATCAACTTATATTCGTTAGCATTTTCCATTCCGATGGGACTGCTCCTCGGAATCTACGCTGCCATTAAGAAAAATAAATGGCAGGACTCCGTGATCAGTACGCTGATCATTGTATTTGTTTCTATACCAAGTTATGTATATGCATTTCTGGTACAGTATTTCTTCTATTTTAAATGGGGCCTTCTTCCACTTCAGATGTTTTCCCTTGCAGATGCAGGAGGAAGCTACTTCACAGGCAAGATGTTCTGGAGTATGATTGCACCAATTTTGTCGTTAAGCTTTTCTGAAATCGCTAGTTTATGCCGATTTACCAGAGCGGAGCTTACCGAGACACTGACTTCTGACTATATGCTGCTTGCCCGCACCAAGGGCCTGACGAAAGGTCAGGCGACTGCACGGCACGCACTTAAAAACGCAATGGTTCCGATCTTACCAATGATCATTTCCAGCTTCTTCGCTGTGCTTGGTGGCTCCATGATCATCGAGCAGATCTTTGGCGTACCGGGTGTCGGACCATTATATTTAATGTCAATCCGTCTGTTTGATTATGATATCTTTATGCTTGACAGTATCTTCTACACCTTTATCGGCTTAGCGGCAGGTATTGTGGTTGACTTAAGCTATGGATTTATCGATCCTAGAATCAGAATGGGGGAGAGATAAGATGAGTACACAGAATAATTTAGAACATATTCCACAGGAAAAATTTGCTTTTGTCAATGACGGTGAACGTCTGCATGACAAGAAGCTTGATGATAAGCCAATCGGCTATTTAAAAGATGCATGGCTCCGCTTCCGCAAGAGTCACGCGGCAGTTGTTGCAGCAGTTATCATTATCCTGATCATGCTGTTTGCAGTGCTGGCGCCGGTACTTATCCGTTCCCATGACAGCCAGTTCATGGTATCAACCTATGCAAAGAAGCCGCCGAGAGTAAAGCTTTTACAGGATCTTGGAATCAATACCGGCTGCGCTTCCAGAGATTTCTCTGAGAAGAGTCTGATCAAGACGATGGCACTCGGTGTTGCTGCTGAGGGCTGGGATGGTTCTGTTACTTCTTTAAAGGATTCTATGGAGAGCAAGTACCAGCCAATCTTGGAGATTACCGATGAACGTGTGACGATCGGAGCTGATAAGAAGGAGAGCCTGTCCTTTACCGCACAGCTTGAGAACTATCTTGAGGTCGGCTTTATGTACCGCACCATCGAGCAGGCTGAGTATGCGAAGATCGTTGCATGGGAGCAGGAGACCGGGCTTCATGTTTTATATCCGCTTATTAATGACAACGAATACAACATGGATGCAACGGATGCAAACTATTGGTATAAGTCTGTCAAGGGTACTCCGGTAAAGACAGATTCCAACGGCAATGTTAAGAAGCTTGCTTACAGCGACGATCTTGTCCTTGAGGACAACTACAAGAGAGACGCGGAAGGCAATCTCGTATATTATGAGTATTCCAGCGGTGGAACTGTTGACACCGCACAGTACAAGGTTCGTGTATTGTATTACAACTATTATCAGTATCTGTATGGCTCTGAGCCGTACTACCTGTTTGGAACCGATTCACAGGGCTATGATATGGCACTGCGCCTTGCTGGTGGTATCCGTTTGAGCCTGTTGCTTGCAATTTCGGTTTCTATTTTGAACTTTATCATCGGAGCACTTTACGGTGCAATCGAGGGCTACTATGGTGGTGCAATCGACATTATCCTGGAACGTGTATCGGACATCTTATCCGGAGTTCCGTTTATTGTTGTTGCGACATTGTTCCAGATCCACCTTGCAGCAAAGTTAGGAGCGGTTCCGTGTCTGTTGTTCGCGTTCGTCCTGACCGGATGGATCGGCACGGCATCCCGTGTGCGTACCCAGTTCTACCGATTTAAGAATCAGGAGTATGTCATGGCAGCAAGAACCCTCGGTGCGAAGGACAGACGTATCATCTGGAAGCATATCTTCCCGAATACGCTCGGAACTCTGATCACATCGAGTGCATTGGTCATTCCGCTGGTTATCATGGATGAGAGTATGCTCAGTTACCTTGGTATCGTAAAGCTTAGTACACAGAAGTTTACCTCGCTAGGTACGCTTTTGTCAGATGCACAGGGTATCTGGACCAACTACCCACATCTGATGCTTTTCCCGGCACTGATCATTTCATTGCTGATGATCTGTTTTAACTTGTTTGGAAATGGTCTGCGTGACGCATTCAACCCGGCATTACGTGGAGTGGAGGAATAAGATATGGATAAAATACTTGAAGTTAAAAATCTAAAAGTCTCATTCCGTACGAATTCGGGTACTGTCAAAGCAGTTCGGGACATTTCGTTTGACCTAGAAAGAGGTAAGACGCTTGCAATCGTAGGAGAGTCCGGTTCCGGAAAATCTGTTACATCTAAGGCAATCCTTGGAATCCTTGCAGGTAACTCCATCATTGAGGGTGGAGAGATCCTGTATGATGGAATGGATCTCTTAAAGCTGTCCGAGGAGGAGATGCATCCGCTTCGTGGCGACAAGATCTCCATGATCTTTCAGGATCCACTGTCATCTTTAAATCCGATCGTCAAGATTGGAAAGCAGATCACGGAAGCAACTTTGTTAAAGAATAAAACGAACCGTAAGGATGCAAAGAATCAGTTCAATCATACACTTGCACTGCTGGAGAAGGCTATGATCGACTCCAAGGCGGTAGATGCTGCTAAGGCAAAGCAGATGTGCAAGACGTTTGATACATTTTGTATCGAGGCAAATAAATTAGAATATAGCTATAACAATGACGTGGCAGAGTGTGAGAGCGCGATCGCCCGTCTGGAGGACTTCCTGTTCCGCGCGGAGAAGAACCAGAAGCAGAATGTTAAGACTTTTATTTCTGATATCAAGAAGGTGACCGGAAATATCAAGGATCCGTTCTTTACGAACCGTTATGCGGATGCACTTAAGGATGCGAGAAAGAAGCTTGATGATGCGTTTGGCGGATACAGCCAGAGCAAGGAGGACAACCATCTTCCTGAGCAGCAGATCGCTGCACTCCGCGAGCTGGAGACACTCCTTAAGGAAATGCAGCAGCAGCCGAAGCCGGATTTCTTCCGTGTGGGATTTTATAAGCTGGATAATCCAAATGCCGATCTGTATGCAATGCAGGTAGCAGAGCTGAATGAGAAGGCACTTGAAGTCTTAGACAGCAAGTTCATGAAGGAGTTCTTAAGCCTGATCGAGGTCGCACTTAAGTATTCCAACCAGCAGGCTCTGGAGAAGAAAAAGACTGCAATAGCAAGTCTCAAGGAAGCAGAGAGCTTCTACAAGGGCGAGTACAATAAGGGAGATGCCGAGAAGCATGCAAAGACTGTCATCACAGCGGTCAAGGATAGTATTGATCCGCTTGAGATCCGCAAGGACAACCGTGCATATACCTTTGGCACAAGTCTTGAGGATGCGATCGCACGTTATTTCCATTATCAGGCACAGAACCCGAAGGAAGAAGCGCGTTTTGCAAAGCAGACTGCAAAGAGGGAAGCGCTTATCGCAAAGGGCAAGACTGTTGATTGGAAGGTTGTTCCGAAGAATGTCATGGATCTTGACCTGTTAAAGAGCAATATCGATTCTGTGATTGAGGTTATGCTTGCTCACTATGAGAATGCAATTACTGAATTTTCTGATATTGATTTTGCAGACAGAAGTATTGCAATGATCGATTACTTTAAGGACAGAGCATCAAGGGCTGTCCATATCGTGACAAAAGCGATGGCAAAGGAAAAGGCAATCAAACTTATGGAAGAGGTTGGTATTTCCGAGCCGAGAATGAGATATTATCAGTATCCGTTTGAATTTTCCGGTGGTATGAGACAGCGTATCGTTATCGCGATCGCACTTACCGCTGATCCGGAGATCCTTATCTGTGATGAGCCAACGACCGCGCTTGATGTTACGATCCAGGCACAGATCCTTGAGCTGATCAATAAGCTTAAGGCAGAGCGTAATCTTTCCATTATCTTTATCACACATGACCTTGGTGTCGTTGCCAACATGGCAGACGATATCGCGGTAATGTATGCTGGCAAGATCGTGGAATACGGCAGCGCCAATGACATCTTCTATGATCCGCGTCATCCGTATACCTGGGCACTTCTGTCCTCCATGCCGGATCTTGATACGAAGGACACGCTCGATGCAATTCCGGGTACACCGCCGAATATGATCTATCCGCCGGTTGGGGATGCATTTGCAGAGCGTAACAAATATGCGATGAAGATCGACTTTGAACAGCAGCCACCGATGTTTAAGATTTCGGATACCCACAGTGCTGCAACATGGCTGTTACATCCGGAAGCACCAAAGGTAGAGATTCCGGAAGCCATCCGCAATCGTATTGCGCGTATGAGAGAAAAGAACGGAGGTGTGGCGGACAATGGCTGAGACAAAGAATGATGATGTTTTATTGAGAGTGGAACATCTCTGCCAGTATTTCGGACCGACGAAGGCTGTTGATGATGTCAGCTTTGACATCAAAAAGGGAGAGGTATTTGGTCTGGTAGGAGAGTCCGGCTGCGGAAAGACCACCACCGGACGTTCCATTATTAAGATTTATGATATTACGTCAGGAAGCATTTATTTCAAGGGACAGAGAATCTGTGCCGGAACTGCTTCCTACAAGAATGCGATCAAGGAAGCAAAGGAAGAAACCAAGAAGGCGATCGCAGAGCTTACACAGGATTCCAAGACAAATCCATCCAATAAGGAAGCAAACGATAAGCAGATCGCCCAGCTTAAGAAGGATCTTGCGGATTGCGTTGAGTTAAATCGCAAGGAGATCGCAAAGGCAAAGTACGATCACTTACATTCCGACGAGGAGTATTCCAAGGAAGAGGTAGCACGCCTCAAGAAGGAATACGAGCCGAAGCTTGCAGCAGCAAGCGGCGAGGAGAAGGCAAAGCTTACGAAGGAATATCAGGATAAGCTGCGCATTGCAAAGAAGACCAAGCTGATCACACAGATCCAGATGATCTTCCAGGACCCGATCGCATCTTTAAATCCTCGTATGACTGTCCGCGAGATCATCTCCGAAGGACTTGTCATTCAGGGCGTAAAGGACCAGGAGTATATCGACCAGCAGGTTTATGACATTCTGGAAAAGGTCGGACTTGTACGCGAGCATGCAGGCCGTTACCCACACGAGTTTTCCGGTGGACAGCGTCAGCGTATCGGTATTGCACGTTCTGTTATCATGAAGCCGGAGATGATTATTGCCGATGAGCCGGTTTCCGCACTTGACGTATCCATTCAGGCACAGGTTATCAACCTTCTGAATGAGCTGCGCAAGGAACTTAACCTTACCATCCTGTTTATCGCACATGATCTGTCAGTCGTTAAATATTTCTCTAACCGGATCGGTGTTATGTACTACGGCAAGATGGTAGAGCTGGCAACCTCCGATGAGTTGTTTGCACATCCGCTTCATCCGTATACGAAATCCCTGCTTTCCGCGATCCCTCTTCCGGACCCGGAATCTGAGAAGAAGCGTACCCGTGTTGTATACAATGCGCTTGCAGAGCATGATTACAGTGTAGACAAGCCGTCCATGCGTGAGATCACACCGGGACATTTTGTATACTGCAACGACAAGGAAGAAGAGGCATATAAGAAGGAGATTCTTGCGTGAAAAAGGAAGTAAAGACAGCGCTGATCAAGTACTCGATCTCCGTAGCCATCGTGGCGGGACTTATCGCTTTGTATTTTGGAGAACGCGATTTTGTGGGAGCGTCAGTGGTAGAACAGTACCGTATGCTTTGTGATGCGTTTTTTATCCCGGCAATCCTGTTTTTAATGATCGGGGGTCTTGTGTGGGCTTCTTCAAAAGGCGCGATGGACGGTATCAGCTTTCTGACGCAGAACTTCATCCGGGCCATTATTCCGGGAGCGAGAGCAAAAACACCACAGAAATACTATGATTATCTGCAGGAACGGAGTGAGAGAAGAAAGCAGATTTCTTCGTATCTGTTTTTGTTCGTGGTCGGTGGTATCTGTTTTGCGGTATCTCTTGTATTTTTGTATCTCTTTTATCATAACAGATAAGAAAAATGAGCAACCCATGTTGCCTGCGAAGCTGCGGGCGCATGGGTTATTTTTGTGTGCCTATGTGAGCAGACAAAGAGTCACAAAGTGATTCTTTGTTGTATGATGTACTAGATATTTTCTTATATATCATATATAATCGTGTAAGAATGTTTACAGATATAAATGGGTAGGGCGGCTGCACTGCCGGGATATGATATGGGGGGATTGTATGTTTGGGAGCGATTTTGAGGTAAAAGAGTTACAACTTAGAGCGGAATATGCAAATGCAGATATGGAGACAATCAATGCGTGGGTAAAGAGCCTGCCGAAGCTGAGACGGCATTGCAACGCATTAACCTCCAGATATGTAAGAGCGTATGATACGCTTTTGGTTATCAACCAGTTCCTTATCGATATGCATCACAAGCTTCGGATTCCGGGAAAGTGGGACTATTCCCAGAGACGGGAGATAAGAGAAAGAGTGCGGGATATCAAGGGACGGGGGAAGCCGTTTGTGCTGGAATTTGCGGTGAGCAAGGATGATACGGATTTTCTCCTGACCTACGACACGATCCTGAAGATGCTGGTAAAATATGACGGAACCGAAGAAATGCGCATCTGTCTGTGCAGTGAGATCGAGAATCTGCAGGCTATGATCAAGGACAAATTCGGACTGAATATGGCGGAGCCATTGGATATCGCTATTTTCTATATGCGGCACAGCTATGACGAGGTGAAGGATATGACGCCGCGTGCGCGTGTTGAGCGTATCGAGGAGCTTAGCGATAAGGAGTTTTATGAACCTATCGCAAAGAAGATGGAAGAGGTCGGAGGTTACAGCAAGCAGCGGATTGTCAATATTGTAAAGCGCTATATCGGACTGCACGTAAAGGATGCGCCGGAGAAGAAACCGGAGCAGGAGACCAGACAGATAGAGGAACGGGGTAAGGAGGAATAGGGATGCTTTTTTGGATTTTATGTATTATCTTTATTGTGTATTATGTTTCCAAGAAAAAGCGGGAAGCGGAAGGCGGACAGAAACGCGGACAGGCAAACCCGAATACGTACGGTAACTACGATCAGGGAATGTATGGGGCGGGCACGACAGCCTCCCGGACCTCCCTGGAACGGGATTACAGCAGACCGCAGGAACCGAGAAGGACAGTTACGAGCGCGGACCGTGCGCGCTTAGAGCAGTACCGCGCCGCAAAGGCTGCAAAGGCGGGCAATGTACTGCAGGCAGGCACTCAGCAGGAGAAGAAAGGTGATATCCTGTCGCGGGCAAAACAGAACACAAAAAAGTATGAAACGGATACAACCTTGGAAGAATTAGAAAAGGAGCACCAGCATACGGAGCACGTTGCAGAGACGATTTCCAAGGAGACTCTGATGCAGCGGATGGCACAGCATCCGCATGATGCTGCTCATGTGTCGGATGTTGTCGGAGAGGAGAGCGATTCTTTGATGCCGGCGATTGAGGACCTCATGATAAAAGGGTATGACGGCAAATTGTCGTTTGAACGTGATTTCGTAGGAGAGGGCATGGATATGATCAATCGTTTTACCGTGCCGGATACGATTTCGGTTCACCAAGAATAAATCAGACAACATAGGAAGGCGTAAAAAATGGAAAAAATTCCCAGAGCGGGCGAGTTCTATCGTCACTTTAAGAACAAGCTCTACCAGGTAATCGCTATTGCGAAGAACTCCGAAACAGGCGAGGATCTGGTGATCTATCAGGCGTTATACGGAGACTTTGGCATCTATGCCAGACCCCTCGCAATGTTTATGAGCAAGGTGGATAAAGAAAAGTATCCCGATGTAGCGCAGAACGATCGATTCGAACATGTGATGCCGCCATTTGACGAAAAGGCAGTTCACACATCCGTGCAGACAACTGCAACGGAAGAGGCACTCAGGACAGAAAATGAGACGGTAACTGAAATCGGGACAACTCCTGAAAACAGGACAAAAACGGAGACAGTCAGCGACAAGCTCATGGAGTTCTTCGATGCGGATACACTCGAGGAAAAGTATAACGTGCTGGTATCCATGAGTGACACCATAACCGATCAGATGATCGACAGCATGGCAGTTGTACTTGATGTGGTGATCCCGGAGGGAGAACTGTTCAAACGCTACGATGCGTTAAAGCAGTCCATCCGGACAAGACAAAAATATGAATATGCGAATCGCTTGCGATAGATGGGAAAGGACAAAAGATGCAGGAAAAATCACAAAACATAATCGAACTCAAGCATTTAGGAAAGCGGTATGAGGATGGTTTCGCCGCTGTGGATGACTTCAATCTCGAAGTAGGACGAGGCGAATTTGTAACTTTTTTAGGACCATCCGGCTGCGGAAAGACAACAACACTGCGCATGATCGCAGGATTTGATATGCCGACAAGCGGTGAGATTCTGTTAAATGGTGAGGATATCACGAAAATCCCTGCCAACAAACGGCCAATCAATACGGTATTTCAAAGATATGCGCTCTTTCCGCATATGAATATTTTTGACAATATTGCATTCGGACTGAAGCTTAAGAAGCTGCCGCAGGATGAAATCCGCCGCAAGGTAAAGAGGGTATTGGAGATTGTTGACTTAGAGGGCTTTGAGCGCCGTAAGGTATCTACACTTTCCGGTGGACAGCAGCAGCGAATCGCAATCGCGCGCGCACTTGTCAATGAGCCGGAGATACTGCTTCTGGACGAGCCGCTCGGCGCACTCGATCTTAAGATGCGCAAGGAGATGCAGCTTGAGCTAAAGAATATGCATGATCAGCTTGGCATCACCTTTATTTACGTAACACATGATCAGGAAGAGGCACTTACCATGTCGGACAAGATCGTAGTCATGTCTGACGGAAAGGTACAGCAGATCGGTACGCCGGAGGATATCTACAACGAGCCGAAGAATGCCTTTGTTGCGGACTTCATCGGAGACAGTAATATCTTTAAAGGAATCATGACCGGAGACAAACGGGTACGTTTCTGCGGTGGTGAGTTTGTCTGCGTGGATGACGTTCCAGAGGGAACGCTCGTCGATGTTGTTGTACGTCCGGAGGATGTTATACTGACCGCACCGGAGAATGGTACGGTAGAGGGTGTGGTTACCTCTGTAATTTTCAAGGGAATCCACTATGAAATCAGCGTGGAATCCGGCAAGTACGAGATGATCATCCAATCTACGAAGTCAGCAAAGGTTGGGGATAAGGTTGGAATGTGCTTAGACCCGGATGGAATACATATCATGATCGCGGAAGATCATACAACCTGTTTTGAGACATCCATCAACGAAGAGTTCAATCTTGATTTCAATGGGGAGACCATTCACTGCGACCTTACAAAGGTAATACCGGGGACAACCAGCCGTGATGGCGTAATCTACGACGCAAAGGGTGAGGTGCTTGACCGTGAGAAAAATAAGATTCTTGTTTCTATCCAGCCGGGAGACATTGAGTTGAGTGATAATGTGGATGCGGGACTTGTCGCAGGACACATCATCAATCTGATATACAAGGGAGATCATTACAGCTACGTTGTACGTACAGAATATGGACATGATCTGATCGTTGATGATGAATATCTGTGGAACATGGGCGACCGTGTAGGTCTTATCATGCCGGAAGACAAGATGGCATTTGCACTCAAGAAGTAGGAGGATAAAAGATGAAACAGGTTTTTTCCCGTAAACAGCTGGGAATACCATACGCACTTTTTCTGCTGCTTTTTGTGGTTGCCCCGCTGCTTGTTATTATTTATTATGCATTTACCGATGGTACAGGTCACTTTACAATAAGCAATCTGTTCCATTTCTTTACGGACCCGAATACACTGGGAACACTGTGTTACAGTCTGGCACTGGCGTTCGTTACAACCTGCGTATGCCTCCTTCTGGCATACCCGATTGCGTATATTCTGGCAAAAAGTGAATGGAAGATGAAAAGCGTTATCGTAATGCTGTTCGTTCTTCCGATGTGGATCAATTTTACACTCCGTATTACAGCACTGAAAGAAATCCTGACAATGTTCGAAGGAAGTCTTGCATACTATCCGTTTTTTAACTCGGTAGTCGGCATGACCTATGACTTTCTTCCGTTTATGATCCTGCCGCTGTATTCGACGCTTACAAAGCTTGATACAAGCCTTCTGGAGGCGTCCTATGATCTTGGTGCGAACGAGATACAGGCATTTCTGCGGGTAACACTGCCGCTTTCCGTTCCGGGAATCATCAGCGGTGTCTCTATGGTATTTTTGCCGGCAATGACAAACTATGTTGTACTGGATATGCTCTACAACAGCACCTATATCATGGGCAGCTTGATCGGCAGCTATTTTTCTGCATACGATTGGCACAACGGCTCAATGATCGCACTTGTACTGCTGATCATTATCTGCCTGTTCACTCTTATATCAGGAACGGATGAGGAGGAACAGAAGAAAGGAGGGGCATTGTTATGAAAAAACATGTTGGCAGAACCATCTTTATATGCCTGGCGCTTTTCTTTATGTATGCACCGATTCTGATCCTTGCAGTGTACAGTTTTACAAATGCTACGAATATTGGGGCAATCCGTGGATTTTCCCTGCACAATTATGTGACATTGTTTACAACACCTGAGCTTGCAGATATGATCTGGGGTTCATTGCTTCTTGCAATCAGCAGCGCTGTGATGGCAACGATTCTTGGAACAATGGGTGCGATAGGCTCTTTCTATTCGAAGAGTAAGATGCAGGCGGCATATTCCACGGTTAATCAGATCCCGGTAGTAAATGCGGATGTTGTGACCGGTTTTTCCATGTGCATTCTGCTTGTCATTGTACTTGGAATCAGCAAGGATACATATGTGCCGCTTGTGATCGGACATGTAGTGCTGTCTGCGCCATTTGTATATCTGTCTGTGATACCAAAGCTTAAGCAGATGGACCCGAGCCTGTATGAGGCGGCTATGGATCTGGGAGCATCCCCGGCCTATGCGCTGCGCAAGGTTGTGATCCCGCAGATTGCATCCGGTATTTTGTCAGGCTTTGCAATGGCAGTTACATTGTCTTTGGATGATTATTTCATAGCAACCTATACCAAGCCGGCAACCTTTGACACGATCAGCACCTATGTCGTAAATGCGACAAAGGGGTCGCAGACACAGATCAAGACTGCCTTATGGGCACTGTCCACCATTATTTTCCTGATTGTTCTTGTGATTGTTGCAGGGATGAATCTTGCGGCGAACAAGAAGGAGAAGGAGCAGCTTACAGATTGGAATGCTGCCATAGGACATGACGGGAAGGATGGTGTACGCGCATGAGAATAAACAGCGGAATGCACAAATTGCCGATCCGCCTTGCAGCTTGCGGATTATTGGCGGGAATCCTTATTACAGGCATTCCTTTTGGCAGATATACGGTAAAAGCGGCTACCACGCCAAAGGATGAGGAGGTTATCAACCTTAGGGTATGCAATTGGGAAGAATACATGGACCTTGGCGATTGGGATGAAGATGAGACAATCGATCTGGAATCCGGAGATATCCTTGGAGTCAATCCGATGTATGAGGATTTTGAGAACTGGTATTACGAGACCTATGGGAAACGTGTTAAGGTAACATACAGCTGCTTTGGTACAAATGAGGAATTGTACAACATGCTGACACTCGGCGATGTGTATGATCTTGTCTGCCCGTCAGAGTATATGATCATGAAGATGATGGCAGAGGATATGCTTGTACCATTTTCGGAGGATTTCTTTGACGAGAGCATTCCGGAGAACTATTACATGAGAGGCGTTTCACCGCTCATCCGGGAGACGTTTGAGAATAATGAAATCAACGGCGAGCCGTGGTCAAAGTATGCTGCGGGCTATATGTGGGGAATTACCGGAATTGTATATAACCCACAGATGGTGACCGAGGAGGAGGCTTCTACCTGGGAGGTAGTCGACAATCCGAAGTTCTATCGTCAGGTAACCATCAAGGATAATGTAAGAGATGCTTTGTTTGTGGCAATCGGAGCAATGAAGTCAGATCTTCTGACCTCCGAAGAATTTTTGTCTGCACCAGATTATCCGGAGCGCCTTGCCGAGGAGATGAACGATGTTTCCCCGGAAACGATTGCAGCCGCGCGTGATTATCTGCAGTATACAAAAGAGAATGTATACTCATTTGAGACGGACAGCGGTAAGGCGGATATGATCACCGGCAAGGTGGCTGCCAACTATCAGTGGTCCGGAGACGCAGTATACACAATGGATCAGGCAGATGAGGACGATTTTGAATTGGATTTTGCGGTTCCGAAGGAGAGCACCAATCTGTATTTTGACGGCTGGGTTATGTTGAAAAGCGGAGTCGGGGCCGATACAGAAAAGCAGCAGGCTGCGCAGGCATTCATCAATTTCTTGTCCATGCCGGAAAACGCAGTCCGAAATATGTATTATATTGGATATACATCTGTGATTTCCGGAGGAGATGATCCGACCGTTTTTGATTATCTTTGCTGGAATTACGAAGCAGAGGATGACGAGGAGGATGTTGTGGAATACCCGGTCGGATATTTCTTTACCGGTGACAACTCAGATGAAGACTATATCCTGACTGTCCCCAGAGAACAGACGAAGCGCCAGCTGTCGGCGCAGTATCCGGATGAGGATACGATGAACAGAAGTGCAATCATGCAGTATTTTGACGGGGATACCAACACAGAGATCAACCAGATGTGGATCGAGGTACGATGCTTTAACATCAACAGGGTTCCTGCTTGGGCCTGGATCATGGTTGCAGCAGCAATTGCAATTCTGGTTGGTCTGTTTGGATGGAAAAAGAGCAGGGAGTCCTAGGTAGGAATCTGCCTGCTTAAGCTGCTGTTATGGTAACGGCCGTCTTCGGTGACATCCTCTCCGAACCAGTCCGGAGCGATGAATGCATCTGCCTCTTCCACGGATTCGAATTCGACTTCGACTAACATAAGTGGAGCGAGTGGACCCTCAAAAACATCCAATTCTGCGGTAAGCATCGCGGAATTGGAACTGCGGAGTCCGGCAAGTCCATGTTCGGCGGGGGACAGGGGAATCAGATAGCGGGTTTTGGCGATGAGCAGGCCATCAATTTTTGGCAGAAGATGTTCGTAGGCTTCTCTGGTAAGCGGAAGATTATATTCCTCGCGCACCATCAGGCCACTGCCTTTATAGGTAAGATAGTAAGTGTCGTCGGATTTGCGGATGCGGACGACAGGCCTGGTACAAAGATATCCCTGGGCAATCCGGTGAAAATTATAGGAAGATAATGGCTCCGGCAATTGCCGGACAAGGTATTTGCGTTCTATTTCCATAGCTGTTCCTTTCTGATAGCAGATTGATAAGATGATTATAGCACATAAAAAGATCATATGACCACATAAGGAGGTATTTATGAGTAAAATCGGTATATTTATGGCAGATGGCTGTGAGGAGATCGAAGGCCTTACAGTTGTGGATATTATGCGGAGAGTGGGAATTGAAATCGTAATGATCTCAATTTCTGCCAAGAGGGAGGTTACCAGCTCCCATAAAGTTACGTTCATGGCAGATGCCACGAAAGATAAGGTAGACTACGAGGCGCTGGACGGAATTGTCCTTCCGGGTGGAATGCCGGGAACATTAAATCTTGGTGCTGACGAGACGGTGACAAGGGTTGTACGGGAATTTGCTGCCGCAGGTAAGCTTGTTGCAGCAATCTGTGCTGCACCGAGTGTACTCGGACAGGAGGGCGTTCTAAAGGGAATGAGAGCTACCTGCCATCCGGGGTTTGAGGAAAAGCTTATCGGTGCAGAGTGGTTAGAACAGCCGGTGGTGAGGGATGGCAACATCATTACAAGCCGCGGGATGGGAACGGCCATTTTATTTTCACTTGAAATCGTAAATTACTTCCTCGGACAGGAGGCAGTAGCAAAGGTCTGCACAGGGCTTGTGTATGATCTGAAATAGAACTTATGACAGATGTAAGAAAACGGTCATACAAGGACATTGCTGTTCTTGTATGACCGTTCCTTTTTGGTGTGTTATCTCATGGACTCTTCCTGTTTCTGGATCATCTGCTTGACCATTTCGCCACCGATAGAACCAGCCTGCTTAGAAGTTAAGTCACCGTTGTAGCCTTCCTTAAGTGGAACACCTAATTCGCTGGCAACTTCCTCTTTAAAACGATTCATTGCATCCTTTGCCTCAGGTACTGCCATACGGTTTGTTCCTGTGCTAGTTGAATTTGTATTTGCCATGGTTTTCACCTCCTTTACAATACATATCATTCCCGTGGCACTACAAATTATGAAAAAAACGTGTTGACAATATATGGAAGGTGTGTTTTACTGAGTTAGTAAGCTAAAATATTAAGAAAGAGAGGTAAAATCATGATTAGCATTACAAAGCGTAACACAATGAATATGAATAATGCAGACTATGGATTTACCTCGGTATATTCTCTCATCTAAAAACAGAATGGCTTAAGCGATCGTTTTTATTGTTTGTCATGTAGAGAGTTTTATGTTTTTGTGAGCCCGGGTTTTCCGTATGGGCTTCTTTTTTTGCGCAAAAAGAAGCTGATGCGAATTACTGCGGGCTCTTTTGTTTTGCAAAAGCATATCCGGGGTTTTGAAAAGAATGTTAGAAAGGAAAGGTTATGAAAAAGCTACACACTTATGTACTGCGGTACTGGAAATCGTATCTCTTTGCAATCTGCTGTATGATCACAGCGATCGTTTTGGATATGGTCTATCCGCAGGTCACAAAGATTATTGTAAATGAAGTATTTCTCGGGGGTAACTTCGAGCAGTTGGGTATGCTGCTTATGGCAATTGTCGTAATTGGCATCGGCAGGAGTATATGCGGCTATTTTAAGGAATTTACGTTTGACAAAAACAGCTCGAAGATCGGTTCGGAAATGAGACGGGATCTGTTTTCGCATATTCAGGGCTTATCCGTGGACTTCTTTGACAAGTCCAATACGGGAGAACTGATGGCGCGCGTGAAGGATGATATCGATAATGTATGGAATGCGGTCGGATTTATCGGCATGCTCATCATCGAGGTTACTTTTCACGTCTGCATGGTGTTATTCTGTATGTTCCGTCTGAATTGGAAGCTGTCATTTGTGCCGCTTGCATTTATGGTCATCGGTGGTGCGATCGCTGTCATTCTTGAGAAAAAGCTCGATAAGATCTATGAAGAGATCAGCGAGGAGAACGCGGAACTTACGACCATTGCGGAGGAGAATCTTGCCGGGGTGCGCACCGTAAAAGCGTTCGCGCGGGAAAAGTTCGAGATCCAGAAATTTATGTCACACAACAAGAGATATTATGAGCTGAACATGCGTCAGTCAAGGACGATGGTACGGTATTATCCGTTCTATCAGTTTGCGGGAGTCCTGCTTCCGCTGCTTACGACAATCCTGGGTGGACTTGAAGTAATCCACGGCGGGATGGATCTTGGTTCATTGGTTGCCTATGTTGAGTACAGCAGAAACTGTACCTGGCCGATGGAGATGATCGGATGGCTTACGAACAGCCTTTCAAGTGCAATCGCATCGAGAAAGAAGATCGCAAAGATCTATGAGGAAACAGCATCCTTAAAGGAGACGGAGCATCCTCTGCACCTGGATGAGATCAAAGGCGACATTACATTTTCTGATGTTTCCCTTCAGATTGACGGCAAGCAGATTCTTTCCGATATCAGCTTTGACCTGCCACATGGCAGGAGGCTCGGTATCATGGGGGCAACCGGTTCCGGAAAGTCCTCCATTGTCAATCTGTTAGAGCGTTTTTACGATCCGACCGAGGGTAAGATCAGCATTGACGGTGTGGATATAAAAGAGATGGAGCTTGCGCAGGTGCGCGGAAGCAGTGCGGTTGTCATGCAGGATGTGTTCCTGTTTTCGGATACCATTGAGGAGAATATCAAGATGGGACAGCGGGAGACGCTTCCGATGGAGGAGATCAGACAGGCGGCACACATGGCACAGGCGGGAGACTTCATCGAAGATATGGAGGAAGATTACAAGACGGTAATCGGCGAGCGCGGTGTCGGACTGTCCGGTGGACAGAAACAGCGTATCAGCATAGCGCGTGCGTTCTCAAAGAAGGCACCGGTGCTTGTGATGGACGATTCCACCTCGGCACTCGACATGGAGACGGAGCATGAGATCCAGAAGACCTTAAACGGCTTTAAAGGAATGTCAAAGATCATCATTGCACACCGTATTTCTGCGGTGCGTTATGCGGATGAGATCATCTATCTGCAGGATGGAAAGATTGCAGAGCGTGGCACACATGAGGAGCTTCTTGCAAAGAAGGGACTCTACTACGAGACTTATGTGGCGCAGTATGGAGAAAATTATGAAAAATACCGCAAGGCAGCATTGGCATAATCATATGTCCCGGCATGATGCCGGGCTTTGCGGGAGATGGTAAAGAGAATTAGTAAAGGAGTGATATATATGGCAGTCAACTCATTTCGAGAAGACGAACAGATGAAGTCAACGGACAAGAAAAAGATCATCCGGCGGCTGCTGTCTTATCTGAGAAAGCATGTAGCCGGGATCATTATTGTTCTTGCTGCAATGGCAATCACAGTTGCGATCAGCCTGGTCAATCCGCTGATCATTGAGGATGCAATCGACAATTATATTGGGAAAAACGATTGGAACGGCTTGCTTCGCATCGGGGCATTTACGGTTGCACTGAACGTTTTGTTTATTATTCTGGTTAAGGTGCGGATGTATGTGATGTCCCTGATCTCCAACAAGATCCTGTTAGATATCCGTCAGGAACTGTATGAGCATATCCAGAAGCTGTCCTTTTCCTTTTTTGACAGCAGGCCAACCGGAAAGATTCTTGCAAGAATCATTGGAGATGTCAATTCTTTAAAAGAGGTATTAAGCAATGCGGTTACCACCCTGATCCCGGATTTTCTTACGGTGATCGGAGTTGCGGTGATCATGCTGATCAAGGATTGGAAGCTGGCGATTGCTTCCCTCTGCACCCTGCCGGTCATGATCGTTGCGGTGTTTCTCATTGAGAACGTGGCGCACAAAAAATGGCAGATATTCCGCAAGAAAGCGTCCAACCTGAATGCATACGTCCATGAGGATATTGCGGGAATCCGTGTGGTACAGAGCTTCCATGCGGAGGATGAGACGAGGGCGCAGTTCCTTAAATTGACAAGTGAACATCAAAAATCCTTTGAGGATGCCTGTCGCTACTCAGATATGTTTTATCCGACCATTGACCTTTGCTGGGGAGTGGGAACGATGATGTTATATCTCGTCGGAGTAAAGTGGCTGGGATATCCGATGGTATCCCTAGGCACGTTGGTTGCGTTTGGAACGTATATCAATATGTTCTGGAATCCGATCATGAACCTGAGCAATTTTTACAATCAGCTCATCACCAATATTTCTGCTGCGGAGCGTGTCTTTGACATTATGGACACCAGACCGGATATCACCGATGCGGCAGACGTGGAGGAGCTTCCGGATGTGGAGGGAAGCGTTGAGTTTTCCCATGTCTCCTTCACCTATGATGAGGGAACGGCACAGGAGACAAGGGTACTTGATGATGTAAGCTTTCAGGTGCAACCGGGTGAGACGATTGCGCTTGTCGGTCCGACCGGGGCTGGAAAGACAACGATCGTCAACCTCATCAGCCGTTTTTACGACATCCAGTCCGGAACGATTTCTATCGACGGACACGATCTTACAAAGGTTGAGATTGACAGCTTGCGCAGACAGATGGGGGTTATGACACAGGACAATTTCATTTTCCACGGAACCATCCGTGACAATATTCTGTATGGAAAGTTGGATGCAACGGAGGAAGAGATGATCGCAGCGGCGAAAGCAGTCAACGCACATGATTTCATCATGAAGATGGAAAAGGGCTATGACACCGAGCTGCAGGAACGCGGCGCGGGACTTTCCATTGGGCAGCGTCAGCTGATCGCGTTTGCGAGAACAATGATTGCAATGCCGAAGATTCTGATTTTGGACGAGGCAACGTCAAGTATTGATACGCACACTGAGATCCTGGTTCAGAAGGGTATCGAGGCGCTGCTTGCAGGACGGACTAGTTTTGTCATTGCACATCGCCTTTCCACGATTCAGAATGCAGACCGCATTTTTGTAATCAACCATGGCGGCATTGAGGAACAGGGAACCCCGGATGAGCTTATGGCAAAGAAGGGCGCATATTACAAACTTTATATGGCGCAATTCCTTGCAATACAGTAAAATAGAACATAGCTTGGATTTAGGCTATATTTAATGAAATAAAACAGAAAAGAAGGAATGGAAATGGCAGAAAAATTATTATCAAGAGGAGAAGTACCGGAGGAACTGACCTGGGACCTTTCTTTGATCTATAAGAGCGAGGAACTGATGTGGAATGATCTTGAGGAGTGTAAGCGGATTGTTTCATACATGGAGGAGACATATAAGGGACATCTGGATACACCGGAGAATGTCGTGGCATGCATGGAGAAATTGGAGCGTCTGAACGAGCTTGTAACACTGATTGGCAATTACACTTCCCTTGCGGTATCGGTTGACTATTATGACGGGAAGAATCTGGAGCGTGACGCAAAAGTAAACAGTATTTTTTCGGATTTGTTCAGCCGAGTCAGCTTTGTGGACAGTGAAATTGTTCTTCAGGATGATGCAGTGATCGAGAAAGCAATCGAACTTGCAGAGGGAACGAAGAATTATTTGAAGAACATTCTGCGCAGCAAGCCTCATCAGCTCGGACCGGAGACGGAGCAGGTGCTGGCTGCCTACAACCAGATCCTTGGAGCACCGTACACCATTTATGAGCAGACAAAGCTTGCGGATATGAAGTTTGATAACTTTACCGTAGATGGCAGGGAATACCCGCTGGGCTATTCCTTGTTTGAGGATGACTACGAGTATGAGAAGAACACCGCGGTGCGCAGGGCTGCATTTAAGGCGTTCTCTTCGAAGCTCCGTCAATACGAAAATGTAACGGCGTGTGCTTACAATACCGAAGTGCTAAAGCAGAAGATCACGGCAGATCTGCGCGGCTATTCGGATGTTTTTGAGAGCCTGTTATTTGAGCAGCATGTGTCCAAAGAATTGTATAACCGCCAGATAGATCTGATCACGGAGAAGCTTGCTCCGCACATGCGCAGATACGCAAAACTTTTGCAGAAGATCCATCATCTGGATAAGATGACGTTTGCAGATTTAAAGATCGCTGTCGATCCCGAGTATGATCCTTCCGTTACCATTGAAGAATCCAAGAAGTATATTAAGGAAGGACTTTCTATCTTAGGAGAGGATTATGGCGCAATGATCGATGAGGCATACCGTGACCGCTGGGTAGACTTTGCGAAGAACCAGGGCAAATCTACCGGTGGTTTCTGCGCAAGCCCATATGGAAGAGGCTCCTTCATCCTTCTTTCCTGGAATAATCGTATGGCGGATGTGTTTACACTCGCACATGAGCTGGGGCACGCCGGACATTTTCGCGCCTGCAATGGAGCGCAGTCCATTTTTGATACGATGGTTTCCGGCTACTTCATTGAGAGTCCATCAACCATGAATGAACTCCTGATGGCACATTACCTGATCAAGACGAACCCAGATAAGCGCTTCCGCAGATGGGTGTTGAGCTGTATGATCAGTAACACATATTACCATAACTTTGTAACACATCTGATGGAGGCAGCATATCAGAGAGAGGTTTACAAGATTATGGAGGAAGGTGGCAGTGTACATGCGGAGCTTCTCAGCCGGATTATGAAGGAAACCTTGCAGAATTTCTGGGGTGATGCGGTAGAGATCTCCGATGATGCAGCACTTACCTGGATGCGCCAGCCGCATTACTATATGGGATTGTATTCTTATACTTACAGTGCAGGACTGACAATCGCTACGCAGGTCTGCAAGCGTATTGAAAAGGAAGGCCAGCCGGCGGTGGACGATTGGAAGAAGGTGCTTGCCGCAGGAAGTACACTTGATCCGGAAGGTCTTGCCAAAATGGCGGGCGTGGATATCAGCACAGATGCTGCACTTTTGGATACAATCGACTACATTGGGGGGATTATTGACGAAATCTGCCGTTTAACGGAAGAAATCGAGGCAGAGAAGTAAAAAATACTAGCCAATACAAAAAGCTTGTGCTATAATACTCCAATGACTGTAGAGGTCGTAGTACGCCCATTTTTGGAAAAACGACCCACAAGAATGTACATTACGAGATATATTTTTAAGGAGGATAACAGTTATAATGAGTGTACAGGTTGAAAAATTAGAGAATAACATGGCGAAGCTTACCATCGAAGTTTCTGCTGAGGATCTTGAGAAGGCTTTAGAGGCTGCTTACCAGAAGGAAAAGAACAAGATCAGCATCCCGGGATTCCGTAAGGGAAAGGTTCCGAGAGCAATGGTTGAGAAGATGTACGGCGCAGGAATCTTCTACGAAGATGCAGCTAACAGCCTGATGCAGCAGAACTACCCGGCAGCAGTTGACGAGAGCGGAATTGATATCGTTTCCCGTCCAAGCGTTGATGTTGTACAGCTTGAGAAGGGTAAGCCATTTATCTTTACAGCAGAAGTTGCGGTTAAGCCGGAAGTAACACTTGGCAAGTACCTGGGCGTTACCGTTTCCAAGGTAGATACCACTGTTACCGATGAGGAAGTTGACGCAGCATTAGAGAAGGAAAGAAACAATAACGCAAGAACCGTATCTGTAACGGACAGACCGGTACAGAATGGTGATACAGCAGTTATCGACTTCGAGGGATTTGTAGATGGCGTTGCGTTTGAGGGCGGTAAGGGAGAGAATCATCCGCTTGAGATTGGTTCCCACAGCTTTATCGATACCTTTGAGGATCAGCTGATCGGAAAGAATGCCGGAGATGACGTTGAAGTAAACGTAACCTTCCCGGAGCAGTACCAGGCAGCTGAACTTGCAGGCAAGCCGGCTTTATTCAAGGTTAAGATCCATGAAGTTAAGGCAAAGGAACTTCCGGAGTTAAATGACGAGTTTGCATCTGATGTATCTGAGTTTGAGACTCTTGCCGAGTACAAGGAGAGCTTAAAGAAGAACTTACAGGAGCAGAAGGAGACCGAAGCTAAGAAGACCAAGGAGGATGAGGCAATCCAGAAGATCATCGACAAGTCAAAGATGGATCTCCCGGAGGCAATGATCACTACCCAATGTGAGAACATGATCGAAGAGTTCTCCCAGAGACTTGCACAGAGCGGACTTTCTATGGACCAGTACCTTCAGTTCTCAGGCATGACAATGGACAAGATGATGGAGCAGGTTCGCCCAGAGGCAATTTCACGTATTCAGAGCAGCCTTGTTCTTGAGCAGATCGCTAAGGAAGAGAACATCGAAGTATCTGATGAGGATGTAGATGCTGAGATCGCTAAGATGGCAGCAAACTATGGAATGGAAGCTGATAAGCTCAAGGAATACATGGGTGAGGCCGAGAAGGCTTCTATGAAGAGAGAGCTTGCAATTACCAAGGCCGTTGATCTGATCATGGAGAATGCAAAAGAGAGAGCAAAGGCAAAGAGCAAGAAAGATAAGGACGAGGAAGCAGCAGAGGAAGAATAATCACATTTCTTCCCGGACGGATGCATTCCTGCAGTAAAATTTGTGACTGGCTCAGTTAATCTGGGCCAGTTTTTAAACTATTAAAGGAGGCTTATTTCAATGAGTTTGGTACCTTATGTATTAGAACAGACCGGTAGAGGCGAGCGCCAATATGATATTTATTCCCGCCTGTTAAAGGACCGCATCATCTTCCTTGGAGAAGAGGTAAACGAGACAACTGCAAGCCTTGTTGTGGCACAGCTGTTATTTTTAGAGTCAGAAGATCCGAATAAGGATATTCATCTGTATATCAACTCTCCGGGTGGAATGGTTACCGCGGGACTTGCAATCTATGATACGATGCAGTACATCAAGTGCGATGTGTCTACAATCTGTATCGGACTTGCGGCAAGCATGGGAGCGTTTCTTCTTGCAGGTGGAGCAAAAGGCAAGCGTTATGCTCTTCCAAACGCAGAAATCATGATCCATCAGCCATCCGGCGGAGCAAAGGGACAGGCAACCGAGATCCAGATTGCTGCTGAGAACATCTTAAAGACGAAGAAGCGTTTGAATGAGATCCTCGCTGCAAACACAGGAAAGCCATACGATGTTGTTGCGGCAGATACCGAGCGCGATCATTATATGACCGCAGAGGAAGCAATGGAGTATGGACTGGTTGACAGCGTTATCACAAGCCGCTGATAATTTATGTGAGGCGTGCATATTATTTTAGTTTTGGAGAAAAAATATGTCAGGAAAAAACAACAACAGCGATAACATGGGAAATGGAACAGTTCGCTGCTCTTTCTGCGGCAAGACGCAGAGTCAGGTCGGAAGACTGATTTCCGGACCGAACGGGGCATATATCTGTGACCATTGTGTTGATGTATGTGCAGAGATCATAGAGGAAGAGGAGATGGAATCCGGTGCATCAAGTTCGACTCCGGATGAGATCAACCTGCTCAAGCCGGAAGAACTGAAGGCATTTCTTGATCAGTATGTAATCGGACAGGAGCAGGCTAAGAAAGTTCTTTCTGTTGCTGTGTATAATCATTATAAGAGAGTTCTGGCCGGTGGAGCCATTGATGATGTGGAGATCCAGAAGAGCAATATCCTGATGCTGGGACCGACAGGTTCCGGTAAGACTTTGCTTGCACAGACACTTGCCCGTGTGCTTAATGTTCCGTTTGCGATCGCAGATGCTACAACCCTTACAGAGGCAGGATATGTCGGCGAGGATGTGGAGAATATTCTGTTAAAGCTGATACAGGCTGCCGATTATGATGTTGAGCGTGCAGAACACGGAATTGTTTATATTGACGAGATTGACAAGATCACCAAGAAGGCGGAGAATGTATCGATTACTAGAGATGTATCCGGAGAGGGCGTGCAGCAGGCTCTCTTAAAGATTCTGGAGGGCACGGTTGCTTCCGTTCCACCACAGGGAGGAAGAAAGCATCCACAGCAGGAGCTGATCCCAATCGATACAACCAATATCCTGTTTATCTGCGGCGGTGCATTTGACGGACTCGACAAGATCATCGAGACACGGATGGATGCCAAGTCGATCGGATTTAATGCGGATGTAAAGTCAAAGACAGAGATGAATACAGGTGCTGCATTTAAGCATGCACTTCCGCAGGACTTTGTAAAGTTTGGTCTGATCCCGGAATTTATCGGCCGTGTGCCTGTAAGTGTTTCCTTGGATTCTCTGGATCGCGATGCACTTATCCGCATTTTGACGGAGCCGAAGAATTCTCTGGTAAAGCAGTATCAGAAGATGTTCGAGCTGGATGGTGTTGGTCTTGAGTTTGACAAAGAGGCTATTGAGACAATCGCTGATAAGGCAATGGAACGTGAAACCGGTGCAAGAGGGCTTCGTGCCATCATGGAGAATGCAATGCTTGATTTGATGTATCGCATTCCATCGGATGAATCCATCAGCCGTTGTGTGATCACAAAGGATATGATAGAGAAGAATCTTGCAATTGAAGAAAATGAAGGTTTAAAGCTGGAGGAAAAGAATCCGCTGGCATCATAACAGTGGCGCAGCTGTCTGGCAAAACAGGTAGCTGCGCATTTTGAATTTTAGTAAAGGAGAAACGTGTGAGAGATATAGTAATGACGGTTCCGGCAGTAGCACTTCGCGGCATGACGATATTGCCAGGAATGATCGCACATTTTGACATTAGCAGAGAACGCTCAATCAAAGCGGTAGAGCAGGCGATGATCGGAAGTCAGGAGATTTTTCTGGTTACCCAGAAAGACTCCCAGACGGATAATCCGGCAATGGATGATCTGTACAAGATAGGAATTCTTGCAGAAATCAAGCAGGTTATCAAGATGCAGAACAATATTGTCCGCATTTTGGTTGAGGGAAAGAATAGAGCGGAACTGTATGGGTTTACTGGAAATAGCATGTATCTGGAAGCGGAGGTTATCCGGCTTGGAGATGAGACGGATGAAGAGCCTGCACCGGAGGCAAAGGCTGCAATGGTGGAGAGCATTCAGGAGACGTTTGCAAAGTATGCAGCCTTAAACGGAAAGCTTGGCCAGGATGTACTGCGGCAGGTCAGGGATCTGACAGATCTTGAGAAGCTGATGGACTATGTTGCCAATAATCTGCCGGTGCACTATGAAGAAAAACAAAAGATATTAGAGGCAGTTACACTCACAGAGCGTTACGAAGTTCTTCTGGAGATTCTGTTTCGTGAGAGTGATGTCATTGTTATCAAGAACGAGTTTCAGAAGAAAGTAAAAGAGCGTGTGGATAAACACCAGAAGGAATACTTGTTGCGGGAGCAGATGGCTCTGATCCGTGAGGAACTCGGTGAGCAGGACACCGATTCAGAGGCGGACGGATATTTTGCAGCACTTGAAAAACTCGATGCGCCGGATGCGGTTAAGGAACGTATTCGAAAAGAGATTTCACATTTTAAAAGTATTAGTGGAAGTTCTTCGGAGAGTGCGGTCAGCAGAGGCTATATCGAAACACTTCTGAACCTTCCGTGGAATAAAAAGTCCAAGGACAATACGGACCTTACCCATGCTGAGGAAGTGTTGAATGCCGATCACTACGGGTTAGAAAAGGTAAAAGAGCGGATGCTGGAGTTTCTTGCGGTCCGCAATCTGACAAACAAGGGTGACAGCCCGATCATCTGTCTGGTTGGACCTCCGGGAACCGGTAAGACAAGCATTGCAAGGAGTGTCGCAAAGGCACTTGACAAGGAGTATGTCCGTATCTGTCTTGGCGGTGTGAGAGATGAAGCGGAGATCCGCGGGCATCGCAGAACGTATGTCGGGGCAATGCCGGGACGTATTGTAAACGGTTTGCAGATGGCTGGCGTTTCGAATCCGTTGATGCTTTTAGATGAGATCGACAAAGTGTCTTCCGACTATAAAGGAGATACCTCTTCGGCGTTGCTTGAGGTGCTTGACAGCGAACAGAATAATAAGTTCCGGGATCATTATGTGGCACTTCCGGTGGATCTGTCGGATGTGCTTTTTATTGCAACTGCGAATTCTACACAGACCATACCGAAGCCGCTGCTGGATCGTATGGAAGTGATCGAGGTCACAAGTTATACGGAGAATGAAAAGCTCCATATTGCAAAGGAGCATCTGATCGAGAAACAGAAAGAGAAAAACGGATTAAAAAAGAGCCAGCTTTCCATCAGTGATGCTGCATTAAGTGCTATTATAAGGTCTTACACAAGGGAGGCGGGCGTCCGTAATCTCGAACGCAAGATTGGTGAGATCTGCCGCAAATGCGCGAGGGAAATCTATCAGGATGGAGTAAAATCCGTGAAAGTCAAGACTGCAAACCTGGAGACATATCTCGGCAAGCCAAAATATCTTGCAGATAAAAAGAATAACCGGGACGAGGTCGGTATCGTGCGAGGACTTGCCTGGACAAGTGTTGGCGGCGTCACCCTCGAGGTGGAAGTGAATGTCATGCCGGGGAAGGGCGAATGTAAGCTCACTGGACAGCTTGGAGATGTGATGCGTGAATCCGCAGCAGCTGCAATCAGTTATATCCGATCCATCGGCGAGGAGTACGGTCTGGCATCCGATTTCTTCCAGAAGCATGACCTGCACATCCATATCCCGGAGGGGGCGGTTCCAAAGGACGGTCCGTCTGCGGGAATTACGATGGCGACAGCTATTTTATCCGCTGCGACCAATATACCGGTGCGCGCGGATGTCGCAATGACCGGTGAGATCACGCTTCGCGGGCGTGTACTCCCGATCGGAGGACTTAAGGAGAAGCTTCTGGCTGCAAAAAATGCAGGGATAACGACGGTGTTTGTACCGAAGGATAACAACCGCGACCTGGATGAGATTGATGACGAAATCAAAGAGGGAATGGAGATCATTCCGGTAAAGAAGTGCAAAGAGGTAATCCGGGGCGCATTCAGACAGTAGAGGTGTTTCTATGAAGATAAAAAGTGTTAATTTGGAAACGGTATGTGGCATTACAAGCACGCTTCCGGACAATTCATGTGCCGAGGTGGCTTTCGCAGGCAAGTCAAATGTCGGCAAATCGTCCCTGATCAATGCGCTTATGAACCGGAAAGCGCTTGCGCGTACTTCGGCACAGCCGGGAAAGACGCAGACCATTAATTTCTATAATGTCAATGACAAGATGTACCTGGTCGATCTGCCGGGGTATGGATATGCAAACGCAAACGTGGAGATCAAGGCGAAATGGGGACAGATGATCGAAAATTATCTGGGGAGCTCCAAACAGTTAAAGGCAGTCTTTCTGCTGATTGATATACGCCATGAACCATCGGAAAATGATGCAATGATGTATGATTGGATGCTCCATCAGGGATATGCGCCGATCATTATTGCAACAAAGGCGGACAAGGTTGCCAGAACACAGATCACGCGGCATATCGAGATGATAAAGAAGGGGTTGGCGGTGGAAGAAGGAACCATTGTTCTTCCATTTTCCGCTGAGACAAAGCAGGGAAAAGAAGAAATCTGGGATCTGATAGACAGTTTTGTCCTGACACCGGAGGAAATTGAGCAGGAAAAGCTGCAGGAACAGAAGAAAGCACAAAACAAAATGACAGCATCCAATGGGATGCCTGCCTTGGAGAATGGCAAGAAACTACGTTGGAAGGCAACGGGCAGACCGGTTGCAAAAAAGACTGCAAAAAATGCCCAGAGAAAAGCCCAGCGCAAAGCTGGCGGAAAGAAATAATTATGAAGAACAAATATGTGTTTACAGCACTGATGCTGGCTTGTATTTTCGCCTTTTGCATGGGCGCGACAACTCTTTATGTGCATATAACGGGTGAGGATGAGCATGCCAATGAAAATTTATTGGTTGTCACATCTTTTTATCCGACGTATGTTGCGACGGATAATGTGTTAAGCGGGATCGATGGAATTACGCTAAAGAACCTGAGCGAACCGCAGACAGGCTGTCTGCATGACTTTCAGCTTACGCCGGAGGATATGCGTCTGTTGTCAGAAGCGGATGTTTTTGTGATCAATGGAGGCGGCATAGAGAGTTTTATGGAGGATGTTGCTTCCGCTTACCCGAACCTGATAATTATAGACGCGTGTGAGGATGTGCTGCTATTGGATTCGGAAAATGGCCATGTTCATGATGAGGAGGAAGCGGAACATGAAGGCCATTCCCATGATGAGGATGGCAATGCGCATGCGTGGATGAGTGTTGCGGATTACCGTATTCAGGTGTCAACGATCGCCCAGGAACTTGCGCAGGCAGACCCTGCACATGCTGAAACATATCTTGCAAACCAAAAACAGTATGACGATAAACTTGCAGAATTGCAACAGGAAGAAAACGAGCTGGCACAGATGCTTGGACATACACATGTGATTCTTTTTCATGAAGCGTATGCATATCTTGCCAAGGATCTTGGTCTGGACAGCTGCTATGTATTGAACTTAGACGAGGAAAGGTCTGTCAGTGCAGGGGAAGTGGCAGAAGTACTTGCAGAGATCGAGGAGCACGGGGTTACGTTTATTTTGGCAGAGGGACTTTATGGAAGTGATCTGGGTAAGCTTGTGGAATCGGAAAGTGATGCGGCTGTTTTGTATCTGGATACACTAAACCGTGGGACTTATGATGCTGACAGTTATTTAAATGGTATGAGAGAGAATCTTTCCCGCATTCGAGAATGGGCACAAGAAGGAGAATAGTATGCGAAAGATTATAGAGCCTTGTGGTTTTCATTGTATTAAAGTCAATCATCTGGGAGTCGAATTCTCCGATCAGGTGGTACTCAGGGATATCAATCTGCATATTCATTGCGGAACTTTAAATGCGGTGATCGGAAGAAACGGCGCAGGAAAATCTACTCTTATACGAGCAATCCTCGGTGATATCGCGCATACCGGAGATATTGAGTTCCGGGATACCAAGGATGGGCGCATGGCAAAACTTAAGATTGGATATGTGCCGCAGACGGTGAATATCGAAAAGAACACCCCGGTCAGCGTATATGACCTGATCGCAAGCTATGAGTCGTCCTATCCGGTCTTTCTGCCAAAGAGAAGACAGGTTTATGAGAAGGTTAAAAAGGCACTTGCGGTTTTTGAGGCGCAGGATCTGATCGACAAACAAGTGTGCAATCTTTCGGGCGGCGAGCTGCAGAGGGTTCTTTTGTCTATGGCAATTATGGATGAACCAAATCTACTGCTTTTGGATGAGCCGGTATCCGGAATCGATCAAAACGGCATGGAACTTTTCTACAAAACCATGGATTATCTCAAGCGCAATTATGACCTGGCAATCATTTTGATCTCCCATGATCTAGACTATGTGGCAAAATATGCGGACAAAGTTATTCTGATTGACCAGACCGTCGCAAAGCAGGGAAGTGCGAAAGAGGTGTTTAACAGCCCTGAGTTTGCGAAAGTTTTTCTTGCAGGTGATAAAGAAAACTGGATTGGGGAGGAGGAAAAGTGATGGATATTACTTCCTGGCTTGATTATGGATTTATGCGCAGCGCCCTTGTGGCAATTTTGATCATTACACCTTTGTTCGGGCTTCTTGGCACGATGATCGTCAACAAGAAGATGGCATACTTTTCGGATGCACTTGGTCATTCGGCACTTACGGGAATTGCGGTCGGTGTGGTATGTGGAATACCGGACACCACCATTTCCATGGTTATTTTTGCAGTATTTTTCGCGTTGCTTCTCAATAAGATCGGCAGCATGAATATGGCATCGACAGACACGATCATCTCTGTATTTTCATCCTGCTCGGTGGCAATCGGACTTGCCATTTTATCGAAAGGCGGCAACTTCAGCAAATATTCAAGCATTCTCGTCGGGGATGTACTCAGTATCACGACAAAGGAGATTGGCTATCTGCTCGTTATCTTTTTGGTGACAATTGTGTTCTGGGGCGTTGCATTTAATCGTTTAAACGCAATATGCATCCACCGCGCTCTGGCAAAGAGCAAGCAGATTCCGGTACATTTGATCGAAAATATTTTTGCGGTACTGGTTGCACTCATCGTAACGCTGTCCATTAAGTGGGTCGGAATTCTGATCATCAATGCACTTTTGATACTTCCGGCAGCGTCTGCAAGAAATATCTCAGTCAATATGAGGGAGTACCATTTGTTCTCCCTGATCTTTGCGGTTTTTTCCGGGGTGCTTGGCTTGTTTGTATCTTACTATACGAATGTGGCAACGGGACCGATGATCGTAATTCTTGCATCGGTGATCTATTTCGTAACGTTTATCTATGGCAGAACAAAAAAATGATGTGCATCTGACTGTAAAAACGCATAAAAAATTTGTAAATGAAGCTCAATTATTGCGCAAAAAGTATGGATGTATTATAATATCTTTACCAGCTGTTTAGCAGAAGAATGGGGGAAGAAGCATATGTTAAAGATTGAAGAATTCTGCGACATGAACAAATTTGAGAGCATCATGGACAATTGGGCAAAGAGCACAGGGCTTGCAACAGTCGCAGTCGGAGCAGATGGAAAGTATATTAGCAAATGCTATAATTTTACGGAGTTCTGCATTGACCTTACAAGGGGAAGTGATGAGGGACGAAGACGCTGCGAGAAGTGTGATAGAGAAGGAAACGGAGTATATCCCTGTCATGCGGGACTTGTAGATTTTGGAGTTCCAATCACGCTTTTGGATGGGACTGTTCTCGGAAGCATCATCGGAGGACAGGTACTTCCGGAAAATCCGGATGATGAGAAGTTCCGGGCTACCGCGAAAGAGCTTGGCATTGACGAAGAGAAATATATAGCTGCATTACATAAGGTATCTGTCAAGACACAGGAACAGATTGAAGCATCTGCTAATCTGCTTGGAGATGTTATCAATATGTTTGTGCGGACATCCTATTCACAGTATACGAACGGCAATCTGCTGGAACGTCTGCAGGATGGTGTAGATAAAGCGTCTGAACAGATCGAAGCTGCAAATGCGAGCACAGCGAAGATTGCGGAATTTTCCCGCAAGCAGAATATTCTTGCACTCAATGCTTCTATCGAAGCTGCGAGAGCAGGAGAAGCAGGCAAGGGATTTGCAGTCGTTGCTTCGGAGGTTCAGAAGCTTGCAGAGGGAATGGCAGTTACCAGCAAGGAAATCAGCGGGAAGCTGAACACACTTACGGAGACGATTCATTCCCTTAAGGATTAGGAATACATATATGTGCACATCATAGCCATAGCAGATTTTGTTCTGCTATGGCTCTTTACTTATATTGTAGAAAAAACTTTTCCCTATAGAGAAAAATGCTCATTTGGAGGCGCTGCTACAGATTGACCTTTCAGTGGGAGACTGCTATAATATTGTATACAAAATACATTTGGAGAACATATGGACACGATTTCATTAAAAGCACTTGCAAAAATCAATTTAGGACTCGATGTTGTCCGCAGAAGAGAGGATGGCTATCATGAGGTACGGATGGTTATGCAGACCATTCACCTGTACGACCGTCTGGATATGGAAAAGACAGCCCATCAGGAAATAGATTTGTCAACGAATCTTTCTTATCTTCCGGTCAATGAGAATAATCTGGTATACCGTGCCGGAAAGCTGCTCATGGACGAGTTTGGAATAACGGATGGAGTAAAGGTTTATCTGAACAAACGGATACCGGTTGCTGCGGGGATGGCAGGCGGGAGTACAGACGCGGCTGCCATGTTGTACGGAATGAATGAACTGTTTGAGCTGGGACTAAGCAGAGAGCAGCTTATGGAACGTGGAGTAAAGATCGGGGCAGATGTACCGTACTGCCTGATGAGGGGAACTGCCCTCGCAGAGGGAATCGGAGAAAAGCTGACCCCGCTTGCACCTATGGTAAAGTGCCCGGTGCTGATCGCAAAGCCTGCGATTTCTGTTTCTACGAAGTTTGTATACCAGAACCTGAAGCTGGATGCACAGACAAAGCATCCGGATATCGATGGTCTGATTGCAGATATCCGAAGGCAGGACCTTATGGCAATTGCCGGGGATATGGGAAACGTGCTCGAGAGCGTCACTATCCCGAATTATCCTGTTATTGCAGGAATCAAAGAGAAGATGATGGACTGCGGAGCAATCAACGCGATGATGAGCGGAAGCGGACCAACCGTATTTGGACTTTTTGAAGAGGAAGAGACGGCGCAGCTGGCTTATCAGAGGATGAAGGAATCCGGCCTTGCAAAGCAGGTTTACCTGACGACGATTTATAATAACCGCCGCAAGTAGATGGAGGACGATGGAATGACAGACAACCTGACATTGAATATGGATGCATATTTGCCACTTCGTGATGTGGTATTTAATACTCTGAGGGAGGCAATCCTGCGAGGAGATCTAAAGCCGGGCGAGCGGCTGATGGAACTTCAGCTTGCAGCCAAGCTCGGGGTCAGCAGGACGCCCATCCGGGAGGCAATCCGGATGCTAGAACAGGAGGGACTTGCAGTTACTGTACCGCGTAAGGGTGCAGAGGTGGCCCGGATGACGTTAAAGGACATGGAAGATGTGCTTGAAGTCCGGGAGGCACTTGATGAGCTTGCAGTTCGCATTGCGTGTGGGAAGATCTCTCCGGAACAGCTTGAGAGATTACGGCACGTAAAGCGTGATTTTGAGATGAACACAAAGAGCAAGGATGTTAAAAAGATCGCAGAGTCGGATGTAAAGTTTCACGATATTATTTATGAGGCAGCAGATAACCCGAAGCTTGGAAGCATTCTTAATAACCTGCGTGAACAGGCGTACCGGTACCGAGTGGAATATCTGAAGGATGTAAACAGCTATCCGGTGCTGATCCGTGAGCACGAAGCAATCCTTGAGGGGCTTGAAGCGGGGGATTGCGAGAAGGCAACCAAGGCGATGCATGAGCATGTGGAGAATCAGGCGGTTGCTGTAAAAGCAGTAATTGAACAGCAGGAAGAAAAGGTATAATTTTTAACAGAATAGAAACAATAAAGGCAGGTGCGGACGCATCTGCCTTTTTGTTTTATTGGAAAAGGATTTCTAGGAAAATTCTTGGAAGGATAACGGATGCATGGAGAAGAAAACAATGGTTTCTTTGGATATCGAGGAGAACATAACGCGTTATGAAAAGATATTTGAACATTGTTCAGATATAAAACTGCAACGCATGAAGCTGGGATCTGAAGGCAATTGCACATGCTTTCTTGCGTATATCGAGGTGTCGATAAACAATACGCTGATCCGGAATACCGCGCTCGGCAGAATGATAGGATTTCTGGAAGAGACAACGCCGGAAGAGCGGAATCAGCTGCTTGACGAAAATGCGATGGGAATCGCGGATATTGCATGGTATGAGACGATCGAGGAGGCTGCGCAGGGGATGCTGACCGGGGATGCAATCCTGTTTGTCGATGGATACGGGAAAGCACTTAAGATTGCAGATCAGGGCTACCCGGGAATGGGGGTATCGGATTCGGATTCGGAGAAAGTGGTCAGGGGCTCTAATGAAGCATTTACCGATTCGGTGAAGGTCAATACGGCACTGATACGCAAGCGGGTGCGTTCAACACGTATTCATGTTGAGGAACTGACCGGGGGAATAAGATCCCATACCATTATAAATCTGGTCTACATGAAGGATCTTGTCTATCCGGGACTGCTGGAGGAGATAAAAAGAAGGCTGGATGTATATGAAATTGATGGGATACTTGATAGCGGTGTTCTTGAGCAGCTGGCAGAGGAGCGATGGTATTCCCCGTTCCCACAGTTTCAGACAACGCAAAGACCAGACCGGGCAGCTATCGCGATGCTTGAGGGCAGGGTGGTACTGCTGTCAGATAATTCTCCGGTTGCTCTTATCCTTCCGGCAGATATCAATTCCTTTATGAGGACAAGTGATGATTATTATAACCGCTTTGGGGCCGCGACATTTGCGCGCCTGCTGCGATATGTATCCGGATTTTTTGCAATGGCGCTGCCGGGACTGTATCTTGCAATTACGAATTTTCATACGCAGATTTTGCCGACACCGCTGCTACTGGCTTTTCAGGAAGCGAGACAGGGAATGCCCTTTCCGGCGGTGATAGAGGTGCTTCTGATGGAAATGTCCTTTGAACTTTTGAGGGAGGCTGGTGTCAGACTTCCCGGAACCATGGGGAATACGATCGGAATCGTCGGCGGTCTTATCATCGGGCAATCTGCTGTGGAGGCAAACTTGGTAAGCCCGATCGTCGTGATTATTGTGGCATTTACAGCGCTCTGTTCATTTGCAGTCCCCAATGAAGAATTTGCGTACGCTTTTCGGATTCTGAAGTTTTTGTTCATCTTTTTCTGCGCATGGGTTGGGTATTTTGGTTTCCTGATCGCCCTTATGCTGGTGCTTATTCATGTGTGCGGGTTAAAGAGCTTTGGAATTGCGTATTTCGTCCCATTTGCGGGGGCAAAAGAGCAGACCGGGTTGGATGAGAAAGATGCACTTGTGCGTTTCCCAATAAGGATGCTTAAAAAACGTCCGTTTTTTGCAAATAAGAACGAAAGAACGAAATTAATAAAGAAGGATTAAGCGATATGTATACAGACAATCAGAAAATTTCGAGACGTCAGGTATTCCGTCTTTTCTTCTTTGATTTTTTGGGAATCGGAACGATCATACTGCCGGGACTGCTGGCACAGGAGGCAGAAAACTATGGACTTGTCAGCATTGGAATCGGAGGGGTGGCAGGCCTTTTTTATCTATTGTATTTGTCAGGCTGCTGCCGCATCCTGCGCACAGATCTACAATCCTTTTTGAAAGACCGGGGGCGTTTTGAAAGGGTAAAAAGAATTGCAGCAGCAGTTTTGGCCTTTACCGCTTTTATGGGCGCAGGATTTGTCGGGGCGGTGCTTGCTGACATGGTTAAAAAGAGCCTGATCGGGGAGGAGGCATATGCAGTGATATGGGTATTGACGCTCTTGGCAGCAATCTATGCGGTATGCAGTGGGTTGGAGACGCGTGCCAGAGTCTATGAAGTACTGTTTTGGTTTGTAATTGCGCCGCTTCTTTTCATGCTGCTGCTTGCTGCAAAAGGAATGGAAGCCTCCAATTTTACGGTGGGCACAAAGGTGCACGCCGGAGCCGTTGTGAGTTCCGCTTATCCTGTTTTTTTAGTGTTTGGATCCATGTTTGCACTTATGTTCCTGCCCGGAAGGGTAACTTCTGAAAAGAAAGAAAAACTGATAGGAAAGACGGTCGTTTCTGTGGCGGCAGCCTATGTCCTGGCTCTGGCAATTGTTCTTTTTTCATATATTGTACTTCTTGGTAATTTTGGCTCAAAGTCACTTGCACAGATGAAATATCCGATTGTGACGCTTATGAGTGCAATACGCATCGAAGGAGGATTTTTTAAACGGCTGGATGCACTTATGCTTTCGGTATGGTTCTTTACACTGTTTGCCCTCCTATGTATGCAGCTGTATTACGGTGGGCAGATGCTTGCCTGCGTGTTCAAGGAGGAACACAAAAAGAGGGAACATGTGGCAGCGTATATTATTGTTTTTGTAATCGGCCTGCTTCTTGGCAAAGAGGCGGGGCTGTGGGTGTATGCGGATCGTTTTTTCCGCTATATACAGGGACCGGTGTATGTGATTATCCCGGGCATGTGCGCATGGATGAAGGATCGGACGGCAGGTGGGAACCGAATGGACCAGAGACAGAGAAGGGGGGCGGCGCGGGAAAAATGAAAACGCAATTTGGACGCACCATTAGGAAATGCCGGGGGAAGCGGCTGCTTAAGGAATTTCTGACAATGTGCATGGTCATATGCATTCTTGCCGGCTGCTCATCAACGGAGCTGGAAAAGAAAAGTATTCCGCTTTTTGCTGCAGTACATGCGACAGAAGACGGATATGAGATTTTGTACGATCCGCCGACGGAAAACAAGGTACTAGACTACAATCATATAAAAGTCATCGTATTGGAAACCTCAATTCTGGAACAGAGCGCACTATATGAAAAGCTGCTGGAGCAGATTGCAAAAGAGGAGACATTTCCAAGAAATGTATATGTATGCGCTGCAAATGATGTTGGGAAGCTCATGGACATGGGAAATGTGATGGCGGAAGACATCGGAACGTATATCGAAACACTTCTGGAGAACTTCGCTCCGGATGCAAGGGAGCTCCCGACAATCGGAAAGCTGATGGATGAGTTCGCAAACAGGGGAACGTCCCTCTGGCTTCCTTACTTAAAGCCGGAGGGCGCCGGGATCATATGGGATGGATCATTCGGAATAGAAAATGCAATTCCTGTGTATAGGATTTTGGAAACAGGAGAGAATTCCGGATAGAGAATATATGATCGAGGTGGAAGATGAAAGACAAGGCAAAGAAAACAACGAAGGTGTTGAGCCGTATATGCATTCTGTTCTTTATTGCGTTCGTGCTTTTTCTGGCACAGGACAAGACTACTGCTGACAATGATGTGATGCAGGCACAGATTGCACAGAAAATCCTGCGGTTTCATGTGATTGCAAATAGTGACAGCAGACAGGACCAACGGGTGAAGCTGCTGGTAAGGGATGCCGTCGGTAATCTGATGGAGGAGCGGCTTATGGGGGCAAAAAGTCTGGAGGAAAGCAGACAGATTGTGGAGGAGAACATGGATGAAATTGTGCAGACCGCCATTGATACGCTGGAACGTGAGGGATACAGGTATGGGGCAACCGCATCTCTTGAGGTAACAGAATTCCCGGAAAAAACATATGGCAGCTACACATTTCCGGCTGGCCGATATGAAGCCTTACGGGTGGTACTTGGAAAAGGCGAGGGACATAACTGGTGGTGTGTATTGTATCCCAATCTGTGCTTTCGCGGAAGCGTGTACGAAATCGTTGATGAGAACGCAAAGGAGGAACTAAGGGAAGTGCTAAGTACGGAGGAATATGAGAGCATTTTCCGCTCGGGGCGGGTGCTGCCGCGCTTGAAATTCCTTGAATATTTCAAGAAAAACAGTTAGAATGTCTGTAATATCACAAAGGAGACTGTCATGACAAAAGAAGTGTTACTATCAATTACAGGCCTTCAGTTTGCACCGGGAGAGGAAAGCGACAGCTTAGAACTGATCACTCCAGGGGAGCATTATTTTAGAAACGGCAAGCATTATTTCTTATATGATGAAGTGATCGAAGGATTTGACCAGGTCACAAAGAATGTGATCAAGGTGGCACCGGATTATATGGAACTGACCAAAAAGGGTGTAACCAGTGCACATATGATATTTGAGAAAGATAAGAAGAATGTGACTTATTATTACACCCCATACGGAAGTCTTTTGCTCGGTGTTGATGCACATCGCGTGGATGTGACGGAGCAGGAGGACACCATGCAGGTGGAAGTGGAATATGGACTAGAGATGAATTATGAGCATATTGCAGACTGCCATATAAAAATTTCCGCGGCACCGCGGGGCGACAGCCAGTTTCACCTTCTGCCATAAAAATTCCCGCCATGGATGCGATGTCATAAATGACATACGTTTCATGGCGGGAACTCTTTGATCAGAACTTATTTCTTTTTGGATTTCTTGGATGTGCTATCCATGCTTTCCTTTTCTTTTTTCAACTCTTCGTTCAGCGAGTTGTATTTGTCACGCATCTTTGCGCGGAAGCCTTTTTTCTTTTCCGGCTTCTCAAGAGGTCCGCGGAGTCCGCGGATTGCGGTGATATATAAACCGCTGACGGTTGCTTTAACTTCCTTCTTGACAGGAATCTCATCAAAGATTGCATCATCAGCGATCAGTGACATTACCTTTGGGCCGACCTTTGCCTTAACGATTGGAAGCTTGGAACGGCGCATCAGCTTCGGAGTCTGTTCGATTACCTGTTGAGGCAGACCGGATTCTTTGATACGCAATCGTTTCTTGTCAATGATAAGCATGGTGACCGTCTGTGCTGCAGCTGCAAGCTGTGCATCTTGTTCTTCCTTTTTCTTCTGCGCCCGTTTACCGAGAAAGTAAAGAACGATCATTGCTACGATCATTACAATCAGGATAACGAGGAGTGCAATTTGCCATCCGTGCATAGTTTTTTAGTCCTCCTTCATTTGCTGGTTGTAATTTTACCATTCATTTTGTGAAAAATCAATGTGAATCATACCGGGATGTGTATATTCTGTGTTCAGGGTTTGTATTTTTAAGCGAATTGTGTTATTGTTGTTAAGTTAAAGTCGATTTTTCCATAAAAGGAGCGGAAAAGGAGACTATTTTGAAATGAAAGTTGAGGATATTAATATGAAAAAGCAGATCGTTGCGATAATGCTTGGAGCGACTATGCTTCTTACCGCCGGTTGCGGGGCTTCCGATAAAGCTTCAACCGAGCAGACAAATGAAACACAGGCAAATGAGACACAGACGGATGAAGCGCAGTCTACAGAGGCTGCCGGTGAGGAGAGCGGCGTTTCAAGTGCACAGATGGGAGTGGTTCCTTCCGAACATGTGAGTGAATTGTGTGATTACTCCGCAGTACCGATCAGCCTGTCCGCTGTATATGAGCCATCAACCGAGAATATTCAGAATGTGGAGATGGATCTGCTGAATAGCTATGGTCTTGGATCAAAGGAAGTATCAGACCGTACAACAGTACAGGATGGAGATTATGTCAAGGTTGACTATACCGGATACCAGAATGGTGAGGCATTTTCCGGCGGAACGGCAACCGATGTTCTTATTGACGTAAGCAACAACAAGGATGCGGAGAAAGGAACAGGATATATCACCGGATTTTCAGACGGCTTGATCGGAGCAGAGGTTGGAAGCACAATCAGTAGTGATGTGACATTCCCGGAGGATTATGGTGTTGATTCCTTAAACGGACAGACGGTAACCTTTGAGTTTGTTGTCAAAGGCATCTATACACCAATCGGACTTGACGAGGTGGAAGATTCCGCGATCGCTGACCAATTTGGCGCGACATACGGCATTAGCGATAAGAGCACACTTGAGGATTTTGTAAAGCAGTATATCGAATCAAATCGTTACAGTGCGCTTGTATCACAGATCAAGGATTATGTGGTGAAGAACAGCACCTACGATATCCCGGAGGACTACCTGAAGGCAAGACTTTCCGAATATGAGGATATCTATGAGCAGACCTACTGCACAGACGGACAGACACTTGAGGAGTATTTCCAGGATAATTATTCCATGTCTCTTGACGAGGCAGAGGAGCAGCTGCTGTCTATCCTGAATGAGCAGATCGGCGTTGAATTTGCTTTTTCCGTAATTGCGGACAAAGAGGCAATTGAGATGAACGAGGATGAGTATGCCGCATATGTGCAGAATTTCCTTTCGAATGATTCTTTGAATTTTAATTCTGAGGAAGAAGTATATGAGTATTTCGGAGCAGGAAATGCTGCCGACGGCGAGACATATTTAAGAAATCTGTATCTGGTAAATAAGGCGATCGACCACGTGGCAGACAATGCTGTGGTAACTTATACAGAGTAAAAGGAGAAGAGTTATGGAACTGATTAACGTAAGAGATATTTTTAAGAAAAGGGATGAATTTGCGAACAAGACCGTTACGATCGGAGGCTGGGTAAGGAGCAACCGCAATTCCAAGAATTTTGGATTTATTGTGGTAAACGACGGAACCTTCTTTGAACCAATTCAGGTCGTATACAGTGCAGAGCTACAGAATTACGATGAGATTTGCAAGATCAACGTTGGAGCAGCTGTTATTGTAACCGGTACGCTGGTTCCGACACCAGAAGCAAAGCAGCCGTTTGAGATCCAGGCGGGCGAGGTTGCGATCGAGGGTGCATCCACTCCGGATTACCCGCTTCAGAAAAAGCGTCACACTTTTGAGTATCTGCGCACAATCTCACACTTAAGACCACGTACAAATACCTTTGAGGCGGTATTCCGTGTGCGTTCACTCTGTGCATATGCAATCCACCAGTTCTTTCAGGAGAGAGATTTCGTGTATGTCCATACACCGCTTATCACCGGAAGTGACTGCGAGGGAGCAGGAGAGATGTTCCAGGTCACCACGCTTGATCTGAATAATCTGCCAAAGAATGAGGATGGAAGCGTTGATTATAGCAAGGACTTTTTCAACAAACCGACCAACCTTACCGTTTCCGGACAGCTAAATGGCGAGACATATGCGATGGCGTTTAAGAACATTTATACATTCGGACCGACATTCCGTGCAGAAAACTCCAATACTACTCGTCATGCCGCAGAGTTCTGGATGATTGAGCCGGAGATCGCATTTGCTGACCTTGAAGATGATATGGAACTTGCGGAGAGCATGTTAAAGTATGTCATCAACTATGTGTTAGAGCATGCGCCGGAAGAGATGGACTTCTTCAATAACTTTGTTGACAAGGGACTTTTGGACCGTCTGCACAATGTTGTAAACAGCGATTTTGCAAGAGTGACTTATACAGAGGCAATTGATATTCTTTCCAAGAATAATGACAAGTTTGATTACAAGGTATCCTGGGGCTGTGATCTGCAGACAGAGCATGAACGTTATCTGACCGAAGAAGTATACAAGCGCCCGGTATTCGTAACGGATTATCCGAAGGAAATCAAGGCATTCTATATGAAACTGAACGAGGACGGGAAGACGGTTGCAGCAGTGGATTGTCTGGTTCCGGGAATCGGAGAGATCATTGGCGGAAGCCAGCGTGAGGATGACTATGACAAGCTGCTTGCCCGCATCAAGGAGATGGGACTTTCCGAGGAGGACTACAAGTTCTATCTGGATCTGCGCAAGTACGGTTCTGCAAGACATGCCGGCTTTGGGCTTGGGTTCGAGCGCTGCGTGATGTACCTTACCGGAATGGCAAACATCCGTGACGTAATTCCGTTCCCAAGAACGGTTAACAACTGCGATTTGTAAGAAGCAAAACATTATTATTTGCGCATGAAAGAAAACCTTCGCACATATATTGTACAAGATAAGTACAATTGTGCGGAGGTTTTTTATGGAAAAACAAAAGGGAAATGGGATACGATATCTGGTTACGTTGCTGTTTATGTTCGTACTGACAATCCTGCTTCTGCTCGTGGGAACGGCGCTGGTTTATTATGGGGATCTGTCCGCGGAAACTGCGCGTATCATAATTACAGTGATTTATATCCTTGTGGGGATGTCCGGTGGATTTTTGATGGGAAAGATGATGAAGGTACGGAAATTTGTCTGGGGAATACTGGCCGGAATTGGATATTTCGCATGTCTGCTTATCATTTCCCTCGCCTTAAATCAGGGCACGGTCGAAGATGTCATACAGTTATTGATCACATTTGTGCTGGTTGTGGCATCCTCCATGATCGGAGGAATGATAAGCTGAAATACAAAGGACGATTTTGGGCTGGTTTCAATGGTAAAATCGAAAAAAGTGCTTTGCATAAAGGAACTCTTGTGCTATAATTCAAAAATAGACGGATTTTCTGTCATAAACGAAGAAAAGGAGTACGCCTTATGAAGCATGTAAAGACATTAAATACAAGAAAGTTACAGAACACAATCAAAAAGGGTGGCTGTGGTGAGTGCCAGACTTCCTGCCAGTCCGCATGCAAGACTTCCTGCACAGTAGGAAATCAGACCTGTGAGCAGTACAAATAGCACAGGAACAATTCAATAGAACCTTACGAAAACGACCGCACGCATCGCGAACGGTCGTTTTGTTCGGTATACTACAGGACAGAAAGAGAGGAATATTGTAGTGGTTCATCAGTACAAGAACAACGGCTATAATATCGTCCTGGATGTGAACAGCGGAGCCATTCATGTGGTAGATGATGTCAGCTATGATGTCATTGCTCTGTTTGAAGAACATTCAAAAGAAGAGATCCTTGAAAAGTTAAAGGATACATATAGCGAGACAGAGATTGCAGAAGCTATCGAAGAGGTACAGCAGCTTAAGGATGAGGAAACGCTGTTTACCGAGGATGTATACAAGGATCGGATCATTGACTATAAGAAGCGTCAGACTGTTGTCAAAGCTCTTTGCCTGCACATCGCACATGACTGTAACCTTGCCTGCAAGTATTGTTTTGCGGAAGAGGGAGAATATCATGGCAGACGCGCACTCATGGATTATGAGACAGGTAAGCAGGCACTTGACTTTTTGATCCAGAACTCCGGCAGCCGCAGGAATCTCGAAGTGGATTTCTTTGGCGGAGAACCGCTTCTTAACTTTGATGTGGTTAAGCAGCTTGTCGCATATGGAAGAGAGCAGGAAAAGCTTCATGACAAGCATTTCCGTTTTACCCTTACAACGAACGGAGTGCTGCTGACAGACGATATCATGGAATTCGCAAACCGGGAGATGGACAATGTTGTCTTAAGCATTGACGGACGAAAGGAAGTCCACGACCGCATGCGCCCGTTCCGTAAAGGGGCAGGAAGCTATGACCTTATCGTTCCCAAATTCCAGAAGCTTGCCGATAGCCGCAATCAGGAGCGATATTATGTGCGGGGCACATATACACATTTTAATACAGATTTTTCAGAGGATGTTTTACACCTTGCAGACCTTGGCTTCAAGCAGATCTCTGTGGAACCGGTAGTTGCGGAGGAAAGCGATGCCTATGCACTTAAGGAAGAGGATCTTCCGGTGCTGTTTGAACAGTATGACAAGCTTGCCGCAGAGATGGTCAAGCGCAGGAAGGAAGGAAAAGGATTTAACTTTTTCCACTTTATGATCGATCTGGAAGGCGGTCCGTGTGTATACAAACGATTGTCCGGATGTGGTTCCGGAACAGAGTACCTTGCAGTAACTCCTTGGGGAGACCTTTATCCATGTCATCAGTTCGTCGGAAAAGACGAGTTCCTGATGGGAAATGTCTGGGACGGTGTGACGAATACCGAACTTAGGGATGAATTCAAATGTTGCAATGTATACGCAAAAGAAAAGTGCAGCAAGTGTTTTGCTAAGTTTTATTGCAGTGGCGGATGTGCCGCGAATTCATATAACTTCCACGGCAGCATCACAGATGCGTATGATCTGGGGTGTGAATTGCAGAAGAAGCGTATCGAATGTGCAATAATGATAAAAGCAGCGGAAGCTGACAATGAATAAATAGGAAGGTATGAAACGATGAAAAAGTCAAAAGGTATTATTGTCATCGTCGTGATCCTGGCATGCCTGCTTGGTCTTGGATACTATGCAGGAACGATTGTCAAGGCAACCGGTGACAAGCAGAAGGACGCTTCGCAGGAAGCATCCGGCAATGCGATCAAGCTTGGCCTTGATCTGTCCGGTGGTGTTTCTATCACATATCGCATCGTGGATGAAAATCCATCAGAGCAGGATATTGAGGACACCAAGTCAAAGCTCGAAGAACGTGCAGAGAGCTACACCACAGAATATGCGGTATACAAATCAGGCTCTGACCGTATCACGGTTGAGATCCCGGGCGTGTATGATGCAAACGAAGTATTGGAAAGTCTTGGAAGCCCGGGATCTTTGTACTTCATCGTCCAGAAGGATTCTGACGGCAATGCAAACTACTCTTACGATTCAACAATCGCATCCGAGCATCCGGACTGGGCTCCGTACAAGCTCAATTCCAGTATCGAGGATCTGATCGCAAACGGCTCGGTTATCCTGACCGGTTCCGATGTCAAGAGCGCAGATGCCGGATATCAGAGTGATTCCACACTTGGAACACAGAAGCCGGTTGTTGAATTAGCTTTTACCGATGAGGCTGCAAAGATCTTTGGTGAGGCAACAACAAGCGCATATGCAAATAATGAGAGCATTGGTATCTACTATGATGATCATTTCATCAGCGTTCCGAATGTAAACGCAGCAATTACCGATGGTAACTGTATTATCGAGGGCGAGGACAGCTATGAAGCTGCAAACCAGCTTGCAACCTTTATCCGTATCGGTGCCATCAGCTTAAAGCTTGAGGAACTTGAGTCTAACGTAGTAGGAGCTTCTCTCGGAGGACAGGCTCTTTCCAGCAGTGTTAAGGCCGGTGTGATCGGTCTTATCCTTGTCATGATCTTTATGATCGTCATGTACCAGTTGTCCGGTGTTGTTGCGTCTATCGGACTTGCAATTTACACCACACTCGTTGTTGCATTTATCTACCTGTTTGAGATTACGCTTACCTTGCCGGGTATCGCGGGTATCATCCTCGGAATCGGTATGGCGGTGGATGCGAATGTCATTATATTTGCCCGTATCCGGGAGGAAATCGCAAGCGGAAAAACGGTACTGACCTCTATCAATGAGGGATATAAGAAAGCATTATCTGCAATTCTTGATGGACAGGTTACCACCTTTATCGCAGCTCTCGTACTTATGATGCTTGGCTCCGGTACAGTAAAGGGATTTGCATATACCCTTATGATCTCCATTGTGGTGTCTCTGTTTACGGCACTTGTTGTATCAAAGTACCTGACCCGTGCATTCTACGCAATCGGATTCAAGAGTGAAAAATTCTACGGACGTGCAAAGATGCGTAAGCAGATCAACTTCATCAAGTACCGCAAGGCATACTTTATTGCTTCCCTTTGTGTTATCCTTGCAGGCTTTGTCGGAATGGGCGCATTTGCTGCAAGCGGCAAGCGTGCACTCAACTTTAGTCTTGAGTTCGTAGGCGGAACTTCTACAACCGTTGTATTCAATCAGGATTACAGTGTCGATGAAGTTGAGAGCGAGATTGTTCCTGTTATCGCTGATGCAATTGGCGACACGAATATTCAGCCGTCTGCGGTTTCCGGAAGCAACAGTGTTGTATTTAAGACAAAGACACTTTCCCTTGAGCAGCGTGATGCCATGAACAATGCGCTCGTTGACAAGTTCGGTGTAGATGAGTCAAAGATCGAGAGCCGGAGCATCAGTTCGACCATTAGCGGAGAGATGAAGTCAAATGCAATCATGGCAGTTGTTGTCGCATGTATCTTCATGCTTCTTTACATCTGGTTCCGTTTCAAGGACCTCCGCTTTGCGGCAGGTGCAATCCTTGCACTGGTACATGATGTACTTGTTATGCTTACTGCATATGCACTCATCCGTATCTCTGTCGGCAATACCTTTATCGCATGTATGCTGACCATCGTCGGATACTCTGTCAATGACACCATTGTTATCTTCGACCGTATCCGTGAGAACCTGCACAGTGTCAAGGTACAGAATCCGGAGACACTAGCTGATGCAGCAAATAAGTCACTGACCCAGACACTTTCAAGAAGTATCAATACTTCTATCACAACATTTGTCATGGTATTTTTGTTATTCGTGTTTGGAGTATCCTCCATCCGCGAGTTCTCATTACCGCTTATGGTAGGTCTGGCATCCGGTACTTATTCATCTATCTTTATCGCAACCCAGCTGTGGTATGTGATGAAGCTTCATCTCGGAAAAGACAGACTGATCAAGAAGTAAATAAAATTATTTGCGCAAGCAAAAAGGAAGAGGAACCGGCAGTGAGCTGGTTCCTCTTTTAAAATGACTTGACATCTTCCGGGATTGTATCCAATATAGAAGATAAGCTGGAGCGCCAGCTTCAGGATAAAAAGAACCGGGAGTAAGAGAAAATGCGATATGCCGCGATCATTTATTTGATACTAATGAACTTGATAGGACTTTTTCTTATGGGGCTGGATAAGAGCAAAGCCAAAAGACATGCATGGCGCATACCGGAGCGGACGCTGTTTCTTGCAAGTCTGCTCGGTGGCAGTATCGGGACATGGGCGGGCATGTATCTGTTTAGGCATAAGACAAAGCACTGGTATTTTGTGGTGGGGATGCCGGCAATATTGGTAATGCAGATTGTAGCAGCGATTTTGATATGGAACCAGCTCGCATAATATGCCGGAAAAGATTTTTCTTATTGAAAACATTGAGTAGGTTGTCTATAATTAGTAGATATTATGAAAGAACAAGAAAAGGAGAATTGTCATGTACACATTGGATGATATCAAAAGTGTTGATCCGGAAATCGCTGACGCAATCACCTCGGAGTTTGAGCGTCAGAACAGCCACATCGAGCTGATTGCCTCGGAGAACTGGGTAAGTCCGGCAGTCATGTCGGCAATGGGAAGCATTCTCACCAACAAATATGCGGAAGGTTATCCGGCACACAGATATTACGGCGGATGCGAATGTGTAGATGTTGTGGAGGAACTGGCAAGAGAGCGTGCAAAGGAGCTGTTCGGCTGTGAATATGTCAATGTTCAGCCGCATTCCGGTGCACAGGCAAACATGGCAGTAGAGTTTGCGGTATTGCAGCCGGGAGATACCCTTATGGGAATGAACTTAGATCACGGCGGACATCTGACTCACGGCTCACCTGCGAACTTCTCAGGAACATACTTCCATATCGTTCCTTATGGCGTAAATGATGCCGGTTTTATAGATTATGACAAGGTGGAGAAGATCGCAAAGGAGAGCAAGCCGAAAATGATCATCGCCGGCGCTTCCGCTTATGCGAGAACCATCGACTTTAAACGTTTCCGCGAGATCGCAGATGAGGTTGGAGCAGTACTCATGGTTGACATGGCGCATATCGCTGGACTTGTTGCAGCTGGACTTCATCCAAGCCCGATTCCGTATGCAGATGTTGTTACCACGACCACACACAAGACGCTTCGCGGGCCTCGTGGTGGAATGATCTTAAGCAGCCAGGAATTTGCAGATAAGTATAAGCTCAACAAAGCAATCTTCCCGGGAACACAGGGCGGACCGCTGATGCATGTGATCGCTGCAAAGGCAATCTGCTTTAAGGAAGCACTTCAGCCGGAGTTTAAGGAATATCAGGCACAGATCATCAAGAATGCACAGGCACTCTGCAAGGGCTTGCAGTCACGCGGAATTAAGATCGTTTCTGACGGAACAGACAATCATCTGATGCTTGTGGATCTGACACCGTTTGAGCTTACCGGCAAGGAAGTGGAAAAGTGGTTGGACGCTGCACACATCACCGCCAATAAGAATACGATCCCGAACGATCCGAAGAGCCCGTTTGTCACAAGCGGCGTGCGCCTTGGAACACCGGCAGCAACTTCAAGAGGATTGAAAGAGGACGATTTTGATCAGGTCGCAGAGGCAATCGCAATGATCATCAAGAACGGCGAGTCTGCGATCGCTGATGCAAGAGCAATCGTAAAGACACTTACGGACAAGTATCCGCTTAAGAGTTTTTCATAAATAAAGGTACTATTTTGGAGGAATTATGATCGATTTAAAATTTTTACGTGAGAACCCGGAACTCGTAAAGGAAAACATTAAAAAGAAATTTCAGGAGCACAAGCTCCCGCTTGTCGATGAAGTAATCGAGCTGGATGCACAGTCAAGAGCTGCACAGCAGGAGGCAGATGCACTCCGCGCAAATAAGAACACGCTGTCCAAGCAGATCGGTGCTTTGATGGCACAAGGAAAGAAAGAAGAGGCAGAGGCAGTAAAGGCACAGGTTGCCGCAGACGCTGCACGCCTTGCAGAGCTTGAAGTGCAGGAGAAGGAGCTTTCTGAGAAAGTGACCGAGATCATGATGAAGATCCCGAACATCATTGATCCATCTGTTCCAATCGGACCGGATGACAGCTGCAATGTTGAAATCGAGAAGTTTGGTGAGCCGGTCGTACCGGAGTTTGAAATCCCATACCACACCGATATCATGGAGCGTTTTGACGGAATCGACCTTGATGCGGCAGGAAAGGTAGCCGGAAACGGATTCTACTATCTGATGGGAGACATTGCGAGATTACATTCCGCAATGACTGCTTATGCGAGAGATTTCATGATCGGAAAGGGCTTTACTTATTGCATTCCGCCTTTTATGATCCGTTCAAACGTTGTAACTGGTGTTATGAGCTTTGAAGAGATGGATGCCATGATGTATAAGATCGAGGGTGAGGATCTCTACCTCATCGGTACTTCCGAACATTCTATGATCGGTAAGTTCATCGATACGATCAATGACGAGAGCAAGCTGCCATATACACTGACCAGCTATTCTCCGTGCTTCCGTAAGGAAAAAGGTGCGCATGGCATCGAGGAGAGAGGCGTATACCGTATCCACCAGTTTGAGAAGCAGGAGATGATCGTTGTCTGCAAGCCGGAAGAGTCCAAGTCTTGGTATGACAAGATGTGGCAGTATACAGTTGAGCTGTTCAGAAGTCTTGATGTTCCGGTCCGTACATTGGAGTGCTGCTCCGGTGACCTTGCAGACCTCAAGGTTAAGTCCTGCGATGTTGAAGCATGGTCTCCGCGTCAGAAGAAGTATTTTGAGGTCGGAAGCTGCTCTAACTTAGGAGATGCACAGGCAAGACGTCTTAAGATCCGCGTAAAGGGCGAGGATGGCAAGAAGTATTTTGCACATACCTTAAACAATACCGTAGTTGCTCCACCGCGTATGCTGATCGCGTTTTTAGAGAACAACTTAAACGAGGATGGTTCTGTCAATATTCCAAAGGCGCTCCAGCCGTATATGGGTGGAACGGAGAAGCTTATCCCGAAGCATTAATCGCCATAGATGAGAATTATGAAAAAGCGGTCACCTTATCTTATATTGGTAAGGGGACCGCTTTTGGCGTACAAAGTGAAAAGGCGAAAGCCCTTTAAATTTCATTCAGGTATTCCTCTGTTGTCATCATTGCGACATGCAGCGGTGATAAACCTGACAGGACAAGCCTGGCTGCTTCTTCTTTTTCTACATCAAAGCCGGAGACTGCATCTGTCACATAGACGGTGTAGATTCCTTCATCAATAAGGGCCCAGACCGTTGATAGGACACAGCATTCGGCCACAACCCCGGTTATGATAACACGGTCAGCTTTTTTTGCAGCGGCAAGGACTTCCGGGATTGCAAGAGAAGAGTAGACGGATTTGCTGTAAAGTGGGTAGCGGGTCAGTGCTTCGGCGAATTCCGGAAGCATCTCGTTACCCCATTCATTTGCGTTGATATGGGCATATTTGATGTTGTAATCCTTCCAGACGCCCTGTGGATTTTCAGGGGGGAGGAAACATGTAAAGATAACATCCTGGCATCTGCCGGAATTGATAATCTTCTGGATGTGTAAAGCTGCACCGCGTGTATTAAGGCAGGCCCATTCCTGACCCTCGGTATAGATGTTTTGCATATCAACAACGAGCAGCAGATCTTTTTTTGACATAAGTGGTTCTTCTTTCCTGTTTAAATTTAGTGGTTTTGGTAAAAGTATAAAGTAGAGCTCTTTTTTTGACAAGTCTTAGAGCACGGTGTTATAATGAACGTTATCGACAACTGAGTACAATTAATGGAGAAAAACAAATGAAAAACAAGAAGATATATGCACTTTTCCTTGTGGCAGCCTGCGTGTTGTGCGCATGTGGACAGGAGGAGAAAGCTGATACACATAAAATACAGACAGATTACGGGAATGTCCGCCTCTGCGACTACTCAGCCCTCACCGCAGATGAAATCGTATATGAGATCACAGATGAGGATGTGGACGAGGAAATTGATAACCTTTTAAATGATTATATCCAATATACGCCAAAAGATTCCGCAGAGGACGGGGATTATGTGGAAGTGTATATGACGGCGGTCGCGGACGGCAATGTACTGTTTGAATATCCACAGGAGGAGGGAGATACCTATGAGATCCTTCTGGGGTACAATGAGTTTGGCGCGGAGTTTGATGAAAAGCTCTTAGGTGTTTCTGCCGGGGATGAGTTGGAATTTGATGTTACCTATGGGCAGGATTATGAGGATGATGTTCTGGCAGGCCAGACGGTCAATTACCAGATAAAGGTGGATTCAGTCGTGTATGAGACAGAACCACAACTGACAGACGAATTCGTGACAGAGACACTTGGGTATTCATCAGTGGACGATATGCGCGCGCAGATAAAGGATGAGCTGTCCGCTTACTACAATTCAAATTCCGTGTCAAATGCGAAGGAAGAATTATTGCAGGAGGTGGTTGAGAACTCTGATTGCAGTGATTATTCCAAAGATTTGTATCAGGAAGTGAAAGCACAGGTGGAGGATTCCTATGCAGAGTATATGGAGCCGCTTGGTGTATCAACACTTGACGGGGTATACGATGCTTTTGAAATGACAAGTGAGGATATCGACGAGGAAATTACAAATCGTGTATATCGCATGATGGCTGTGTATGCAATCGCGAAAGAACAGAATATTGAGATAACAGATGCGGAATATGAGGCAGGACTTGAGCGCTATGCGGCCAAATACACGCAGGACGATGCACAGGAATATACCACGGCAGATGTTGTGGCAAAGCTTGGAGAAGCCCAGGTCCGCTATAAGGTTCTGGAAGATAAGGTATTGGATTATCTCTATGCCAATGCAGCTGTTACGCAGGTAGTAGGAGTGATTGACTCGGACGAGGAAGAAGCAGAAGAGACTGCGGAAGAATAAAAAAGTACTTATGGAGATATGAGTGAATAGAAAGAGGAAACCGGTGCATGTGGCGTGCACCGGTTTTGTTATGAAAAAGATTATGTGAAAAAATCTATTTTTTGGGAGGACCTCGCGTCCGAAGAGGCGAGGGATTATGAAAAAGAAAAGTTTTTCTTATCTATGATGTTAGTATATTCATTAATTGTGTCGCCCGTATGTGTGGATTATAGAATATTTGTAAATAAATTATGAACAAATTGTGCGTGACAAAAGTACTATAAAAAGTGTGTAAAAACAACGAAAAAGCAGGCGTTTAGCTATTCTTAAAGCAATCTTAAGGTAATATTAACTATACGAATTCTATAAAATATGATAATCTGATAGACAAAGATGAACAAATTTTAAGGAGAAGTATAGGATATGTACGACACAATTGTTGTTGGCTCAGGTATCGCGGGAGCGACCGCTGCGCGTATTTTGGCAGAAGAGGGAAATCAGAAAGTGCTTGTGATTGAGCGGAGGGCACATATAGGGGGAAATTGCTACGACAGACCGGACGCATATGGAATCCTGATCCATGAATATGGCCCGCATATTTTTCACACGGGGGATGAGACGGTCCGTGCATTTTTATCCAGATTTACCGAGTGGTATGATTTTGGACATGAGGTAGTGGCGAAGGTTGGCGATAAACTGATTCCTGTTCCGTTTAATCTGAATACATTACATATGGTTTACGATAAGGAGAAAGCAGACTACCTGGAACAGAAGCTGATCGACGAGTATGGGGAAGGCAGCCGTGTGCCGATCATGAAGCTGCGCGAGAATCCGGATGCAGATGTGCGCGAGATTGCGGAATATGTATATCAGAATGTTTTTTTGTATTATACGATGAAGCAGTGGGGGCAGAAGCCGGAAGAGATCAGCCCGGAAGTTACCGGAAGAGTTCCTGTTGTCATATCGAGGGATAACCGCTACTTTAAGGATAAATACCAGAGCGTGCCGCTGCACGGATTTACGCCGATGTTTGAGAAGATGCTGGATCATCCAAACATTGAGGTACGCACCAATACAGAGTGTCGGGATGTACTTGCGTTTGCAGACGGCGGAATTCTGTTCGAAGGCCTGCCTTATGAGGGAAATGTCATTTATACAGGCGCTTTGGATGAATTGTTTGACTGCAGATATGGAAGGCTTCCGTACCGCTCGCTTGATTTCAAATTTGAACATCTGGATGAGGATTCTTTCCAGGGACACAGCGTAGTCAATTATACGGTGAGTGAGGATTATACAAGAATCACGGAGTTCAAATTCCTGACAGGGCAGAGGGACACCGACGGAACAACAATTGTTCGGGAATATCCGTTTGCCTATACCGGTGCAGAAGGGGAGATTCCTTACTATGCGATCCTTAATGAGGAGAATGAGGCTCTTTACCAGAAGTATCGTTCACTCACTACAGGATATCCGGGCTTTTATTTACTTGGGCGTCTGGCAGAATACAAATACTATAACATCGATGCGATGGCTGCAAAAGCAATGGAACTGGCGGCCGGTCTGATGAGAGAAGAGGCATAAGAAGATGAAGCTGTTGACTTTTGCAATACCATGTTACAATTCCGAGAACTATATGGAAAAATGTATTGAGTCCATCCTGCCGGGAGGGGAGGATGTGGAGATCATCATAGTAGATGATGGTTCCCATGACCGGACAGCGGAGATAGCAGACCGCTATGCGGCGCAGTATCCAAGCATTGTGCGTGCCATCCATCAGCCAAACGGCGGACACGGAGAGGCGGTAAACACCGGAATTGCAAATGCATCCGGACTCTATTTCAAGGTTGTGGACAGTGATGACTGGGTAGATGCCGAGGCTTACGGAAAGATTCTTTCAAAGCTGAGGGAATTGGTACAGAATGATGCGGGAATTGACATGCTGCTTGCCAATTATGTGTATGAGAAAGAAGGCGCCAAGCATAAAAAGGTCATGCGCCAGACCGGATTTCCTACGGATTGTGTGTTCACATGGAAGGATGTCCGGCATTTCTTCAAGGGACATTATATCCTGATGCATTCGGTCATCTACCGCACGAAGCTGCTTCGCGACTGCGGATTAAAGCTGCCGGATCACACGTTTTATGTGGACAATATTTATGTGTATAAACCACTCCCGTACGTGCGCAGCATGTATTACATGGATGTTGATTTCTACCGCTACTTTATAGGGCGTGATGACCAGTCTGTCAACGAAAAGGTCATGATCAGCAGGATTGACCAGCAGATCAAGGTCAATAAGATCATGATTGATGATGTGGATTTGTGGAAGGTGCCAAATATCAAGTGCCGCAAATACATGTTCAATTATCTGGAGATCATTACCGTGATCTCAACGGTCATGCTGCTGCGCTCCGGAACAGAGGAGAATCTCGAAAAGAAGCGGGAACTATGGACGTATATCAAGGAGAAGGATATCCGCCTGTTCCACAGACTGCGCCGCGGCATCCTCGGAGGAACCATGAATCTGCCGGGCAAGGGCGGAAGAAAAATATCAGTTGCCGCATACCGGCTTTCCCAGAAGGTCGTCGGATTTAATTAGCTACAAGCCTTGTGATTAAGCCTTGACAAGAAAAATCAAAGGTTTTATACTGTCATTTAGTTAAATAGGTAAATACGATGACGAAGACAGTAGTTCCTGAGGAGAACGTTGCAGAGAGCCGGGGCAGGTGTGAGCCGGTATTAGTATTGCAGGAATGAAGATCACTTCCGAGTTGCAGGCTCAAATCAATTGGAGAGTAGGTGCTGACGTATTCCCTACGTTACAGGGACGAGGTATGCAAAGGGGCATCCCCTTTAAGTACATTGTAATAGGTGGTATAGACGTAACGCGCGCGTCCCTAATTACAGGGATGCGCGTTTTTTGATTTCACCGGTGATTGAATCGGGTATATCGGATGAAGGAGGATAATATGTACAACAAAGTTGACACCAACATGAACTTCGTTGAACGCGAAAAGGCAGTAGAAGAGTTCTGGCGTGAAAATGACATTTTTAACAAGTCATTGGAGAAGAATAAGAAAGAGGGAGAAACCTATACATTTTATGACGGACCTCCGACCGCAAACGGAAAGCCGCATATCGGTCATGTAGAGACCCGTACGATCAAGGATATGATTCCGAGATTCCAGACCATGAAGGGCAAATATGTACCTCGTAAGGCAGGCTGGGATACCCACGGACTCCCGGTAGAACTTGAGGTAGAGAAGCTTCTTGGCCTGAACGGGAAAGAGCAGATTGAAGAGTACGGAATGGAGCCTTTCATCAAGAAATGTAAGGAATCCGTATGGAAATACAAGGGCATGTGGGAGGACTTTTCAGGAACTGTTGGTTTCTGGGCAGATATGGACAATCCATATGTTACCTATGATGACAATTTTATCGAGTCTGAGTGGTGGGCCCTCAAGGAAATCTGGAACAAAGGTCTTTTGTATAAGGGATTTAAGATCGTTCCATATTGCCCGCGCTGCGGAACCCCGCTTTCTTCCGCTGAGGTTTCACAGGGATATAAGACCGTAAAGGAACGTTCTGCAATCGTGCGCTTTAAGGTAAGCGGTGAGGATGCATACTTCCTCGCATGGACAACAACGCCATGGACCCTTCCGAGCAATGTTGCCCTCTGCGTGAATCCATCCGATACGTATGTAAAGGTGAAGGCAGCAGACGGCTATACCTATTATATGGCGGAGGCGCTTTTGGATACCGTGCTTGGAAAACTTGCCGTAAAAGAGGATAAGGAAGCCGGAACACCGGCAGTGGCCGCATATGAGGTGTTAGAGACCTATAAGGGCAAGGACCTTGAATACAAGGAATACGAGCCGCTTTTTGCATGTGCCAAGACAGTCGCAGACAAGCAACATAAAAAGGGCTTTTTTGTAACCTGTGATAATTATGTAACAATGTCCGATGGTACCGGTATCGTTCATATCGCACCGGCATTTGGTGAGGATGATGCGAATGTAGGACGCAACTATGATCTTCCGTTTGTACAGTTTGTAAACGGAAAGGGAGAACTTACCGAGGAGACTCCATATGCGGGCCTTTTTGTAAAGAAGGCAGACCCGGAGGTGTTAAAGGATCTTGATGCACAGGGCAAGCTCTACGATGCACCGAAGTTTGAGCATGAATATCCGCATTGCTGGAGATGTGATACGCCGTTGATCTATTATGCAAGAGAGTCATGGTATATCAAGGAGACTGCGGTAAAGGATGATCTGATCCGCAACAATAACACCGTAAACTGGATCCCGGAATCAATTGGCTCCGGACGATTTGGCAACTGGCTGGAGAACATTCAGGATTGGGCAATTTCCCGTAACCGTTATTGGGGAACCCCGCTTAATATCTGGGAATGCTCCTGTGGACATCAGGAATGCATCGGAAGCCGCGCAGAGCTGGCAGAGCGTTCAGGCGATCCGAAAGCAGCCGAGGTAGAGCTTCACAGACCGTATATTGATGCAGTTACAATGAAGTGTCCGAAGTGTGGTGGCGAAATGCACCGTGTACCGGAAGTACTTGACTGCTGGTTTGATTCGGGAGCTATGCCATTTGCACAGCATCATTATCCGTTTGAGAATAAGGAAGTATTTGAACAGCAGTTCCCGGCACAGTTTATCTCCGAGGCTGTTGACCAGACCCGTGGATGGTTCCATTCCCTGATGGCAGAGTCCACATTACTGTTTAACAAAGCTCCGTATGAGAATGTTATCGTTCTCGGACATGTACAGGACGAAAACGGACAGAAGATGAGCAAGTCAAAGGGCAATGCGGTTGATCCGTTTGATGCATTAAAGACTTATGGCGCGGACGCGATCCGCTGGTATTTCTATACCGCAAGTGCTCCGTGGATTCCAAAGAGATTCTCAGGAAAGCTTGTCCAGGAAGGACAGCGCAAGTTCATGGGAACATTGTGGAACACCTATGCATTCTTCGTTCTGTATGCGAACATTGACAATTTTGACGCTACAAAATATAAGCTCGAATATGATAAGCTTCCGGTCATGGACAAGTGGCTATTATCCAAGTTAAACAGTGCGGTAGCCGCAGTCGATGATAACCTTTCCAATTATCGTATCCCGGAGGCCGCAAGGGCACTTGACGATTTCGTGGATGAGATGAGTAACTGGTATGTCCGCCGTTCCCGCGAGCGCTTCTGGGCAAAGGGAATGGAGCAGGATAAGATCAATGCATATATGACACTTTATACTGCTCTTGTAACCATCAGTAAGGCGGCTGCCCCGATGATCCCGTTCATGACGGAAGACATCTACCGCAATCTTGTATGCTCTATCGATCCGACGGCTCCGGAGAGTGTTCACCTGTGTGACTTCCCTGTCGTAGATGAGAAGATGATCGACAAGAAGCTTGAGGAGGATATGGAAGTTGTTCTTGAGGCAGTTGTTCTCGGCCGGGCATGCCGCAACGAGGCCAATATCAAGAACCGCCAGCCTATTGCAAAGATTTTTGTCAAGGCTGAAGATGATCTTTCCCAGTTCTATCTGGATATCATCCGCGATGAGTTAAATGTCAAGGAGATCGAGGCAACCGATGATGTCAGCGCGCTGACCAACTACACCTTCAAGCCGCAGCTTAAGACACTTGGCCGTCGTTTCGGCAAGAATATCAATGCGGTCAAGGAGATTCTTGCAGGACTGAACGGACAGCAGGCGATGAAGGAATTGAATGAGACAGGTACCTTGACGATCACCGTGGACGGAAACGAGGAGAAGCTTTCGCAGGAAGACCTCCTGATCGAGGCTGCACAGATGGAAGGTTATGTATCTGCAAGCGACCATGGCGTGACGGTTGTGCTTGACACAAACATGACGGATGAACTGTTAGAGGAAGGTTTTGTCCGTGAGCTTGTCAGCAAGATCCAGACGATGCGTAAAGAGGCCGGATTTGAGGTTATGGACCATATTGCCGTTGGATTTAAGGCAGATGAAAAGGTAACCGGTATCTTTGAGAAGTATGGAGATGCAATCAAGAAGGAAGTTCTTGGAGACAAGATCACCGCAGATTGCGCAAACGGATTTACCAAGGAGTGGAATATCAACGGAGAACAGGTAACACTTTCCGTCGAGAAGCAATAGATCAATTACGGAGGATAAGAGATGAGAGATAAGGTTTTTAGCAAGAAGGCATTTATCAAGACCGTAACCGAAAATGTCCGGACAATGTACCGTAAGACATTGGAAGAAGCTACCCAGCAGGAACTGTTTCAGGCAGTATCCTATGCGGTAAAAGATGTGATCATGGATGAATGGATGGCTACCCAGCAGGCATTCGATAAGCAGGATCCTAAGACGGTGTACTATATGTCCATGGAATTTCTGATGGGGCGTGCACTTGGTAACAATCTGATCAATCTTTGTGCATACAAGGAAGTAAAAGAAGCCCTGGCAGAAATCGGACTTGACCTCAGCGTCATTGAGGACCAGGAGCCGGATCCGGCACTTGGAAATGGTGGACTTGGAAGATTGGCAGCCTGCTTCATGGATTCACTAGCATCTTTGGGATATGCTGCATACGGATGTGGTATCCGCTACCGCTATGGTATGTTCAAGCAGAAGATCGAGGACGGATTCCAGGTGGAGGTACCGGATGCATGGCTTCGAAACGGTTATCCGTTTGAAATGCGCAGACCGGAATACTGCTATGAGGTCAAGTTTGGCGGAAATGTCCGCCAGGTTACTGATGAGAATGGCGATATGAAGTTCGTCCATGAGAACTACCAGTCTGTACTGGCTGTCGCTTATGATATGCCGATTGTTGGATACAATAATAATGTGGTAGATTCTCTGATCATCTGGGATGCGCAGCCGAAGGAAGAATTTAAGCTTTCCTCTTTCGATAAAGGCGATTACGACCAGGCTGTTGAAGAGGAGAATCTGGCCAGAAACCTTGTTGAAGTTCTCTATCCAAATGATAATCACAGAAAAGGCAAAGAGCTTCGCTTAAAGCAGCAGTATTTCTTTGTTTCTGCAAGCATCCAGCGTGCGATTGCCAAGTTTAAGAAGAGCCACAGCGACCTTCACGACCTTCCGAAGAAAGTTGTGTTCCAGATGAATGATACGCATCCGACCGTTACGGTTGCAGAGCTTATGCGCATCTTAGTTGATGAAGAAGGAATGGGCTGGGAGGAAGCATGGGAGATTACAACCCATTGTGTGGCTTACACTAACCATACCATCATGGCAGAGGCACTTGAAAAGTGGCCAATTGAGATATTCCAGTCGCTTCTGCCGCGTATCTACCAGATCGTTGAGGAGATCAACCGCAGATTTGTGGAGCAGATTTATGCAAAATATCCGGGCAATGATGAGAAAGTCCGCAAGATGGCAATTCTCTATGACGGACAGGTTAAGATGGCAAATCTTGCAATCTGTGCAGGATTCTCTGTTAATGGCGTGGCAAGACTTCACACGGAGATCTTAAAGAATCAGGAACTGAAAGACTTCTATGAGATGTTCCCGGAGAAGTTTAATAATAAGACAAACGGCATTACACAGAGACGTTTCCTTGCACATGGAAATCCACTTCTGGCTGATTGGGTTACAAAGCGCGTGGGCGCTGGATGGATCACAAAGCTTTCCGAAGTTGAGAAGCTCGTTAAGGTGGCAGATGATCCAAAGGCACAGAAGGAGTTTATGGAGATCAAGCGCCAGAACAAGCTGCGCCTTGCAAAGTATATCAAGGAGCATAATGGAATTGATGTAAATCCGGATTCTATCTTTGATGTACAGGTAAAGCGTCTGCATGAGTACAAGCGTCAGCTTATGAATATTCTCCATGTTATGTATCTGTATAATCAGATCAAGGATCATCCGGAGATGGATTTCTACCCGAGAACATTTATCTTTGGTGCAAAGGCGGCGGCAGGCTATCGTACTGCAAAGAAGACCATCAAGCTGATTAATAATGTGGCAGATGTCATCAACAACGATCCGTCGATCAACGGCAAGATCAAGGTTGTGTTTATTGAAGATTACCGGGTATCGATTGCGGAGTGGATCTTTGCCGCAGCAGATGTCAGTGAACAGATCTCAACTGCCAGCAAGGAAGCCTCCGGAACCGGTAACATGAAGTTCATGTTAAATGGAGCCCTTACCATCGGAACCATGGATGGTGCCAACGTTGAGATGTATGATGAAGTCGGTGCGGATAACATCTTTATTTTCGGTATGAGTGCGGATGAAGTTATCGCCCACGAAAAACAAAAGGATTACAATCCAATGAATATCTACAACAGTGATGCCGATATCCGCCGCGTATTAAATCAGCTTGTGGACGGTACATATGCGCCAAATGACCGTGAGCTGTTCCGTGAATTGTACAATTCACTGTTGAATGCGCAGCCGGGACAGGTGGCTGACCGATACTTTATCCTTGCGGATTTCCGCTCCTATGCGAATGCGCAGAAGAAGGTGGAGGAGTACTACCGCAACACAACGGCCTGGGCGAAGAGTGCAATTTTAAATGTTGCACATGTCGGCAAGTTCTCTTCTGACAGAACAATCCAGGAATATGTGGATGACATCTGGCACTTGGATAAGGTTACCGTAAATATGTCAGGAATTTAACGATCCAATAAGACAATTTAGCGGGATAGAGAGGTATTGTAATTGACAAATTGCAATATCTCTCTTATAATGTAGCAAGTTAGTAAAACAGAGTATGTTTTGCAAAGCGTATTATTGATTGAGTTAGAAGCTCAAATTTTATAAGTTGATTACTTTATAATCGGGTTAAACATCATCTTGTGAAACGGTCAATAAGAGTAAGACTTTTACATGCAGCGATACTCTGATAACGAAAATATTTATGTGTGGATTTAGTTGAGCAAGTAGGTTGAACCTGCCTGCTCTTTTTTGTTTTATTGGAAATGCATTGCCGGTAAACCCAAGACGCTCTGTAAGGATGTTACAAAGAGGAAAAACACAGAAGGGAAATACAAAATAATGGATCTAAATGAACAAAAGTCGGCTCCGATCTGTGAGGCGCTCGAATATATCAAAAGGCAGCGCCTGGTTCCGTTTGATGTGCCGGGGCACAAAAGAGGGAGGGGAAATCCTGAACTGGTACAGCTGTTAGGACAGCAGTGTGTCGGGCTGGATGTCAATTCCATGAAGCCGCTCGACAACCTCGGACATCCGGTGTCAGTGATCCGAAGGGCTGAGGAGCTTACCGCGGATGCATTCGGAGCAGCACACGCCTTTTTGATGGTCAATGGAACAACAAGCTCTGTGCAGACAATGATCTGGTCGGTATGCAAAGCGGGAGATAAGATTTTACTGCCACGCAATGTCCATAAGAGTGTGATCAATGCACTTGTGCTTTGCGGTGCAATCCCGGTGTATGTCGAGGTACAGGTAAATCCACAGATCGGAATCGCACTTGGCGTTGAATTGGAACAGGTAAGAAGATCGATGGACGAGAATCCGGATGCGGTTGCTATTATCGTCAATAATCCTACCTACTATGGCGTGTGCTCAAATCTGGAGGGAATCGTTGCACTAGCTCATGAGAGGGGAATAAAGGTGCTTGCCGATGAGGCACATGGAACGCATCTGTATTTCGGCGAGGATCTTCCGGTATCCGGTATTGCTGCGGGTGTGGACATGGCAGCTGTGTCCATGCACAAATCCGGTGGAAGCCTTACGCAGAGCTCGATCCTTTTGTGCGGTGAAACGATGGATGAGGAATATGTGCGTCAGATCATAAATCTTACACAGACAACAAGCGCATCGTATCTGCTCCTCTCAAGTCTTGATATATCCAGAAGAAATCTTGCGCTGAGGGGACGCGAATCCTTTGAGAAGGTAAAGCACATGGCAGAGTATGCCCGCAACGAGATCAATGAAATCGGTGGATACTATGCCTATGGCAAGGAGCTTATAGATGGGGACAGCGTTTACGATTTCGATGTGACCAAGCTGTCTATTTATACACAGGGAATCGGTCTTACGGGGATCGAGGTATACGATCTGCTCCGCGATGAATACGATATCCAGATTGAGTTTGGGGATATCGGCAACATCCTTGCTTATATTTCAATCGGGGACCGGATCCGGGATATCGAGCGCCTTGTCGGGGCTCTTGAGGATATCAAACGTCTTTATGAAAAGGACAGCAATGCTCTCTATTGTGGACAATTTATCCAGCCGGAGCTTGCAATGACACCGCAGCAGGCGTTTTATGCAGATAAAAGGAGGATTCCGCTTTCCCAGACAGCAGGGAAAATATCTGCGGAGCTTGTAATGTGTTATCCGCCGGGAATACCGATCCTGACTCCGGGAGAGCGCATCACGGAGGAAATTATTGCATATATACGCTATGCGAAAGAGAAGGGATGCTCGGTGCAGGGGACGATGGATCCGGCGGCAGAGTTCCTGAATGTGATCGCGTAGGAGAAAGGGAATGGGTAAGAAAAATGGATATCTGGTTTTCGCAGATGGACACAGAGAATGTTAAGACAAGCGTCCGTGTTGATAAGCAGCTGTACAGCGTGCAAAGCGACTATCAGCGGATCGATGTGTTCCAGTCGCAGGAATTTGGAAAGATGATCGTTCTTGATGGCGAGATCATTTTTTCAGAAGCAGATGAATTTATCTATAATGAAATGATTGTGCATGTGCCAATGGCAGTACATCCACATGTGAAAAATGTACTGATCATAGGTGGAGGAGATGGTGGAGTGGCGCGTATCTGCACACAGTATCCGGAGATAGAAAGTATTGATGTTGTGGAGCAGGATGAGATTTTTGTTGAGGTCAGCAGGGAATTTTTCCCGGAAACAGCAAAGGGCTTTGATGATGCGCGCGTCAAGATTACGAATATGGATGGGTTACGCTTTCTGCGGAGATGTGTTGGAAAGTATGATCTTATCATCAACGATACCACGGATCCGTTTGGATATGCGGAGGGACTTTTTACAAGGGAATTTTACGGGAGCTGCTATCGAGCCCTGAAAGAGGATGGAATTATGGTGTATCAGCATGGAAGCCCATTCTATGATGAAGATGAGGCTGCATTCCGCGCAATGCACCGCAAGGTGTTCCGGAGCTTTCCAATCAGCCGTGTCTATCAGGCGAGCATTCCGACCTGCCCGGCTGGCTATTGGATGTTTGGCTTTGCGTCCAAGAAATACCATCCGCTGAATGATCTCGATGAGAGCCGCTGGAAGAATCGGAACCTGAAGACATGGTATTACACAACGAATCTTCACAGGGGTGCGTTCATGCTTCCAAAATATGTGGAGGACCTGCTGGAAGAGGAAGAAAGTAAAGGAAATGAAAGGTAAAGGAGATTGAAGAAAATGAGCAGACTTATGATTATTGGTTGTGGTGGAGTTGCATCGGTTGCAATCCACAAATGCTGTCAGAACAGTGATGTATTTTCAGAGATTATGATCGCGAGCAGAACTGTTGCAAAATGCGATGCTTTGAAGGAAAAGCTGCAGCCGGTCACGAAGACAAAGATCACAACGGCACAGATCGATGCAGATGACACGGAGGCGCTTACGGCATTGATCCGGGAGTATGCACCGGATGCCGTACTTAACGTGGCACTTCCGTATCAGGATCTTACGATCATGGATGCATGTCTTGCAGCAGGGGTTGATTACATAGATACTGCAAACTATGAGGCGGAGGACACCAACGATCCGGAATGGCGGGCTGTGTATGAGGAACGCTGTAAACGGCTGGGATTTTCAGCATATTTTGATTATTCATGGCAGTGGGCATATCAGGATAAGTATGAGAAGGCAGGACTTACAGCGCTTCTCGGCACCGGATTTGATCCGGGCGTGACCAGTGTTTTTGCTGCGTACGCAAAGAAGCATTATTTTGACGAGATACATACCATTGATATCTTAGATTGTAATGGTGGTGATCATGGTTATCCGTTCGCAACGAACTTTAATCCGGAGATCAATTTGAGGGAGGTTTCTGCACCGGGCTCTTACCTTGAAAATGGAAAATGGGTAGAAATTCCGGCAATGAGCATAAAGCGGGAGTACGAGTTCGAGGGAGTTGGAAAGAAGGATATGTATCTGCTTCATCATGAGGAAATTGAGGCACTGGGACGCAATATGCCGGAGGTTAAAAGAATCCGTTTCTTCATGACGTTTGGACAGAGCTATCTTACCCACATGAAATGTCTGGAGAATGTTGGAATGCTTTCCACCACTCCGATTGATTACGAGGGCAGACAGATTGTACCGATACAGTTCTTAAAGGCACTCCTTCCGGATCCGGCATCCCTTGGACCAAGAACGGTTGGAAAAACAAATATCGTATGTATTTTTACCGGCATCAAGGATGGAAAAGAAAGATCTGTTTATATTTACAATGTATGCGATCACCAGGAGTGTTACAAGGAGGTAGAATCGCAGGCAATCTCCTACACAACGGGAGTTCCGGCGATGATAGGAGCGATGCTGGTGGTTAATGGACAATGGAAGAAGCCGGGCGTATTTACAACAGATGAATTCGATCCGGATCCATATATGGATGCATTGAATAAATGGGGACTTCCGTGGAAGGTAGTTGAGAACCCGGTATTAGTTGACTGATTGTGAAAGGATGGCTGCATGAAGATTGAGCAGATACCAACTCCGGCGTATGTGGTCGATGAGACAAGACTGACAGAGAACTTAAAAATCCTTGACCGCGTACAGAAAGAAAGCGGCTGCAAAATTCTCCTCGCACAAAAGGCATTTTCCATGTTTTATGAGTATCCGCTGATCGGAAAATATCTTTGTGGAACGACTGCAAGCGGGCTCTATGAAGCGCGCCTTGGCAAAGAGGAGATGGGAAAGGAAAACCATGTATTTGCCCCGGCTTTCCGGGAGAATGAAATCGATGAACTGGCAGATATCTGCGACCATATTGTATTTAACTCTGTTTCACAGCTGAAAAAGTATGGTCCGCGCTGCAGTGGCAGGTCCAGCGTAGGACTTCGGATCAACCCGGAATATTCTACACAGAAAGATCACGCCATCTATGATCCATGCGCGCCGGGATCGAGACTTGGGGTTACATCCGCAAATCTCAGGCATGCAGTTGAGGAAAACCCGGATGTGCTTGAGCATGTAGATGGTTTTCACATACATACACTATGCGAGCAGAATTCGGATGATCTTGCGGCGACCTTTGAAGTATTTGAACGCAATTTTTCCAAATACTTTGGAGCACTTAAGTGGATCAATCTTGGAGGCGGGCATCACATTACAAAAAGCGATTACGATGTAGAACGTCTGGTTGAATTGATACGGTATATTCGTAAAAAATATGATGTAGAGGTATACCTGGAACCGGGAGAGGCAGTTGCACTGAATGCGGGATATCTGGTGACGGAGGTTCTTGATATCGTGGATAACGGAATTAAAACGCTGATACTGGATACTTCCGCAGCCTGCCACATGCCGGATGTACTTGAAATGCCATACCGGCCTCCGCTGCAGGATGCGGGAGAAAAAGGGGAAAAGCGGTATGATTACCGGCTTTCCTCTTATACATGCCTGGCAGGGGACATAATAGGCGATTATTCCTTTGACCGACCGGTTCAGGTGAGGGATCGTCTGTATTTTCTGGATATGGCGATTTATTCTATGGTAAAAAACAACACGTTTAACGGAATCGGACTTCCATCCATCTATGCCCGGAAAGCGGATGGGGAATGCGTTCTCGTCAAAGCATTTGATTATAAGGATTTTAAGGAAAGACTTTCATGAAACTAACACAGACAGTACCGGCAGATGACGGATACCGTATGCCGGGCGAATTTGAACCGCATAGGGGATGCCTTATGATCTGGCCTGTAAGACCGGGATCATGGCCGTATGGGGCAAAGGAGGCGCAGGAAGCATTTACAAGGATCGCCTGCGCGATCGCGGAAAGTGAGCATGTCTGGATGCTGGCGGCTCCCTCAGATGCCGAGACGGTAGAAGCACATTTCGCATCGGAGAAAAACATCTCTGTCCTGCCCATCCAAACAGATGATGCGTGGGCAAGGGATGTCGGACCGACATTCGTAAAGGGAAATGCGCTGCGCGGTATTGACTGGTCTTTCAATGCGTGGGGTGGCAGCTACGATGGACTTTATGCGGATTGGGATCAGGATGATGCCGCAGCATCAAAGATCTGCGATGCACTGCAATTTGACTATTACGACGCGAAGCATTTTGTGCTTGAAGGTGGCGCGATCCATACGGATGGGGAGGGAACTCTCCTTGTGACGGAGGCATGCCTTTTAAGTCAGGGGCGCAATCCAATGCTTGGCAAAGCGCAGATCGAGGAGCAGCTAAGAGCTTATCTGGGAGTTGAAAAAATCGTCTGGCTTCCGCATGGAATCTGGAAGGATGAGACGAATGAGCATGTTGACAATATATGCGCATTTGTACGTCCGGGAGAGGTTGTGCTGGCATGGACGGACAACAAGGACGATCCACAGTGGGAATACAGCAGGGCAGCACTTCAGGTTCTTGAGACGGAAACAGATGCAAAAGGAAGACCATTTGTTGTGCATAAGCTCCCGATTCCGGAAGTGCCGGTCTGTATTTCCGCGGAGGAGCTGGACGGTTTTGTATTTGCAGAGGGTGAAGACCAAAGAGAGGCAGGGGAGCGGCTCGCGGCAAGCTATGTCAATTTTTACATTGCAAATGGCAGTGTGATCGTTCCGCAGTTTGGGGACGCAATGGATGGAATTGCAGTTGATACCCTTAAGGAATTATTCCCGGACAGGGTGATATGTCCGGTATTTGCACGTCCGATTATAGTCGGGGGCGGAAATATCCACTGTATCACGCAGCAGATCCCATTGTGATAGAAGATAAGGAGAGCCAGATGAGAAAAGTATCAGTTGCAGCAATTCAGATGAGGTGTACCGATTCGGTTGGAGATAACATTGCCCAGGCTGAACGGATGGTGCGTCAGGCCGCGGAGATGGGGGCAAATGTGATATTGCTTCCGGAACTGTTTGAACGTCCGTATTTTTGCCAGGAGAGGCGATATGAATATTATGAATATGCAAAGAGCGTGGAAGAGAATGATGCGGTAGTGTATATGAAGAAACTGGCAAAGGAGCTTCATGTTGTGCTTCCGGTCAGCTTCTATGAAAGGGATGTGAATGTCCTGTATAATAGCATTGCCATGATTGACGCGGATGGCAGTGTTCTTGGTGTTTACCGGAAAACCCATATTCCGGATGACCATTTCTATCAGGAAAAGTTCTATTTTACTCCGGGGAATACGGGATTTCGCGTCTGGAACACAGCGTATGGCTGTATTGGAGTGGGCATCTGTTGGGATCAGTGGTTCCCGGAAACCGCGCGTGCAATGGCAGTAAAAGGGGCAGAGCTCTTACTTTATCCGACCGCAATCGGCAGTGAGCCGATCTTAGAATGTGACAGCATGTCACATTGGCAGCGGGTAATGCAGGGACACGCTGCCTGCAATCTGATGCCGGTCGTGGCGGCAAACCGCATCGGAATCGAAAAGGTTGTACCATGCAGGGAGAATAATATGCAGGAATCTGCGTTACAGTTTTTTGGATCATCGTTCATTGCGGATGAGACGGGAGCAATGCAGGCAGAGGCCTCCAGAGATCATGAGGAGGTGCTTGTCGCGGAATTTGATCTGGACGAGATCGCTTCCAACCGCCTGAATTGGGGACTTTTCCGGGACAGACGGCCTCAGATGTATCAGGATATTATCAGGTAAAGGATGCGGGAATGAATACAGAAAATAACCAACACGGAATATCCGGCTTTACACTTAAGACGATCGCGGTCATCAGCATGTTTATCGACCATCTTGGGGCAACGGTGCTGGAGCGGATCCTTTTTGGCGGGAGTCTGGAAGCGTCCGCAGCAATATATGTAAATGCACACTGGAATGCGCTCTACCAACTCTATATGGTGATGCGCGGGATCGGGCGGTTGGCGTTCCCAATCTACTGTTTTTTGATCGTGGAGGGCTTTTTGCATACGAGAAGCGTACCGAAATATGCGGTAAGGCTTTTCGTGTTTGCGCTTATTTCGGAAATCCCATTTGATCTGGCGATCCGCGGAAAAGTGTGGGATTTAAGCTACAACAATGTATTTTTTACTTTGTTTATCGGGCTTGTCGTGATCGCAGGGCTTTGCTGGTGCAGCGAGAAGATCTGCTGCGTGGATGTCAACGGCAATCTGCGGTTCGGAAGTCTTTTCCTTCGCGGGATACTCAGTATGTTTATGATCTTTGCCGGGATGGCGGCTGCGGAGGAATTTTTTAAAAGCGACTACGGTGCGGCGGGCATCATTGCGATCGTTGTGATCTATCTGCTGCGAAGGCATCCGAAAACGGCAGTGCTTGCCGCGGTGGTACTGCTGGCACGCCTGTCATCCGAGCTTGAGATCGTCGCATTGGCAGATGTTTTTGTGATCGCATATTACAATGGAACAAGAGGAAAGCAGAGCAAGTATTTCTTTTATGCGTTTTATCCGGTGCATCTTCTGCTGCTTGCGGGTATTTGCATGCTGCTCGGACTTGGAATATAATTAGCAGGTACATTATGGCTATAAACAGAGAAAAAGGGGGATACAATGGAAGTTGTATTACAGCATTTGACGAAGAAATTTCCCGGAAGGGACAAAAAGAACCCGCAGGATGTGATCGCGGTAAACGATTTTGATTTTGTGATCCCGGACGGCAAACTGATCGGACTTTTGGGACCTTCCGGCTGCGGAAAGAGCACGACACTCAATCTGATCAGCGGACTTTTACAGCCGACAAGCGGCAAAATACTATTTGGGGAAGACGATGTGACGGATCTGCCACCGGAGAACCGTGGGATCGGACTTGTCTTTCAGAATTATGCATTGTATCCGCATCTGACCGTAAAGCAGAACATTATGTTCCCACTGCAGAATTTTAAGGGAAAGGACAAGCTGACCAAGGAGCAGATGCTTGAAAAGACGATGGAGGCGGCAAAGCTCGTGCAGATCGACAATCTGCTTGACCGCAAGCCGGGAGAGCTTTCCGGCGGACAGCAGCAGCGTGTTGCGATCGCAAGAGCGCTGGTAAAAAGACCGCGCGTATTGCTTTTGGATGAGCCGCTTTCCAATCTGGATGCAAGACTCCGCCTCCAGACGAGGGAGGAGATCCGCAGAATCCAGAAGGAGACGCAGATCACGACCATCTTTGTCACACACGATCAGGAGGAAGCCATGAGCATATCTGATATGATCGTGGTTATGAGAGACGGAGTTGTCCATCAGATCGGAAAACCGCAGGATGTATACGATAATCCCAAGAATCTCTTTGTAGCGAAATTCCTTGGAACACCTCCGATCAACGTGTTTGAGGGAACGGTAAAAGACGAGCGTCTTTTTATCGGAGAGGAAGATGTTCTTTCTGTAAAAGGGGCCGCAGATCAGGAGGTCTATGTAGGAATCCGTCCGGAAGGTTTCGTGCTTCGGGAAGATGGCCCGCTTAGCTGCCGATTAAGCGGAGTGGAGGTCATGGGACGCGATATCAGTGTTGTATCACGGCATGATGCCTGCCAGAATGTGACGATCCGTTCAATCGTCAGCTCCGACCGGCATGTGGATGTTGGCGGTGAGATGGTACATTTTGCGCTACAGCGCGATAAGGTATTCCTGTTTGACAAGAAGACAGAAGATAGAATCGGATTTGAGGCGTAGATGATATGAAAAAAAATTGGAAGAACAACAGTCTGAAAGGCTGGCTGTATCTGCTGCCTGCCATTTTGTTTTTGGGACTCTTTATGGTATATCCCCTGATCGATGTATTTGTGTATTCCTTTGAGGAAGGATACAATTTTGCATCGCAGACCTACTTCGGAACCGGATGGTATAATTACTCGTATGTACTGCATGATCCGTTTTTCCTGCAGGCACTGAAAAATACATTTATTCTGGTTATTATTACAGTTCCGCTGTCTACTGGAATTGCACTTTTGATATCGGTCGGGCTGAATTCTATCAAGCCGCTTCGGAAATTTCTGCAGACGGTCTATTTCCTTCCGTATGTGACGAACACGCTTGCGGTCGGACTGGTATTTATGATCCTGTTCAAAAAGACGGCGTATTCCGACGGACTTGTCAATCTGCTGATCCACTTATTCGGAGGCAGCTCGGTAGATTTTATCGAGGGACCGTATTGGGCGAAAATGTTCGTTCTGTGCTTCTATACGATCTGGGTTGTCATGCCGTTTAAGATCCTGATCCTTACGAGCGCACTCGCCTCGGTAAATCAGGACTACTACAACGCGGCGAGGGTGGACGGAACATCGAAATTCCGCATCTTTTACCGCATTACCTTGCCGATGATCTCACCGATGATCTTTTATCTGGTCATCACCGGATTTATCGGTGCGTTTAAGGCGTACAGCGATGCGGTTGCACTGTTTGGAACGAACTTAAATGCGGCGGAGATGAACACGATCGTCGGATATATCTACGATATGCTGTACGGAAACAGTGGCGGTTATCCGTCCTATGCGTCCGCGGCAGCGATCCTTCTGTTTGCGATCGTGCTTACCATCACCTGTATTAACCTGTTGATCAGCAAAAAATCCGTACATTATTAAGAGGGTGGCAAAATGAACAATTCCGTTGATTACATCCGAATCGAAAAAAAGGCAAAGACCAAAAATAAGATTGCAAAGACGATCACCTATTTCTTTTTGATCCTGTGGGCGATCCTCGTACTGTTTCCGTTTTATTGGATGGTACTAACCTCGCTAAAGAGCTATAGTGCGTATAACTCCGAGTATATCCCGAAGTTTTTTACGTTGTTGCCGACTTTGCAGAATTATGCAGATGCGTTTTCAGCTGTTCCGCTGGCAAAGTACTTTCTGAATACAATTATTTTTACTGTAGTGACAACGGCAGTCATGCTGGTGGTCATCACACTTGCAGCTTTTGCGTTTGCAAGGTTGGAATTCAAAGGAAAGAATATTGCCTTTATCCTGTTCCTTTCCCTTATGATGATACCGAATGAACTTGTCATCATTACAAACTTTGTGACCATTACGAACTGGAACATGCGCAATACGTTTCCGGGACTGATCCTGCCATCGGTAACGTCGGTCTTTTACATCTATCTGCTCAAGGAGAATTTCGAGCAGATCCCGGACAGCCTGTATTACGCTGCGAAGGTGGACGGCACATCGGATTTTAAGTATCTGCTCAAGGTGATGATACCGATTTCGAAGCCGACGCTGATTACAATCACGATTCTTAAAGTAATCGAGTGTTGGAATTCCTATGTCTGGCCGAGACTGATCACGGATGATCCGAATTATTTTCTTGTATCAAACGGGATTCAGGAAATCCGTGAAAATGGATTCGGACGCGAGAATATTCCGGCAATGATGGCAGCGGTTGTTGTGATTTCGGTACCTCTTATCGTTCTCTTTTTAATTTTCCGGAACAAAGTCATGGAGGGTGTTTCGAGAGGAGGAACCAAAGGATGAAATTACGCATGAGAAAACTGCTGGTGCTTTGCGCAGGACTTCTTGTTTTGTCCACAAGTATGGCAACCCTGACGGCATGCCATGGTGCAAAGGAGCGGAGCGGCTTTGAAATGCCGGATGAATTTGATACCTCAAAATCATATGAGATTACATTCTGGGCAAAAAACGATACCAATAAGACACAGACGACAATCTATGAGAATGCGATAAAATCATTTGAGGAGCTGTATCCGAATATCACCGTCAATCTCCGGTTATATACAGACTATGGCAAGATCTACAATGATGTTATTACGAACATCGCAACGAATACCACACCGAATGTCTGCATCACGTACCCGGATCATATTGCCACATACCTGACGGGAGATGAGCTGGTAGTTCCACTTGAGAATCTGTTTTCAGACAAAAAATATGGACTTGGCGGAAGCGAGGTCCGCTTCGATTCTCCGACGGAGGAAGAGATCATTCCACAATTTCTGGAGGAATGCTCATTTGCCGGACATTATTATGCAGTTCCGTATATGCGTTCCACCGAGGCGTGCTATGTAAATAAGACATATGTAGAAAAGCTTGGATATACTCTTCCCGATACCCTGACATGGGATTTTATATGGGAGGTATCGGAGGCGGCAATGGCACAGGATGCCGATGGCAATTATCTGGTAAACGGACAGAAGGTTCTGATCCCATTTATTTACAAATCTACAGACAATATGATGATACAGATGCTGCGCCAGCTGGATGCAGGATATTCTACCGATGCCGGTGACATTCTTTTGTTTAATGATACTACGAAGGAACTTCTGTATTCCATTGCAAAACACAGTGCAACGGGGGCGTTTTCAACCTTTAAGATTTCCAGTTACCCGGCGAATTTTTTAAATGCCGGCCAGTGTATTTTTGCGATTGATTCTACCGCAGGTGCGACATGGATGGGAACAGATGCACCGCTTTCGGACATCAGTGATGATAAGCTTGTCGATTTCGAAACAGAGGTTATGACGATTCCGCAGTTTGATCCGGATAATCCGCAGATGATTTCGCAGGGGCCTTCTGTGTGCATTTTTAATAAGAGCAATCCGCAGGAGGTAATGGCATCCTGGCTGTTTGTACAGTATCTGCTGACAAATGATGTACAGATTGCTTATGCCGAGACAGAAGGGTATGTTCCGGTTACTTCAAAAGCGCAGAACTCCGAAGAGTATCAGGACTATCTCTCCAGAAGCGGTGAGGACAATCAGACCTATTATCCGGTAAAAATAAGTGCTTCCAAGCTGTTACTTGACAATACGGAGCATACGTTTACGACTCCGGTATTCAACGGTTCGGCATCACTTAGGGATGCAGCAGGACAGCTCATCGAAACTACGGTCAAATCTGTGCGCAGAAAACAGACAGTTGACGAGGCGTTTATGGATAAGCTGTACGAGGAGACAACCGCTTTATACCGGCTTGACCAGATTGAGAGTGCTGATGCTGCGGGAGAGCGCCGCAATCTTGGCGCACTTCCGGCCCCATCTGTGGTTTTACTGTCTGTTCTTGCGGGAACGTGGGTGCTTATTATACTTTATGTTGTATTTTCCAAAATAAATGCACGGAGAAATCGGCAATAATACTATTGATTTGTAGTCGATATCAGGTATAATTAACCTCGTTATTAAAAAAATCTTTCAAAAGAGGTAAAAGAGATGAAAAAACTTACAGCTTTACTTTTGACCGGTGCACTTGTTTTCTCTTGCACTGCATGTGGCAACTCCGATGACAACAATTCGGCTGACAGCACGGTAGCAGACACAAGCGTCAGCGAAGCGGCTGATACTGAAGTGACAGATACTGAGGCAGCTGACACAGAAACAGCAGAGAATACCGAGGTGGCTACAGAGACTCCGGCAGGTGATGATGTTGCAGTTATGTCTTATGCAGATTATGTTGCAGCAGATATTGATTCCGAGGTTGTTGTAGAGACTTATGTTCAGGCAAAACAGTCCTGGTGGGAAGACAAGGCAACCGTATATACCCAGGATCAGGATGGCGCTTATTTCCTTTATAACATGGCTTGCTCTGAGGCTGATTACGAGCTTCTTACACCGGGAACCAAGATTCGCGTAACCGGATACAAGGCAGAGTGGTCTGGCGAAGTTGAAATCGCAGATGCAACATTCGAAATCATTGATGGAGACAGCTTTGTCGCAACCGCAACCGATGTTACAGATCTTCTTGGAACAGATGATCTGATCAATCTTCAGAATCAGTATGTATCTTTCACAGGAATGACTGTAGAAGCAGCAAATGATAATGGTGATGCTTTCATGTACAATTGGGATGGCTCCGGCGAGGAAGGAAGCGACCTGTACTTTAACGTTTCTTACAACGGAGCAACCTATACATTTACCGTTGAGTCTTATCTCTGTGGACCGGGAACCGATGTTTATGAGGCAGTTAAGAACTTAAACGTAGGTGATACCGTGGATATGGAAGGATTCCTTTATTGGTATGAGGGTGTGAACCCACATATCACTTCTGTAACTGTAAAGTAATCCTGACGAACAGAATACAAAGACAAATAAGGGCTGGTGAAGAGTGATTCTTCACCAGCCCTTTGTGTTTGTTGTGCAATGTGGCGCAGATGCCGGAATAAGCAGCTTTTTGTGCATGACTAGATAATCGCCCTATATTATGTGGTAGGACGGCGCAGCGGGCAGGAGGACAGGCTGATACGGTCTTTTAAGATATGAAGTCCACAGTCTGTCAGGTAGTCCTGAAGGATGGCGGGAGACTGCTGGGAGGTCGGTCCGATGATGATCTCGCCAACGAGGTCGGATAAGTGCATATTCAGCTTTCCGCACATCCGGTTTAATTCCAACGGATAGTATTTCTTGATACGCTCCATGGATACGTGATATTTAGGTTCAACCGCGAATTCATTGAAAATAAACGGAGAGACTACAAGGCGGAACTCACGTTCGCTGCAGAAGGACGGATGCTTAAATGCAGCGGATTGAACCCATGCATCATTGATGAGCGATTGGAGCGCCGGAAGATTGGAATCAAAATCAGAAGAATTCTTGATCAGATTGTAGAAAGCATCAACAAGCGGATGCTCCCGCATATCCTCCTGATAGTATACTTCCTGCAGCGAGATCGGTCCTCCGACCATTTTCTGAAGCAGATCCTCGTGAAATGCGATGCAGACTCCCTGACCGGAATGACCGTAGCGCTCCCATTGGGAGGCATCGTCACGGAACTTGGAGAAGCATGCCGCGTAAGCGGAGTAGTGAAATTCTTCCATAAGCTCCTTCTGGAAGAAACTCTCGGTACGGTATACTTTTTCGGTTTCGCCGTCAGCACTTAATCTTCCTACGACGGCCTTGCAGATACCATTCATAAAAAGGCGCATCTCTGAGGTGTCATTCATATTGAGAATATTGTTCAGGCGCAGTTCTGCGCATCGTATAATGCCGTCAAATGCGGCAAAATCTGTGTAATGATATAGCATAGAAATACCTCTTGTCGAAATTATTGTGTGGACGTTGGATCGTCGATATTCTTTACAAATAGGAACACCACCTGGTTCTCATCTGAAAACTGCAGGCTTGGAATTAATTCAAGCATTACACGGCGGAAGATTCCATTGATCCGTCTGCGATAAAACATACAAAAATAAGGTGTGCCCTGCGAGAAGAACTTACGCAGAAATTCAATATCCATATTTTGGATGTAAGTATCAAGGTCATCTTTGTAGATCATGTCGGACTTAGCAAAGAAGGAAACCCAGTCGGTAAAAGCGTATCCGATTCCTTCCAAGGCGTTCTGCTCAGCAGTATCCATCTGAATAATGCTGTATACGTTGGCTGCAAGGTCGACACGGAGAATCTTTGTATAGGAGGCACAGACGGTGTGAAATGCTTCCTGTTGCCCGCGACGGTCAAGCCCTTTGCGCGAATAGAAAGCAGCCTTGTCCTCATACATACGGGTATCTGCAATCTTTGCAAGCTCAGTTACGGTGTGATCTGGAAATTCCGATTTCTCTGCACAGCCGCAGGAAAGCGAAAGATCCTTTACCAGTTTGCCGCTCCAGTTTGCAGTTGTCTCTGTGAAGTCCTGTAAGATATCCTGAAGCTTTTCGTGGTCTGCAAAGATCATTGCAACAAATTCGTCACCGCCAATCCGATAGAGCTTTCCGTAAGAACCGAAGCAGGTACGCATACAGAATGCCGCGCCGCGCAGCAGCTCATCACCGGCATCATGACCAAGATTGTCGTTGGTGGTCTTAAGACCGTTTAAGTCAAGTGAAACATAGACATAATCGGGCTCGGGAGGAACATCCGGGTTGTGATGCAGATCATCCTCATAGGCTCTTCGGTTGTATAATCCGGTCATGGCATCGATATAGACATCAACACTGAGCTTTTCGGCCTGGAGTTTAAGAGAAAGCTCGCGCTCCTGTGCCAGGCGTTCTTCTTCCTGTTTTTGCATACGGGCGCGTGTCTCGGCATCAACGTTGTAGACACCGACGATCAGATTGTTCTCCTCGCCGGGGGCGGTCGGACGGACAAAACGATACTCAAAATAGCGGGGAATGCCGTCAATGACAATGCGGTAACTCAGCACATAGATGCTGACATTCTCAAGCTCTTTCAGAATGGATTCTCTTGAAAATTCTTTTAAAAACGCATCCATGTCCTTATGGTAGATGGAGTGCTTGCCTTTGTGAACGGCAGTCTTAAAATAATCATTTCCCTGCTGGGAATCTTTGATGATCCCATTGCCGTTTGGGTTACGGCGGAAAATATCAAAATCCCCTGTCAGAAGGTTGACGTAATAGATGGAGATAAAATCCCCGGCAAGGCCGCTGATGATGGAGGACTGCTGTTTATCAAGATAGGAAAAACGTTCTTTTAAAAAATGTTCACGCTGCTCTGTGACATTGTATGAGTATATTGCAAAGGCAGTAATCATAAAGCCAAAGGCATACATTGCAACATCATAAAAGAAGAACTGACCGACTCCGAATAAAAGCGGAATCAGGGAAAACAGGACAGCCTTCCGGTAAAGTGCGCGTGGCTGGACCGGGTGAATCTGTTTGCACAGGCAATACAATACGGATGCAACATAGTATGCATACTGCAATGTATAAAGAAACAGTCTTGAGGGACCGGCTATGTACTCGCCACTTGCATCTATGGTAAAGGCAGGTCGCGAAAATGCTGCTATAAGTAATATTACAAACTGGACTGCAAACAGGAGATAGCGGAAAATGTTAAGTACACGCTGTTCGGTATCATCAGCATCTGTATACTGAAGAATATATCCGAGCCACATGAATGCGGACAACGCCGCCATCAGATGATAGATATAGGTGGAGAATGCAAAGAAACCGGCCGATGCAAAGAAATCCTTCGCGTCAAGCAGTCCCCACAAGGCATCCACACTGCAGAAAACCGCAAAGAAAGCGAGCATATGTGTAAAGTCGTGATCGATTGTTTCTTTATACTCAGTTGCAACGGTTCTGTTTAGAATAGACAAAATCTGTAACAAACAGACAAATGCAGTTATCATATAGATAATACCAACATTCATATGGCATTTCTCCCTTGTAGACGATTGTTATCAGATAAAAAACAGTATAGCACAAACGGACAGGTGTAGCAATTGCATTTTGAGACTTTTGAACTATAAAATAACGTGATTCCGATACGCGATTCTATTGACGGAAGGTCGGACGGTCAGTATAATTAAAAGAATAACTTTGGCGTTAGAACGATATACATTTGACGGCAAATGAGAAGACAATTACAGATGCAGGAGATTGTGATGAACAGAGCAAAAATAGCAGAAATACAAAAGAAAATACATGCAAAACTGGCAAGAAACATGCTGGAGCAGGCGGAAAATAAAGCGGAGGGCGAGCGAATTGTTACCGAGGGAATGCCGCAGATGCTGTGCACATGCGGGGAGGAAGGTATCGTATTGCTGGAGAACAATGGCGTGCTTCCGCTGAAAAGGGAAGACACACTTGCTGTATTCGGAAGATGCCAGAGAGATTGGTTTTATGTGGGCTACGGAAGTGGCGGGGATGTACATGCGCCATACTTTATATCGCTTATGGATGGGCTTGCAAACGAAGGAATTAAGACGGATAGCTTGCTTGCCGAATGTTATGAGAAGTGGTGTGGGGAGCCGAAAAACGTGGCGGATCATGGCGTGTGGGGACAGTGGCCGTATTATTACCCGGAGATGCCTCTTGAAGAACAGGCAGTAAAGGCAGCAGCGGATCGCTGCACGATTGCTGCGGTCGTTATCGGGCGCGCTGCAGGTGAGGACCGCGAGAATAAGCTCGAACCGGGAAGTTATTATCTTACTGATGAAGAAAAGAGACTGCTTAACAATGTATGCAGACATTTTAAACAGGTGATACTGATATTAAATTGTGGAAACCTGATTGATCTGTCATTCTTAAGCGGCTATTCATTTGCGGCAGTTGTGTACGCATGGCAGCTTGGGCAGGAAAGTGGGAATGCGCTTGCAAGAGTGTTGTCCGGTACAACGAATCCAAGCGGCAAGCTTTCCGATACCATTGCAAAGCGTTACGAGGACTATCCGAGCAGCAGTTGTTTTGGCGGATATGATTACAATAACTATGAGGAAGACATTTTCGTCGGCTATCGTTATTTTGAAACTTATGCAAAAGAGAAGGAGCTCTATCCATTCGGATACGGATTGTCCTATACAACGTTTGAACTTGCTTCCGACAGCTTTAACTATGCGGATGGCCACTTTGAGGTACGTGTGCGGGTAACCAATACCGGATCCTGTGCGGGAAAAGAAGTTGTCCAGATTTATGTATGCCCGCCAAAGGGAAAACTGAAAAAGGCAAAAAAGAATCTGGTCGGATTTGCAAAGACAAAGCTCCTCGCACCACAGGAGAGTGAGACAGTCTGCGTGACATTTTCCGAAGAACTTTTTGCCTCCTTTGACGATAGCGGAATTACCGGCTACCCGTTTGCATTTGTCATGGAAGCTGGAGAATATACGTTTTTAGTGGGAAATTCTGTCAATGCAGATATGGAGGCCGGAACATGGAAGGTAGAACAGACAAGGCTTATCGAGCAGTGTGAATCGGTCTGTGCGGTTGAAGAAAAGAACCGTTTTTCCGCAATGGCTGATAAAGGGAAAATCCCGGTGTCTGTATCGGGACGCGATTTAAAGGCCCGGATTCTCGAAAATCTTCCAAAGGAGATTACGCCGACCGGGGATAAGGGAATCAAGCTTTCGGATGTTAAATCCGGCACGCATACGATGGAGGAATTCGTAGCACAGTTGTCTGATCGCGAATTATGCGATCTTTCAAGAGGCGAGGGAAGCATGAACTGTTCACTCGGAACCCCGGGAAATGCCGGAGCGTTTGGAGGAATAACCGAAGAACTTCGCGCAAAGGGGATTCCTGCAATAATCACAGCAGATGGACCTGCAGGACTTAGAATTAAGCGCTATACTACGCTGCTCCCATGTGGAACCGCGATCGCCTGCACCTGGAATACTGAGCTTGTGGAGCAGATGTTTGCATTGGAGGGCAAGGAGATCGCCTCCTACAATGTCAATGTGATTCTCTCTCCGGGAATGAATATTCATAGAAATCCATTATGTGGACGTAACTTTGAATATTATTCTGAGGACCCTGTATTAAGCGGTAAGATCGCGGCAGCAGCAGTACGAGGAATCCAAAGCCAGGGAGTGTCTGCCTGCCCGAAGCATTTTGCGGCAAATCATCAGGAGGTACATCGCAACAGGCATGACAGCCGGGTCTCCGAGCAGGCATTGCGCGAGATCTACCTGCGCAATTTTGAAATTTGCGTCAAGGAATCTAAGCCGCAGAATATCATGACAAGCTACAACAAGATAAATGGAGTATGGAGCCATTATAATTATGATCTTGTAACCACTGTCCTAAGAAAAGAATGGGGATACGAGGGTAACGTGATGACTGACTGGTGGATGCAGCATGCCAAGAGCCCGGAATTCCCTCAGATTAAGGACAACGCATACCGTGTGCGCGCGCAGGTCGACGTTCTCATGCCGGGCGGCTGGAATCCGAAGAAGCAGAAATATGTGTTTGATAAGGATGAGCTGGACTCTTTACATAAGAAAAACGGATTGACGAGGGCAGAACTACAAAGATGCGCCATCAACGTATTGCGCTATGCACTCACCTGCATTAAAGATTAAAACGGATTGCAATAGCCATTCACACCATACCGGCGGGCGATGCATCGTATTCTGGTACTTCTTCTTTTGAGAAAAAGCACCACCGCAAATTGTGAAATTCTAACTCAGCCGCCCGGCGTTTTTTGTATAAGTTATGTCTTCTATAGGTTTGAGCATTCCTGCCCGGTTGTTCGCGGATAGACGGACTTTTCTTCGGAGGGCTTTCGTGTTTTTCTTGGCAGGCGTGCCGCGCGAAATGGGAGCATGCGCCGACTGTCTGAGTTTGCAATGTATATATATAGGATAACTATAATGCGAGTTTTGAGGCGCATGCTCCTAATAACAACTTCGCAAGGACGCCTGCCTTAGAAAAACTAGGAGGGCCGACAGAAAAGTCCGTCTACCGTGTAACAGCCGTGTGCGGAGTGTCAAAGCCAATAGAAGACACAACCCTATCAACGCCGGAGCGGCTGAAAGAATTTCTGCAATTTTTGTGGAACTGCTTTTCCCTAAAAGGAGAAGCCCCAAAATACGATACGCTGCCGAGATATCGGGGAATTGGGTGTTGCAATTGGAGATTAAGGATTAATAGAAATAGAAGTAGAAAGAGGTCAGTATGGCATTTTGTCATTTGCACACGCATACGGAGTACAGCCTGCTTGATGGCTCAAACAAAATAAAGAATTATGTTGCCCGCGTAAAACAACTTGGAATGGACAGCGCTGCGATCACCGACCATGGAAATATGTTCGGAGTGATTGAATTTTATAAAGAGGCCAAAGCGCAGGGAATCCGCCCGATTATCGGATGCGAGGTGTATGTGGCACCAAATTCCAGATTTGACAGGGAGAGCAGTCATGGCGATGACAGATATTATCACCTGATCCTGCTTGCAGAGAACAACACAGGCTATTCCAATCTGATGAAGATTGTATCCATTGGATATACGGAAGGATATTATTACCGTCCGCGTGTAGACTTTGAAACATTAGAGAAGTATCATGAGGGACTGATATGCCTGTCTGCCTGCCTTGCAGGGGAGATACCGCGCTATATTGTGCGTGGATTTTATGAGGAAGCAAAAAAGGTTGCAGAGAAATACAGAGCGTGCTTTGGACCGGATAATTTCTTCTTGGAATTGCAGGATCATGGTATTTCCGATCAGAAGCTTGTCAATCAGCAGCTGCTTCGCATGAGCGAGGAACTGGGAATTCCGCTTGTATGTACGAACGACTGCCACTATACCTACGAGACGGACGTGGAGGCACATGATGTGCTTCTTTGTATCCAGACCGGAAAGAAGGTCACGGATGAGGATCGCATGCGCTACGAGGGGGGACAGTTCTTTGTAAAAAGTGAGGCGCAGATGCGCGCACTGTTCGGGTATGCAGCACAGGCAATTGACAATACCCAGAAGATCGCAGAAAGATGCAATGTTGAGATCGAATTCGGCAATTATAAGATACCGAAGTACGAAGTACCGGAGGGCTATTCAAGTGCGTGGGAATTCTTAAACGCTCTGTGTGAGAAGGGATTTGAAGAGAAATACAGAAACAATCCGGAATATGATGATACTGCGCGAAAAGAAATATACGATGCAATGCAGTATGAACTTGGCATCATACAGAAGATGGGATTTGTTGAGTACATTCTCATCGTCTGGGATTATATCAACTGGTGCAGGAACCACGATTGCTGGGTGGGACCGGGGCGTGGATCTGCGGCGGGAAGCCGTGTATGTTACTGTACCGGAATTACCAATATTGATCCGGTAAAATATAATCTGCTTTTTGAGCGTTTCTTAAATCCGGAGCGTGTATCCATGCCGGATATTGATGTGGACTTCGAATATGCGGAGCGCTATCGTGCAATCGAGTACGTGACGCAAAAGTATGGCGCAGATTCGGTAACACAGATCGTAACCTTTGGAACCATGGCAGCGAGAGGTGTCATCAAGGCAGTCGGAAAGGCACTTGATTTTCCATATGCCCAGATGGATCAGCTGGCAAAGATGGTTCCGATGGAACTTAATATTACCATTGAAAAAGCCCTTCAGATGAATCCGGAACTGCGTGGGCTGTACGAGAGTGACAGTTCAATCCATGAACTGATCGATATGGCGCGTAAGCTGGAAGGCTTGCCGAACCATACTTCGGTTCATGCGGCCGGAGTTGTCATCTATCCGGGCGTGGCGAGTGATTACGTTCCGCTGGCAAGGGCGAGCGACGGAAGCCCGACTGCAGAGTACAATATGGTTCAGCTCGAGGAACTGGGACTTCTCAAGATGGACTTTCTTGGGCTTAGGACCCTTACCGTGTTAAAGGATGCGGTAAAGAATATCAAGGCTTCAAAAAACATTGATGTAGATATCGATCATATTGACTTTAACGATAAGCAGGTACTCGATTTTATTGGAACAGGAAAGACGGAAGGCGTGTTCCAGCTCGAGTCGGCGGGAATGCAGAATTTCATGAAGGAACTGCGTCCACAGAACTTTGAGGACATTGTAGCCGGAATTTCCCTGTACCGCCCGGGACCTATGGACTTTATTCCTGACTATATCAAGGGAAAGAATGACCAGGATGCGATTGCCTACGTGACACCGGAGCTACAAAGCATCTTAGAGCCGACCTACGGCTGTATCGTCTATCAGGAGCAGGTTATGCAGATCGTGCAGAAGCTGGCCGGATATACGATGGGGCAGGCCGATAATATCCGACGCGCAATGAGTAAGAAAAAGCAGTATGTCATTGATGCGGAGCGAAAGAGCTTTGTGCACGGGGACGCGGAGCGGGGAATCAAGGGATGCATCGCCAACGGTATCAGCGAGGAGGCAGCCAACAGTATTTACGATTCCATGGTCGATTTTGCAAAATATGCGTTTAACAAGTCACATGCGGCGGCTTATGCAGTGATCAGTGTACAGACGGCATGGCTCAAATACTATTATCCGGTTGAGTTTATGGCAGCACTGATGACATCTGTGATTGACAATTCTGCCAAGGCATCCGAATATCTGTATCACTGTAAAGAGATGGGCATCCGTGTGCTCCCACCGGACATTAACTCCGGATATGGGGAGTTTACGGCAGAGGGAGAGAATGTCCGGTACGGTCTGTACGCGATCAAAGCACTAGGCCGTCAGGTAATCGACCATATTTTGGAGGAGAGGCAAAGCGGTGGGCGTTTTAGGACGCTTCAGGATTTTATTGAGCGGACGGTTGACCGGGATGTCAACAAGCGGGCAGTAGAAAATCTGATCAAGGCGGGAGCCTGCGACAGCCTTGATGGCACGCGCAAGCAGATGATCGCGGTGTATGCATCCATCATTGACCAGACGACGCAGCAGAGAAAATCTTCCATGAGCGGACAGATGAGTCTGTTTGATCTGGTGTCGGAGGAAGAGAAAAAGGAGTATGAGGTAAAGTATCCTCCCGTTGGGGAATTTGATCCGGAGGTGCTGCTTGGCTTTGAGAAGGAAGTGCTTGGAATTTATTTAAGCGGACATCCTTTGGAGAAGTATGTGCAGAAGATGCAGAAGAACATTACGGCAAATGCCATTGACTTTATGCGAGAGGAAGAGACTCAGGCTGTTAAGGTGCAGGATAATGCGCATGTAATTATCGGAGGAATGATCTCCAACAAGACGGTCAAATTTACCAAGACAAACAAGGCAATGGCATTTCTTGAGATTGAGGACCTGACAGGAACTGTGGAGGTTATTGTATTCCCGAAGGATTATGAGAGATACCAGCAGTTTATTGCCCTCGATGAGAAAATTTTTGTCGTTGGAAGAGCTACGGTGGAAGATGAACAAAGCGGCAAGCTGATCTGTGAACGGATTGTTCCGTTTTCCGATACCCGCAGAGCACTGTGGCTTCAGTTTTCGGACATGGAAGATTACAAACAGAAGGAAAAGGAACTGTTTGAGCGTCTTCGGGAGTCGGATGGACTTGATGAAGTTGTCATCTATCTGACGGCTACAAAACAGGTTAAGAAACTGGGACAAAATTACTCTGTTCTGTCGGATGAGAACCTTATTGGTGATTTATGCGCCTTTTTAGGGGAAAATAATGTAAAAGTTGTTGAAAAGAATATTGAAAACAAATGATAAAAAGTTTACAATGTTATGGGGTTAGATGAAGTAAAAAATATACAATCTGATATATGTAGGAGGACTTAACAAGATGGCAAAGAATATCAATACGATTGGCGTACTTACGAGTGGAGGAGATGCTCCCGGAATGAATGCTGCAATCCGTGCAGTTGTTCGTCAGGCTCTTTACAAGGGAAAGAAAGTAAAGGGAATCAAGAGAGGATATGCAGGACTTCTCGATGAGGAGATCATCGACATGGATGCCAAGAGCGTATCAGATACCATTTCAAGAGGTGGTACTATTCTTCAGACCGCACGTTGCCTGGAGTTCGTTACTCCGGAGGGACAGCAGAAAGGTGCAGAGATCTGCAAGAAGCATGGTATTGATGCTATCGTTGTTATCGGTGGCGATGGTTCTTTCAAGGGAGCACAGAAGTTAGCAGCTCTTGGAATCAATACAATCGGACTTCCGGGAACGATCGACCTTGATATCGCATGTACGGAGTATACGATCGGTTTCGATACCGCATGCAATACCGCGATGGAGGCAATTGACAAAGTCCGTGATACTTCTACTTCACATGAGAGATGCTCTATTGTCGAGGTAATGGGACGTGGAGCCGGCTATATTGCATTGTGGTGCGGTCTTGCAAACGGTGCAGAGGAAGTTCTTCTTCCGGAAAAATATGACTATGATGAGCAGCGCCTGATCGAACAGATCACAGATGCCCGTGCAAGAGGCAAGCAGCATTATATCATTATCAATGCTGAGGGTGTCGGACACTCACAGAGCATGGCAAAGAGAATCGAGGAAGCAACCGGTATTGAGACAAGAGCAACAATTCTTGGACATATGCAGCGTGGTGGAAGCCCGACATGTAAGGACCGTGTATATGCAACCACAATGGGCGCTATGGCAGTTGACCTTCTCTGCGAGGGCAAGAGCAATCGTCTTGTTGCATACAAGGATGGCAAGTTTGTAGATTACGATATTGACGAGGCACTTGCAATGACAAAAACCATTCCGGAGTACATGTACGAGATTTCAAAATCTCTGGTATAAATCATATAAAATGCATATATAAGAAGGGCTGCCGCTTGACAGCCCTTTTTGTATGGCATAAGAATTTACCGCATATTGGATGGAGCATTATGATAACAAGCACAAGTAACCAGCAAATGAAAAATCTCAGCGCTTTGCTTAAGAAATCAAAAGAGCGTAAAACCCAGGGAGTTTTTGTGGCAGAGGGACCGAAAATGTGTTTCGAAGCACCAAGGGAACTGGTAAAGGCCGTTTATGTGTCGGAATCCTTTCTTGAGGATGCAGGCGCAGAGTCACACCTTTTGGCATACTGTAATGAAGGGGCGCATATACCTTATGAGGTGGTGGCAGATTCTGTTTTTCGGGGGATTTCAGATACCCAGACACCTCAGGGAATCATGTCGGTCGTGCGGATGCCGGAGTATGAACTACAGGATCTTTTTGCGGGCGAAAAGACACTTCTTCTGGTGCTCGAGAGCATACAGGATCCGGGCAATCTCGGTACAATGCTTCGAACTGGGGAAGGCGCCGGAGTCACAGGAGTGATCATGAACCGGACGACAGTGGATCTGTTCAATCCCAAGACAATCCGCTCCACGATGGGAAGTTTATATCGAGTTCCTTTTTTCGTGTCAGACGAACTGACAGATACGCTGCACGCAATAAAAGAGCAGGGAGTCCGGCTGTATGCAGCTCATCTGAAGGGGACGATGTCTTATGACGAGCCGGATTATTGTCCTCCAAGTGCTTTTCTGATCGGAAATGAAGGAAATGGCCTGAGTGACGAAATTGCGGGAATGGCTGATACGTATATCCGTATACCGATGCAAGGCCAGGTGGAATCGTTAAATGCGGCAGTATCTGCGTCTTTGCTTATGTATGAATGCAACAGGCAGCGAAGGAGAAAGTAAACGACATGAGAATCTGGTTTAAGATTTTTTCAGATGCACATCTGATCAGAACAGAGACGATTGAAGACAATAGCAATGAGACGAGAACACACAAAATCTTTGCAGCGTTGGATGAGGCATGCCTGCGGTTTGACTTAAGCAAGCCAATCTGGCTGGATGCGAATGTGGAGGAATTTAAAAGGCGCTCCAAAACGAGATTTAATCAGGACAATTTTGTGGAGGACATTGATTTTGATTATCTGGAGATCCATGTTCTTGATGAAGATTAATAATCGTTAAATTTTTCTTAAATCCACAAATCGACTACAAGATATGGTATGATGGAAAGAGAAAATCCCGGACAGTGGAGGCACTACACGGAATGAATCAGCTAGTAAAGTAAACAGGAAAGGGTATATCAATTGATGGGGGAATCAATCATACAAGATGGAATTGACAGTTGGGAGACTGTCATGTTCTTATATAACTCTGCACTTAAGGAAGTTGTGACTAAGGTAGACATTCTAAATGACGAATTTGTCCATATCCACAACTATAATCCAATCGAATACACAAAGTCCCGCATTAAGACGCCGGAGAGTATTGTAAAAAAGCTAAAAAGAAATGGCTTCGAGTCATCAATCGAGAATATGATCAACCATATAAACGATATTGCGGGTGTACGGATCGTGTGCTCCTTTACTTCGGATATATATCTGCTTTCGGAGATGATCGGCAAGCAGAATGACCTTACGGTTGTTTCTGTTAAGGATTATATCAGGCATCCGAAGGAGAGCGGATACAAAAGCTTTCATATGCTTGTGACGGTTCCGATTTTCTTGTCGGACCGCGTGGTGGATACGAAAGTTGAGATTCAGATCAGGACGATTGGAATGGATTTTTGGGCGAGTCTGGAGCATAAGATTTATTATAAGTTTGAGGGGCATGCACCGGAGTATATCAGCCGGGACTTAAGGGCTTGCGCTGCGATTGTTTCGGAGATGGATGCGAAGATGCTGCAGCTCAACGAAGCGATTGTTGAGGCCAAGGCACAGCAGGAAGAAGAAAAGGCGCAACAGGAAGAGGAAAAAACAGATGGCAAACATCATTGACGCATCGAATTTAACAAAGTCTTTTACGGGAAGGAAGCTTTTTTGTGAAGCTTCCTTTTCTGTGCAGGAAGGAGAAAAAATCGGGATTGTCGGAATCAACGGAACCGGGAAATCGACACTTCTTCGAATCCTTGCAGGTGTGGAAGAAGCTGACGAGGGCGAGGTTATTACCGCAAACCATATTGTGATGAATTACCTTCCACAGAATCCGCAGTTTGCCGATGGGCATTCGGCTATGGAAGCGGTGCTTACACTTGCAGGCAAGAACCATGCGGTCGACGAGCACAATTATGCTTTACAGAGCGAAGCAAAGTCATTGCTTACAAGACTTGGAATCAGCGATACATCGCTTGCGGTCTGTAAGATGTCCGGAGGACAAAGAAAGAGGGTGGCACTTGCAGCGGCTCTCCTGATGCCGTGTGATGTGCTTCTTCTGGACGAGCCGACAAACCATCTTGACTATGAGATGATCGAATGGCTGGAGAATTATCTGAAGGGCTACAAGGGAGCACTTATCATGGTAACGCATGACAGATATTTTCTGGATAGCGTATGTGAAAGAATTGTCGAGATCGATAAAGGCAATATATACAGCTATGATACCAATTATACCGGATTTTTGGAAAGCAAAGCAGCCAGAGAGGATAGTGAGCGGGCGACAGAGCGTAAGAGACAGTCCATTCTTAGAAAAGAAATCGCATGGATGCAGCGCGGGGCACGGGCACGTTCCACCAAACAGAAAGCGCATATCCAAAGATATGAAGCCTTAAAGGAGCAGCGGGGACCAAGGCAGGATGCAGCGCTTGAGATGGCATCTGTCTCAAGCCGTCTGGGAAGGACTACAGTCGAGCTCTCACACATTTCCAAGCGATATGGAGAGACGATCTGTGTGGAGGACTTCTCCTATATCTTCCTGAAAAATGACCGGATTGGTTTTGTCGGGAAAAACGGATGCGGAAAGACCACACTGATGAGGATGATTGCCGGACTGATCCAGCCGGATAGTGGTCAGATTGTCGTAGGGCAGACGGTAAAGATCGGGTATTACAGTCAGGAAATACGTCTGACAACTTCAGAAGATGAATACACAATTGACGGTGACACTGCAAATGCAAAAAAAGATGCAGCAGGAACATCATATATGAATCCGAAAGACCGCGTAATCGACTATATAAAGGATACAGCGGAATATGTAAGGACAGAGGATGGGCTTGTATCGGCATCGGCGATGCTTGAGAGATTCCTCTTCCCGCCAGAGGAGCAGTATGGACTCATTGAAAAGCTTTCCGGCGGGGAACGCAGGAGGCTGAATCTCCTGCGCGTGCTTATGGAGGCTCCGAATGTATTGATTCTGGATGAGCCGACAAATGATCTGGACACGCAGACGCTTGCAATTTTGGAAGACTATTTAGACAATTACGATGGCATTGTCGTTACGGTATCCCATGACAGGTATTTTCTCGACCGTGTTGTATCGCGTATCTTTGCATTTGAAGGAAACGGCAGGATTATGCAATACGAGGGCGGATATGCGGATTATATGGCAAAAAGACCCAAAGGAGAAACGGAGGAGGGAACTGGTTTAAGGGAGAAAACACCAGATGCACAGTCAAAGGCAACCTGGGGACATGCCGCTAAACTAAAGTTTACATATAAAGAGGCGAAGGAGTATGAGACAATCGAGTCGGATATTGCGGTTCTGGAAGAAAAGATCGAATCGATTGACAAGCAGATGCTTACCTATGCAACCGATGCAGGCAAATTAAACGCGCTGCAGAAGGAGCAGGAGGAATTGCAGAAGCTTCTGGAAGAGAAAATGGAGCGATGGGAATATCTGGAGGAACTCGCTGAAAGAATCCGTAACCAATAGAAAAGAAAATTAAATCAGAATTATAATGGATAAATAAAACCCGATTGTATGCGGAAAAATACTTCTACATGCAATCGGGTTTGTTCTTTATATTTCAAAATTAAATAATTAAACAATGATTTAACAACACATTATTTAACAGAAAAACGTTCCAATCTGGAGAAGAGTTTCTGTGGGATAGAGAATCCGAAGATAATCCCAAACACAATGCCGCCGGCAGTCATGAAGGTTTCCATTCCTTTTGACGTGAACATGGATTGGTTTCCCATGAACAGGTAGTATGCGGTATAGTAGATGCCTGCTCCGGGAACAAGCGGAAAGATTCCGGTGAGAAGATAGACTGTTGCAGGATTTTTCCGGAGCACTGCAAAGGCTCTTGCCAAAATGGTAAGGCAGGCTGTAGCGACAATGCACGCAACTGCAATGTGGACATCGGCTGCAAGCATGCAATAGTAGATGATCCAGCCCAATGCGCCGGTAAGACCACAGTAGATCAGTTCAGCCTTTGGGGCAAAAAAGACAATCGCAAACCCAAGCGTGGCAACGAATGAAACTGCCAATTGAATGATGAAATTTAAGATCATAAAAGTGCACCTCCTCCGAATTGATGACTTAGCCAGATGGAAATACATACGCCAACCGCAATGCATAGGGCGGTAAGGAGCGCATCGATCAAATGAATGGTTCCGGAAAGATAATCTCCGTTGTAGAAATCACGGATGGATGTTGTGAAAGCAATTCCGGGAACAAGAGGCATGATCGCACCGATAACAACTTTATCCTGCATGATCGGAAGCCCGGTTAACAGAACCAGGATGCTTAAAATTGTTACAAAGCTGCTGGCAAAGACGTTGGAGAGTACACCGGAGAGCTTATGCTTAGCAAAATTCATGAGGAGCATTTTCTCGAGAATTCCGATAAAGAAAGCGACAACCGCATCGATGGGCTGCCCGCCAAACAGATAACTAAAGCCGCCACAGCCGAGTCCGCATCCAAGAATCAGGAGCATTTTTGTATACAGCTTCTGCTCTTTACATGCGTCCAGACGATCCCAGGCATCGGAAACGGAACATTTGTGTTCACAGAGGTCACGAGTCAATTGATTGAGCACGCTAAGCTTGCCAAGATCGACTGCGCCAAGGGGAACGTGACGGATCATGCTGCATGCATCCTCACGGTTTTCGTTTGCACTTGCAAAGATACCGTTTGATATTACATATACATCGTATTCTTCTACCTGATAGGATTCTAAAATGCGAAGAACAACATCTTCTACGCGGTATATTTCTGCGCCATTCCTCAACATTGCATCACCGATTTCAACGGCTAAGGTTAAAATCTCTTTTGTATCGGCCATAGTTCTTTCCTTTTGCATAAACATAAATTCTCCCATGCACTGCTGGGCTACCTAATCAATTTAAGAGGTTTTCCCGGATATGTCAATTATTTGTTCCTTTTTCCGGAAAAATGCACGGCTGCTTATATTATGTAAAAAGCGGGACATACTATAAGCGGAGGGAAAAGAAATGAAAGCATATCGTATTTTACTTGTGATTTTACTTGTGGCTGCAATCGGATGCGGAGCATGGTATTTCTATGGCGTGTTTCATAGTGACACTGCTCCAGAGGAGGGAACGCTCGTCAAAGGGAGCGAGCAGATGTGCAGATGCAACCGGGGGTAAGCGGCAGAAGGCAGGCTCTGCCGCCGACTGTTTATATAAAAACGGATGAGCACAACCTGACTCACAAAAAACAGGTTATCATCGAGGATGTGTTCTCTGTGTTTGGAACAGATGCCTATACTGTAAACCAGATAAAGAAATTGCCGCTGTACCATTATCCGGATGAGGTACAGCAAAGGTCATCAAAGAAGAAGGTTGTTGTTTTTTCCATATTAAAAGTGATTGAACTGATTCACACTGTAAATCCCGATCTTTGTGTGGTTAATCTTGGAGAGACGGATTTCATTATTGAGTTCATTCCAAAGGAACAGCAATCGAAAGTGTTAGAGATCGCGAAGCTACTTGCAATCTGCGTTATAACATTTCTTGGATCTGCATTTACTATTATGGCATTCAATAATGACGTGTCCGTGAATGGCGTGTTTGAACGGTTTTACGGACAGATTACAGGAACAGAAAAGCCTGCTGTAACAGAACTTGAGATATGTTACAGCATTGGACTATCTGTAGGAATCATTGTTTTCTTTAACCATTTTGGCAAAAAAAAGATAACAATGGACCCGACTCCGATACAGGTAGAACTCCGAAAATATGAAGCGGATATGGCAGATACACTGATCCAGAATGCGAGTAGAAAAGGACATAATCAGGATGTGAACTCAGACGGTGCATGAAGAATCCAAAGAAACAGATAGGAGGGACAAAGGCGTATGTGGCTGGAAAGACTGACCTTGATTGTATTGGGACTTGGAGCCGGGGTGGCGGTCTCTGCGGGAACCTTTGCATTTTTGATCGTGATTGGCGTTCTGCCCAGAATGATCTGTAAAGCGAACCTGAAAGAGTATGTTATTCTTCTTGAGAATATTGTTATCGTGGGAGTAATCTATGGAACGGTGCACTCGGTATTTGATTGGAAAATGAGAATGCCGGGGGCGCATATCATGATTGCCATGTTTGGGATTGCGTCCGGCATTTTTGTTGGGGGAATTGCTGCTGCCTTAGCAGAAATCCTTCACACGTTTCCTATCATGTTCCGGAGGTTCCACATCAAGCGCGGGTTGTCGTGGGTTATGACAGCTATGGCACTTGGCAAGCTTGCCGGGTCACTATTCTACTTTTTGACGGGATATGCTATAATAGCAGAATAGAAAACGGAGGTGCGCTATGATTCCATCAATAGCAAGACAAAGTGTAATTCAAAAATGTATTCTGCAGAAGTCCGTGTTACTTGGTAATTATGAATTTTATTATCTGGGCGGGCTGTTACATAAACTATATGGGATAGATATCAGCGAGGACATGCAACCGGATGAGATGTTTGCTGTGATCGAACCGGCAATAAAGGAGCTTCATCCGGAGGATGAAAGAGAGGCATATCTGCTTAAGATTGTTTCTGTCTATCAGCCGCTGCCGGATTATGATGAGCAGATGAAGCTGCTGTTTCGCTGGGGAGCGGGGGAACAGGATCTGTGGAAGGTGCAGACCTCTTATATTCCGCCTGAACCGTAGTGCCGGAACATAAACGGGCAAAAGCGCTTTTTAAAGGGAGGCATAATTGTAAGAAAAACGGGCATCCTTATAGAAAAATGAGAGAGGGTGACCAGAATGAGCGAGGAAAAGCTTCCCAAAGGACAAAAAGAGAGAAACGATGCTTACAATACGTATGTTGAACGAGTGACACCCACGCACAATCTGTGGATGAATATGGCGAAGGCTTTTGTGCTGGGAGGAATCATCTGTGTGATTGGGCAGGTGATCATCAACATTGGGACAGATGCGTTCGGACTTGAGGATAAGGATGCTGCCACATGGTGCAGTCTGATACTTGTGCTTGCAAGCGTCATTTTAACGAGTCTTAATGTTTATCCGTCCTTTGCAAATTGGGGCGGGGCAGGAGCTCTTGTGCCAATCACGGGCTTTGCAAACGGCGTGTGCGCCTCTGCAATAGAATTTCAGAAAGAGGGGCAGGTATTTGGTATCGGCTGCCAGATATTCCGGATAGCGGGACCGGTAATCCTGTATGGTATTTTTTCCAGCTGGATTTTAGGAATTTTCTATTGGATTGGAACATGTTTCGGATTATGGTAAGAAAAGGTTAATGATTACAAAGAATGAGCCGATATAAAGAATAAGCTGATATGGCTTTGGACAAATGGATTTGTAATAAGCACATAGGAGGAAAGAACATGAGCATAGCAACAACGAATGGAATCGGTGTAACTGCGGATGTATATGCAGCTTACACGGCAACGGACAGCACAGCAAGAGCAGACAGCGCTGCGGCTAAGACGACAGAAAGTACAAAAAAGGCTGACAGTACAGCCGCATCCAAGACAGAGAACACGGAGGGCGCTGTATACGAAAAGTCAACCGGGACAGATAAAAAGACTCCATATTCTATCAATAAGATGAGTGTGGAGTACAGAGCATCTCTGGTCCAGAAGTTAAAATCCGATCAGGAACAGAGACAGAGCCAGCTTCTTGACATTGTACGTCAGATGATGTCAAAGCAGGCTGTTACATATACACAGGCAAACTCCGATTCGTCCGATGATATGTGGAAGTTCCTTGCAAAGGGGGACTTCACTGTTGACGCGCAGACAAAGGCGCAGGCACAGGCAGATATTGCGGAAGATGGTTATTGGGGCGTAAAGCAGACCTCCCAGCGTCTGTTTGATTTCGCGAGCGCACTCGCAGGCGATGACGTTGAGCAGATGAAGAAGATGCAGGCAGCGATGGAGAAGGGCTACAAGCAGGCGACTAAGTCATGGGGACGGGATCTCCCGGACATCAGCAAGCAGACGCTTGATGCGGCAAACAAACTTTTCGAAGATTACTATGCATCAAAGGAGAGCACAGAGGAGTAAATCCGTAGACGATACAAGGCGCGGTGGCAGATGATTGCCACCGCGCCTTTTTTAAATTTGAGGAAAATCCTTTTCATAGGGGCACAGTGTCTGTTTTGATTGACACAGGCAAAAATTCAGGGGTATAGTGAGAGGGAACGGGGGAGGACCCGGGCATATTTCATTACAAAAGGAGAAGGATATGGAAAAAATAAGAGAAAATCGGTAGTACGTTCTGTGGTAACAGTTCTGGCTGCGCTCGCGGTGCTGGTGCTTGCGGGAGTAATAGGAAATGTGATCGGCGTGTTTGATGGAGCTTCTGATATTACACAGATGATCAAATTGGACAAAACAGTCTATGTGAAGCTCATTGTAATGATCGCATTTGTCACCTTATTATGTAACCTGTTACTGACGTTTTTTAAGATGTTTCAGTTAAAGAAGGGACGTGTGGGAACCCTGTCCACCTTGTTTGCAAGCCTGATCCGTTACGGAGCTGTACTGCTTGGATTTTGCTGGGGACTTACGATTATCGGTGTGAATGTCAGCACGGTATTTGCCAGTGTCGGAATTATTGCACTGATTCTTGGATTTGGAGCAGAGAGTCTTGTGGCAGATCTGGTAACGGGTGTGTTTATCATATTTGAAAATCAATACAATGTCGGGGATATCATTGAGGTCGGAGGCTTCCGTGGAACCGTTCAGGAAATTGGCTTTCGGACTGTTGTTCTCGTGGATGCCGGTGGAAATACAAAGATTGTCAATAACTCGAAGATGACAGACGTCATTAATCTTTCGGAAAAGCAGTCGTGTCCATCTGTGAGATTGGGGTGTCCTATGACACGGATCTGGATATGTTGGAAGGTAAGATGCCGCAGATCCTTGCAGAAATAAAGGAAAAGCACAAAGACATTTTTATCGGGGAGATTGCTTATCTTGGAGTAGAAGAATTGGCAGATTCCTGCGTGAAACTTAAGATCAAGGCAGATGTTAACGAGAAGGATGTGTATAGCGGACGTAGGCTCCTCAATAAAGAGATGAAGATCGCCTTTGACAAAGAGCATATTAACATCCCGTATCCGCAGCTTGATGTACATACAAGATAGGATGTGCAGTGGAGGTGATTATGGAAGAACATATTTCATCGGAATACTATCAGCTGCCGGAGGAATATCATCCGGCAGCAACTGAGTTCCTGGAAAAGCCAAAGCGTGAAGAAGACGGGGACAGGGAACAATCACATTCCAAAAAACTTCACAAAATGGGCTATCTTGTTGCTGCCGCGGTTGCAGTAATGACAATATCACATTCTGCAATTCCACAACAGGCAGCCGGAGAACAAGGTGGTTCATATGTCGATATTTCACGGTATTCTTCCTGGGGTTCTGCGAATGGCGGCGTAATGCCGGTGAGCGTTGGCGGATGGCAGCTTATGGATTTGAACGGAAATATTGTCACCGGGAAAAAATATGATGATCTCGAATGCAGTCCCAACAAGGACGGCTACAGCGTATTTTTATTAAGAGACAATGGTGATGATGTCTATTGTGTCCTGAATGCATCCGGCGAGGAAATCTTTACATGGGAGAGAAAATATGTCTCCAGCACGAGAGAGTGCGAGGTGTGTGTGACGGATGATAATATTATATGTGTAGCTGAACGATACCGGTATATCGGATATTGGACGATCAGTGGTGAAAAGATATTCGAGGAAGAAGCGGAAGCGGGAGAGAATATCTATGGAACAGTGTTTAATGAGGGAGTGGCGGTTATCGAACGAAATAATGCGCATTCTTTCCAGTTTTTGCTGCTTACACCGGATGGAAAACTGACAGAGCTGGAGAATGCCGGGAATCAGGATGCCAGGCATATCCTTGGGGGAATTGCAAACGGGTATTTTACCATTTCAGAAGATGCGGATACAAATGCGTTTTTTGATATAGAAAGAAAAGAAGATGTGGCAGAGATTTCCATGCGTTCGTCTGTTACACAAATTACCGGCAGCGAAAATTGGACTTGTGAACCAGGCAGCTATTGCGTGAATAACAGTACTCTCTTTGAAGAAACCAACGGAACGCTGGGAGCCGGTGCACAGACCCGGTACGGCGAAAATTATCCACTGGAGATCTATAACTACGGAACCTATGCGAGTATTGTGGCTCGTTCCGGGGATGGAGAGAAATGTATTCTGTTTGATTTTTGCGATGTAGATAACAGTACGAATACATTGGAACGCGCGATCGCAGTGCATGATGAGATTCTGCTAGATGATTATAAGTATTTGTGTGCAAGAGACGGAGAGGATTACTTTTACATTGATTATGAGGGAAATATCGTGTCAGATAATTACAGATTTGCAACCTCATTTAATGATGCACATTACGCAATGATCATAGAAGCGGATGGAAATGCATACTTAATCGATGAGAATTTTACCAAGGTTGACCGGATTGAAGGTGTTACGGCAGTCGAACCCTGTGGTGAGGCATTCGTCTGTGAAATTGATGAAAAAGAAACGCTTTATGTCTCGGCAAAAACAAAATAACAAAAAACTCCGGAAGCAAAATCGCCTCCGGAGTTTTTCTCTTTATTCTTATAGGAAAAATGATAAAAGCTTGTTGAACTGAGAGAACTTCTTCTTTGAGTTCCCTGCGGTAGAACGTCCTGCAAAAAGTGGTTCGCAGTAATCATAACGCTCACTCTTCATCCAAATCGGAGCAGGTGTAGTTACTGTACTTGCCTGTAAATTATCAACTCCAAATGTGATCATAAGAAATCCTCCCTTCTCTATATTGAAAAAACATCATTTGTACTTGATAACTATATAATATCAGTTTAAACTAGAATTACAATGGACGATAAGCTTAAATATAGAACGGATATATGTGCTCACAGCACAAAACAGCGCTACTGTCGTATAAACATTTATTTTTTCACAGGCAGCCCACCAGATTTTCAGGCACCATAGTCCCCTGCTAAAAACGATTCCGCAAAAATTGTAGAAATTCTTTCAACCATTCTGCGGTGAAATGGTTGTGTCTTCTATGGCTTTGACACTCCCAGCCCGGCTGTATCACGGTAGACGGACTTTTCTGTCGGACTTTCTAGTTTTTCTAAGGCAGGCGGCTTTGCAAAGTTGTTATTAGGAGCATGCCCCTCAAAACTCGCCCTCTATGTGTTCTCTATATAGGCGCTACAAGCTCAAACAGTCGGTGCATGCTCCCATTTTGCTCAGCTCGCCTGCCAAGAAAAACACGAAAACCCTCGGAAGAAAAGTCCGTCTATCCGCGAACAGCCGGGCTGGGAGTGCTCGAACCTATAGAAGACAGAACTTATAAATAAACCGCGGGATGGTTGAATTAGAATTTCGCAATTTGCAGCGGTGTTTTTAGCAGAGGACTATGGTGCGGGAAAAAGGGGCGGCCTGCCGGAAACGGATGAATGTTTTTATAGCAGCTGCTTGAGAGTGGAGGGAGAAACGTATGGGACTTACAATTGAGGATATGTTAGTAGTTTCGAAGGATAAGTATAGGATGGAGTTTCTGGCAGGGAAAAAGGGGTGGTCCAATTCGATAAGCTGGATACTGCTGATTGAGGACAGCATGGTATTGAAGGACTTTAAAGGGCGGGATCTGGCAGTAACGACAGGACTTGGGTTCGACAGCGAAGAGAAGATGCTGCGGCTGGTGGAGGAACTGGTGGAGCTGCATGCAGCAGGCCTTGTGATCAATACGGGACAGTATATTTTTGATATACCAAAAACCGTGATCACGTACTGTGATGAGAATGACCTTCCATTGCTTACCGTACCATGGAGCGTACATATATTTGACATGATCAAGGACTTAAGCATACGGGTGTTTCTGCAGAGCGAGACAGATGAACAGATTTCAAATGCACTTATCCATGCCATAGAGACCCCGGAGGCAAAAGGAATATACGAAAAGGATCTGCTGCCGCACTTCGATGTGGATGGAACCTTTCAGGTTGTGCTGATCTCAACGGGAGACCTTGATGTGATGGATACGGTGGAGAGGCGCAGGATCAGTTATCAGGTACAGAATTATCTGGAGAACATCACACACAATGGACATTTCTTTTATTATGATGCGTGCTTTGCCCTGGTATTAAACGATGTCACGATCGCGCAGATGAAGGATATCATAGAAGGCTTTGTCGGGCGTGCAAAGAGGAAGCTGCCGGCAAAGCCGCTGTATGTCGGTGTAGGAAGTCTTTTTTATGATGTGACAAGTTTAAAACTTGCCTACGAACGGGCGAAGGCTGCGGTAAACTATGCGATAAAAAATAAGAAACCGCTGGTATACTTTGACGAGATGGGATTTTACCGGCTGCTTGGTATGGTAAATGATCAGGCACTTTTAAAGGAGATGGGGCAGCTTGTGCTGCAGCCGCTGCTGGAGTATGATGAACATCACAATGCGGAATATGTAGAGACCTTAAGGTGCTATCTGGAGAACAATGGCAGCGTGCAGGCAGTTTCGGAGCAGATGTTTACACACCGGAACACCGTCATATACCGTATTAATAACATCAAGAAGATTCTGGAAACAGATCTGGATACGGCGCAGGAGCGATTGAAGTACCAGGTGGCATGCAGGATACTCCAAATGTAAGCTACGGAGACCTCTCCCGCCTGACTGGAATCCGTTATTCTTGGGGGCAGTCATACCGCAGGGAAAAGCTGTCTGATAAGGCAGTAAAATAGAATAGAAAAATCAAAAAAAATGATATATAATAGGAAATAGCATTTCAATAAGGAATGGGAGAAGCTATATGAGGGTTTGGAAGGTTCAAAAGGGAGAATTGATTGCCAAGCGGCAGGACAAGGTGATGGAGTGGTACCTGATACAGGAAGGCTCCGTCGGACAGCTGTTTGCATTTGAAGAGATCACGTTAGGCCGTAATTCCATGATAGGAATCCTTGAAAATGAGTGGTTCATGTGTGATTACGTTGCAAAGGAGGATACCACGCTCATTGTGATCCAATGTAAAAACGCAGAAGACCTGCAGAAGATTTTGTCGGAACATGAGAATTTCCGTGTGGTTTTCCTGCGCGCCGCATTAGAGCAGAAGTACAAATCCCTGAATCTGTATACAGATCTGCAAAAACGCACCACATTATTGCACCAATTTGCGGAGAGTGCATACAACGACTATAAGGCAATGTGCCAGGAACTTCTCGCGCAGGAACAGCCATTCCCAAGAATGGAAAGCTTTGAGGCTCTTTCTATGGTGCACAGGGCGGATACATGGGAGATAAACAGCAATAACAGCCTGATGACGAGATACCTGAAAGAGTACCTCCTTTTGATGATCAAGGATGACGCCATGTGTGTCGGCGCCATTATGGAAGCCGCTGCACAGGTACGTCGTGTCACACAGGGAATCGGGGAGATGGTAAGCTATCTGCAATATAACAAAGAGATTTTGTGGGCCAAATCCCAAAATGACCTGTTCCATCTGTTTTTTGATCTGGCAATGCAGCAGTCAAAGGAGAAGAAGGATATCGGGCCAATCCAGCAGGAAATGGAAAAGTGCCATCAGGTCATGTGCCGGCTAGGCATATACGATGAGGATGCACTTGCCCGCAGTCATGAGAAATTTAAAAATTATGATTTTGAAAGCGTTTCAAACGGCAGGATCAATGCGGCAAAGGAAGACTGTCTGCGAGTGATTCTTAACTATGCCGGATATGATGTAAAACAGATCGAGGAGACGGAGGTGCTTGTTAACAGCTATTATAAGCTTCCAGACAAGCAGTCTACGGAACAGAATGTATATCAGCTGCGTAAGAAGATCACCCGTATGTTTTATGATGTCTATGAGAAAGCATTTTTTAGGGCCGTGGAGGATGAGGAGGAATTGTCTCCGATTCTAATGATGTTCTTTAATTTTGGCTTCATGGATGTGCGCATGGTCGGAGAGGAAAATACCAATGCACTGTATAATCTGACAGATCACCTTGGCATGTTTCACTCGGAAAATATATTTACTGTTTATGAATGGCTCCGTGCAATCTATAAAGGACAGAAGGAACCATCCAGAAATGAATTGGATCTTGACTACAACGGATATTTATTGGAAGAGCGAAGGAGCGGTAACATTACAGAGAAACAGGCAGAGGAATATAAGAGCGACACCACAAGAAAGGTTTCATTTGAGATACATAACATGTTCCCATCCGGACACCGTATGACCTATGGACGCGTGACCACGTTTTGCCCGATCCTTGCGCAGGATGATCTGATCAATTCCGTAGAGAAGCTGGCACTTACAGCGGAACGGCTGATGCAGGCTCTGAATCTGGTGCGGGAGCTGGATTATTCTGTTCTATACAGGGATATTCTCTTTTCGGATCCAGCACATGGCATTTCACAGGAGTGGATCATGAAGGAGATACTTCCGGATATGATCCTGATGCCGGGAGTCGGAGTGAAGGGCGCTATGTGGCAGGAAACTTCCGGAGCCAAAACAG
>JALEKN010000008.1 GCA_022769125.1 Agathobacter sp.
GAGGTTTATCGGAATGCAATGGATCAAGCGCTTGCCGGAGTCTTGTCGGTCATGCTGGTGGGTGATAAGAGCCGGATTGATACGGAAACAAAAAGTCTTTATCAGAAAGCGGGAATATCACATATTCTGGCAATTTCCGGTCTGCATGTTTCGCTGGTTGGCATGGGGCTTTACCGTTTTTTCAGGAGAAGGGGACTAAAATATGGCACAGCGTTTGGCGCAGCCTTCGCCGTGATTCTGTCCTATGCGTTTATGAGCGGCAACGGCGTATCAACGCAGCGGGCAGTCGGGATGATGCTTTTGTGTATGCTGGCGGATGTTTTGGGGCGCGGGTACGACCTTTTGAATGCGCTAGGTGGAATTGTACTGCTGTTATTGTGGGAAAATCCATTTCTGGTCTGGTATTCCGGATTTCAATTTTCTGTGACAGCAATTCTTGTCATTGGGACCGCCGGGAGCTGTATTTTGGTGGAGGCACGAAGTGGGAATGAATATGAGAAGGCGGGGAGACATAAGAAAACAGAAGAAAAAAATAGTGTTTTGGGAGAAACGCCTGGAAACCGGAAAATGGTGCTTCAATGTATGAATAAATTGTACAGTGCGCTGGCGGTATGGCTTGGCACATTGCCGCTGGTAGCTTTTTATTATTATGAAATACCTGTTTATGCAGCCTTTTTGAATATGCTTGTGCTGCCGGCTATGCCGATACTTTTCCTCTGCGGGCTGGCGGGTGGCCTTGCCGGCTGCATGAGTCTTCCTATCGCAAGAATTCTGCTGATCCCTTGCACGATTATTTTACAAATTTATGAAAAACTAGCAGAGGTATTTCTGCATTTTCCACAGGCAAATCTGATTGTCGGGAAACCGGCTGCATTTCGAATATTCCTTTTTTATGGAGCTTTTCTGGTAATTGCTGCAATCTGGAAGAAAAAGCAAGTCTCGCATGGACTTCGGATAATCGGAATGACTATGCTTTTGACCCTTTTGTTATATCCGCAAAGGCAGCCCCAGGAGATTGTTGTACTGGATGTGGGACAGGGCGATGGGACTTTTCTGCGGACAAAGGAGAAGCTGGCAATTTTTGTAGATGGAGGAAGTTCTAACATAAAAGGAGTTGGGACGTATCGGATCTTGCCATTCCTAAAAGCAAAGGGTGTGCAAAAAATCGATTATTGGATGGTGTCGCATGGAGATTTTGATCATATCAGTGGATTGCTGGAGGTGTTGGAGAGCAGATATCCGGTTGAACACCTTGTTGTGTCGGAATGGGCATTTTTGAATGAGGCGGAAACAGAGAATATGCAAATACTGCTGGAGCTTGCGGATCAGAACAATACATCGGTTCTCACGGTGGCATCTGGGGACCAGCTTCAGATGGAGGAAACCCGGATTTCCTTTCTGTGGCCGCAAAGGGAGAGCGAAGGCACGTCAGACGCCAATGATAATAGTCTTGTGTTTCTCTATGCAGATGAGGCCTTTCGGGGAATTTTTGCAGGGGATATTTCATCTGAGACGGAGAAAGCGCTGATCAAAACCTATGTGGAGAGCGATGGCGAAGTCGGTGGAAGAGAGAATCTCTGGGGACAGATGATGCAAGGTGCAGGAGAAGAAAGTGTGGAACAGGTAATACAAGGCGAAACTGAATGCGTGGAACAGGCGGGTGCAGTGATAGAATGCCAAAAATATAGGGAAAATTTGCTTGACGTGGATTTTTACAAGGTAGATCATCATGGATCAAAGTATTCAAGCTGTGGGGAATGGCTTGCTGCATTATCACCCAAGGTCGCAACAATATCGTGCAGCCAGAAAAACAGCTATGGGCACCCGCATGAGGAGACGCTGAAACGCTTGCATGAGGCGAAAACTATCGTATATAGAACCGATGAAGTGGGTGCTATAACAATCCGGCTTGAACGTGCGGAGCAAGCAGTTGGGACAGACGAAAAGGTGTTGAATGTTAAAGGATATTTAGAGTGATGGGGCATGGTGGGGAAGAACAGACTGTTATGCCCCGGTGCGTGAAAAAATGGGGGTATGGCAAGCAAAAAGCAAGTCGCCATGCCCCGGTGCGTGAGAGAATGGGGGAAAGACAGGCGGAGAACGAGCCACTATGCCCCGGTACGCGAAAGCATGAGGGTATAGCAAGGGGAGAATAAGCAATTATGCCCCTGCGTGTGAGAAAATGGGGACAAGACAGACGGAGAACGAGCACGATGCCCCAGTGAGAAAAATAAAGAAAGTGAGAGAAGATATGTTTGCAAATTATGAAGGAATAAGAAAGCGGATTGAATTTTTGGAGAACGAAATAAAACGGTTACAGGAGTTGCAGAAAAAATTCCCGGAGGGAAATCTGATATGTAGCAGAAACAATGAGAGGTATAAGTGGTATTTAAGAAATAAAAAAGTATTATCAATTATATGAAAACGAATTAGGCGATGAACTTTGGCTTGTAGAAAATATATGCAAGGATGTAAAAATAAAGGTAATTCCCTTGAAAAATTCTTTAGTAATAATGAGCATGTGCGGCTTATCGAAAATCAGATTATTCCGTTGGGACAGGAACTGAAAGAGTGGGCGGAGTCGGACTATGAGAGGAATGGTAAATATCCGGAGAACTTGGTGGTAAAGGGGGTTGGTGGAAAATACTTAAGGTCAAAGGCAGAGGCATTTATTGATAAATTGTTGTTTCAGCACGGAATTCCATTTCATTATGAGGAAAAAATAATATTAGGTGGAATTGCGATATATCCGGATTTTACAATTCGCCATCCAAGGACGGGAGAATATTTTTATTGGGAGCATTTTGGAATGATGGATAGCCAGGAGTATGTTAGTAAAGTGTGCAGAAAATTGAAACTATATTGTGATGGCGGAATTTATCCGTCAATCAATTTGATTACGACGTATGAAACGAAGGATCATCCATTGGGGGCGGAGTGTATAGAAAATGTCATAAAGGAATATTTTCTGCAATGAAGCGTGTGGGAATTTTTATTAAAGAATATTTCCTGCTGTAAGGTAGGTGGTTTAAATAGGGGAAATGTAACAATCCGACGGGAACGCTTGCAGGAGGCGGAAACTATCGTATATAGAACCGATGAAGTGGGCGCTATAACAATCAGGATTGAATGTGCGGAGCAAGCAGTTGGGACAGACGAAAAGGTGTTGAATATTAAAGTGCAAATCTACTTAAAACTGTGAAAAGTCGACAAGAACTGAGAAAAGGAACTAGAGAATTGATAGCTGGTATGGTACAATAATAAGAAAGTGTCACCCGGGAGTTGGCAGATGTGAACTTGACGGGAACATAGATAGGGGAAGTGGTAAGGAGGCATGGATTGACAAAGATTTTGATTACCAATGATGACGGGATTAATTCGGACGGACTAGCTCGTTTGGCTGCGGAGGCAGTTAAGTTTGGAGAGGTGTGGGTTGTGGCACCGGATGTCTTTTATGCGGATCATTATATCGAGACGAGGCTTTCGAATGATCGCATTTCGTACATGGTGGAAGGCGTCCGCAATTATTCCACAAGCGGTGAGACGGATCTGAAGGCAATATTTGATAACTATATATCGATCGGTCGGGTAACGAATATTTCGTGAGGACGCTATATGTACTTGAACAGTTACGAAATACAATAATATATACCAGCATGGAGGAAAAAATGTCAGCAAAAGAGATAACAAGAATACTATACGGTGGAGATTATAATCCAAATCAGTGGCCGCGGGAAATCTGGGATGAGGATATGCGCTTCTTTAAAGATGCGCACATTAACAGTGCAACGATCAATGTTTTTTCTTGGGCGAAAATCCAACCGGAAGAAGATAGATATGAGTTTGCAGAGCTTGATGATATTGTAGAGATGCTTAGTAAAGAGGGATATGATATTGTCCTGGCAACCGCAACGGGAGCACTTCCTGCATGGATGGCACGAAAATATCCGGAGGTAGAGCGTACAGATTATCAGGGAATGCATCACAAATACGGACACCGGCACAATGCCTGCCCGAATTCTCCAGTATTCCGCAAGTATTCCAAGAAACTTGCATCAAAGCTTGCAGAGCGTTATGGGAAGAATCCGCATATAAAGTGCTGGCATATCAGCAACGAATATGGTGGAACGTGTTATTGCGAGAATTGCGAGAGGGCATTCCGTGTGTGGCTGCAGAAAAAATATGGCACAATCGAAGCTGTAAATAAAGCATGGAATACGGAATTCTGGGGTCATACTTTCTATGACTGGGACGAGATTGTTGCACCGAATGCTTTAGGTGAAGGCATGTGGGATGAGCGAAGCGCGTTCGCCGGAATGTCAATTGATTATAAGCGCTTTAATTCTGACAGTCTGCTTCAAAACTATAAGGATGAGCGAGATGCAATCCGTCAGTATGACAAGGATGCTGTTATCACGACAAACCTTATGGGAACCTATAAGGAACTGGATTACTTTAAGTGGGCGAAGGAAATGGATGTGATCTCATGGGATAATTATCCTTCTTACAATACCCCGTGGAGCCGCACTGCGATGACACACGATCTGATGAGAGGATTAAAGGACAAGCCATTTATGCTGATGGAGCAGACTCCAAGCCAGCAGAACTGGCAGCCGTACAATTCCCTAAAGAAGCCGGGACAGATGCGTGCACAGAGCTATCAGACGATTGCACATGGAGCAAACACAATACAGTTTTTCCAATTGCGAAGAAGCGTGGGAGGCTGCGAGAAATTCCATGGGGCAGTCATCAGCCATGCAGGAACAGAAGATACCAGAGTCTTTCGTGAGGTGGCACAGCTTGGCGCGGAATTAGAGCAGCTTGGAGACACGGTGCTAAAGAGTAGAAATGAGGCACAGGTAGGAATCGTATTTGACTGGGACAATTATTGGGGACTTGAATATGCCAGTGGCCCGTCCGTGGACTTAAAGTATGTGGATCAGATCCATTCATATTATGAGTATTTTTATAATCATAACATTCCGGTAAATATGATTCCTGTTGATGCAGATTTTGAGCGTTATAAGGTAATTGTCGCACCGGTACTTTATATGATAAAGGACGGAATGAAAGAGGCTTTGGAGCAGTTCGTTAGAAATGGTGGTACTCTGATTACCACCTATATGAGCGGAATTGTCGGGGAGTCGGATAATGTTTATCTTGGCGGATATCCGGGACCACTTCGTGCAATGACCGGAGTATGGGTAGAAGAGATCGACGCATTGGCACCGGAGCAGTACAATGAAGTTTTGACAGGGGACGGAAATAAGTATCGCTGTAATCTTGTATGTGAGCGAATTCATTTAGAGGGCGCAACTGCACTCGCAAGCTATACGGAAGATTTCTACGCGGGAGAGCCTGCTGTGACAAAGAACAGCTTTGGAAACGGAGTGGTATACTATATCGGAACACAGCTTGACCGTGAAGGAAAAGCGGACATTCTTGCAAGAGCATGTAATGAGGCGGATATCACGAGCATCGTGGAAGGCGCGGAGGGACTTGAAATCGTAAAGCGTACAAAGGAAGGAAAAGAGCTTTACTTTATCATGAACTTCGAGCAGGATGGCAAGAAAATTCCGGATGTTTTTGTTGGATGCACAGATTTATTGACCGGAAAAGTCCTTGAAAAAGAGATGCCGGTGCATAAATATGACACTTATCTGGTCGAGAAATAGGAAGACCGGAGAAGGCAAAAATGCTGGATGGCGGAAGTGGACAGAAAAGATAGCTGAATGCCATAAACAGATAAAAATGAGGTACTACAATGGAGAGAAAATGGTGGCAGAATGCCGTAATATATCAGATATATCCGAGAAGTTTCCAAGATAGCAACGGTGATGGGATCGGTGATTTACAGGGAATCATACAGAGGCTGCCCTATCTTGGACGGCTTGGGATAGATGCAATCTGGCTTTCACCTGTCTACAAATCGCCACAGGTCGACAACGGATACGACATTTCGGATTATCAGGATATCGATCCGATGTTTGGAAGCATAGACGATATGCAGCAATTGATTGACGAGGCAAAAAAATATAACATTCATATTATTATGGACCTTGTTCTTAACCATTCCTCAAATAAGCATAAATGGTTTGAGGAAGCAAGAAAGAGCAAAGATAATCCTTATCATGATTATTATGTCTGGAGAGATGGAAAAGAAGGCGTTTTGCCGAATGATATGCATGCTGCGTTCGGTGGAAGTGCATGGGAATGGGTGCCGGAGGTCGGGCAGTATTATTTTCATCAGTTCGCCCCGGAACAACCGGATCTGAATTGGGAAAATCCCAAGGTCAGACGTGCGATATACGATATGATCCTTTGGTGGATGGATCGCGGTGTCGGTGGATTCCGTCTTGATGTGATTGATCAGATTGCAAAAGAACCGGATAGAAAAATCACACAGAATGGTCCAAGACTGCACGAGTTTATTCGGGAGATGAGCAGGGAAACATTCCAAAAGGGTAACCTTATCACGGTGGGCGAGGCATGGGGAGCAACACCGGAATTGGCAAAGCTGTATAGCAATCCGGATGGAAGTGAATTTTCCATGGTGTTTCAGTTTGAACATATCGGACTAGACCAGCAGGAGGGCAAGGAAAAGTGGGATCTTTCACCCCTTCCGTTTCTAAAGCTGAAGCAAGTGTTTAGCCGTTGGCAGACAAGCCTGTATAACTGTGGCTGGAACAGCCTGTTCTGGAATAATCATGACCTTCCACGTATCGTATCACGTTGGGGAAATGATGGTAAGTATCGCGTGCAATCTGCAAAAATGCTTGCCATGCTGTTGCATGGAATGCAGGGAACTCCATATATCTATCAGGGCGAAGAGCTTGGAATGACAAATGTGCGTTACCGGATTGAAGACTACAGAGATCTTGAGACGCTCGATGTATACAGGGAGCGGCTGGAGGCAGGATATGACAAAGCAGAAATCATGAAGTCCATATATGCGAAGAGCCGTGATAATGCAAGAACTCCGATGCAATGGGATGACACAAAGAATGCCGGATTTTCTACCGGGATACCATGGATTCGCGTGAATGATAACTACAGCGAAATCAACGCAGCAAGTCAGGTGGATGATCCTGACTCGGTATTTGCGTGCTATCAAAAACTGATTTCCCTGCGCAAAGAATATCCGGTGTTTATAGAAGGACAATTTCGCCTGTTATTGGAGGAGGATGCGAATATTTTTGCATATGAGAGGGTAAGTGAAAGTCAGCAATTGACCGTAGTCTGCAATTTCTTTGACAAGATTGTGCCTGTCCGGGATATTTGCGAAGACAAAGACAAGAAGTTACTTCTTTGTAATTATAAAGAGGTGGAGGAAAATGCAATCCTTCGTCCGTATGAGGCACGTATATATTTAAAGTAGAAGGACGGAATTGCAGACTGCAAAAAAGCAGGGCGCAACTGAGCCCGGGAATTAAGCAGGAGATTGGGAGAGGGTTTTATACAACATGCGGATACAGGATTTGCCACTACAGAGTGACATTATTCTTGAAGTTGATAGAGGAGAGTCTTCGTTTTGTGTACGTTCTAAGGTGCTTGAATACTTTTCGGACGGGATTGCAATTGCTCCGATTTATGTGAAGGGAACAGTGCTCAATATCGGAATCCGGCCATTCTCGACATGGAAATATCATGTGTACGCCTGTGTGGGTAAGGAACACCGAAGAATTTCTTGGAAAAATGTACAGATTGAAATGATCCATACTGCCAGTGCGGGAGATGCATATTATTTGCGGACGTATGCCTTTGCAAAGGAGAGTGTTTCCAGTGAAAGGCGGACGGATACAAGGTACACTGTGGATGCACAGGGACTTGTACGTTCCGGAGATGAAGAGTTTGCAGTAAAGATTCATGATGTTTCTTCGATGGGAGTTTCCTTCTGGATGGAGGAGAGCAATATTCTTCCGGAAGCAAACCTGACGCTTCGCTTCAGCGACGATGTACATGGAAATCTGGGACCGATGGAATTATTTTGTCAGGTGGCAAGGCGGGTAGGCAGGGACGGCAAGACTCTTGTGGGATGCCGTATCAGCAAATATAACAATGCATATGTGTCATATATCCGCTATATGAACCGCCTTACCTGTGAGGAAAAAAATGAGACAAATTGACAACGATATCAAGACAGGACAATTGAAGAAAGTATATCTCATATATGGGCAGGAGACATATCTGATCCGGCAGTATCGCGACAAGTTAAAGCGGGCAATTGTGGCAGAAGATGACACAATGAATTTTTCATCATATGAGGGGAAGGATATCAGCCAGAATGAAATTATCGATCTGGCTGAGACACTCCCGTTTTTTGCGGACAAAAGGCTGATCCTGATTGAGGGAAGCGGCTGGTTTGACGGTTCGGGTGAGGATATCGCTGCGTATCTGCCTACGGCACCGGAAAGTACCTTTTTTCTTTTTGTGGAAGAAAAAGTGGACAAGCGTTCCAAGTTGTACAAGACAGTGGCAAAAGAGGGCTATATTGCAGAGATTGGCGCGCAAAATGAGGAGACGCTGCAGCGGTGGGTGCTTGGCCGATTGAAAAGAGAGGGAAAGGGAATCACGCAGCAGGCGTATCGTCTTTTCATCGAAAAAACTGGGACTGATATGGAAAATATTGACCGGGAGATGGAAAAACTTATCTGCTATACACTTGAGAAAGAGACGATTGAGCCGGAGGATGTAGAGGCAATCACAACAGAGCAGACGCAGAATAAGATTTTTGATATGGTAGATGCAATTTCCTCCCATCAACAGAAGCGGGCGCTGGACCTGTACTATGATCTGCTCGCTTTAAGGGAACCATCCATGCGCATTCTGTATCTGATAACGCGGCAATTTCATGTCCTTGCAATTGTGAAAGCAATGAGTAACCAGGGATTTGGAAATAAAGATATCGCTTCAAAAGCGGGATGTCCGGAGTGGGCGGTGCGAAAGTATGCAGCTCAGTGTAAAGGGTATTCACTCGACCAGATTAAACAGGCAATCAAGGATGGCACAGAACTTGAAGAGGCGGTAAAGACCGGACAACTGAATGATCAGCTGGCAGTAGAACTTTTTATCTTACAGTACAGTACAAAAAAAGCCCCATCGACATGACGGTATCGATGGGGTTTATTTATAATCGAGGGTTAATTATTTTGCCGATTAGGCAATTCCGTTTACGAGCTTAGCTAAACGGGATACTTTTCTAGCGGCATTGTTCTTATGGTAAACACCCTTAGAAGAAGCAGCTTCGATAACAGAAGTAGCATTCTTAAGCTCAGCCTCTGCAGCAGTCTTATCACCTGCAACAACAGCAGCCTCTACTTTCTTAATAGATGTCTTAACCTCAGATCTGATTGCTTTATTGCGAGCAGCCTTAATCTCGGTAACTAAAATTCTTTTCTTAGCAGATTTAATGTTAGCCAATCCGGTACACCTCCATTTTAATTCATTTCATACAATATTTATCTTCCGTTAAAGCCGGACACGGACGTTTCAACGGAAACATACTAGAGTATAATATTCCTAGCATTAGGCGTTTGTCAATACATAAATTTCTTTTTTTCGGAAAAAATAGAAGAAAAATAACCGGATACCGGAACAGTAAGAAGAAAGACGCTTATTATAAATAAAAATAGGCGGAGAATGCAGGTAAGGAGGCGGCTGTTTATGCTGGAGGAAAACTATCCGATCCGAACGGATCTTGCGCTCGAAACGCAGGAGCGCATCGGGCACGGCAGTGGGACAATCAAGGGAGTTGATTTTTCAGAAAATAAACTGGAAAACGGAATTACAATAAGTACGGTACACATTCTGACCCGCAATGCAGAAAAGACTATGGGGCGTCCGAGAGGATATTACATTACAATCGAGGCTCCGGACATGATTGACAACGACGAGGGATATCATAGGGAAATATCGGTAGAATTGGCAAAAATCATTCGAAAGCTCCTCCCGGATATCGGTAAGGAGCCGGATGAGAATATTTCTGCTCTTGTAGTTGGACTTGGAAACCGGGCGGTGACGCCGGATGCTCTTGGACCGCGTGTGATCGACAATATGTTTATTACACGGCACATTATCAAGGAATATGGAAAATATGCGTTTGGAAATGAACATGTGAGTAAAATCAGCGGGATAGTTCCGGGAGTTATGGCCCAGACAGGAATGGAGTGTCTTGAAATTGTGCGGGGGGTTGTAAAGGAGACACACCCGGACTTTGTGATTACGGTAGATGCACTTGCTGCACGGAATGCGAAACGTCTTTGCCGTACCATTCAGCTTACAGATACGGGAATAACACCCGGAAGCGGGATAGGGAATCATAGACACGCATTAAATAGGGAGAGCGTCGGTGTGCCAGTGCTTTCGCTTGGAGTCCCTACTGTAGTGGATGCCGCAACCATCGTAAATGATACTATGTACAACCTGATTGCTGCGATGAACCAGAGCGAGGCTCTCGGAACGCTTACGGATTCTTTGGAAAGCCTTGATGAGGCGGAAAAATATGAATTGATCCGAGAACTTCTCTCGCCTAACCTAAATGCGATGTTTGTAACACCAAAGGACATTGATGAATCGATAAAGAGGCTTAGTTTTACGATTTCGGAAGGAATTAATATTGCGTTTTCGCAACAGGAATAGGTGGAACAGATCCGGCATATAATGTGATACCAAGGGTGGTGAGTATTTGATCAGACGACTGATTTCACTTTTTATGGCATGCATTATGAGTTTTTTTCTGCCACAGATTTCAACAAACGGGGCACATGGCGTTTCTTTTCTCTCGAAGGAACTTGTAACGTCTGTTGCCCCGGTTCTTTCGTATAATGAGGAGACAATTGCAAAAAAAGAGCAATTGGCAGCCGGAGCTGAGTATGAGAATCAGCGTGCACTAGGGCTGTCAAGGAGCGGAGGGGAACAGGAACAAGCCGGGCAGGCTGATTCCCGGAATGCCACAGAACAACCGGAGAACACGAAAGCAGACAGCTTCGGATTGGATGATCCAAAAGAAAGCCCATCACAGGAGGCAGACAGTCAGTCACAGGATGAGGAAAAGTCAACGCAGACATTTCAGATTTTGTGGCCGGACGATACAACTGTGGAGGAGCAAGTGCACAATGATACGGCAGTGACGGATGCCAAACTGCTTGAAAAATTAAATGATTTTGACTACTTGATACAAAATTATTACATAGTGGACAGCAGTACTACAATTCGAAGCTCGGACATTAGTGCAGCAGAGCTTCTGGCAAAGAATCTGACAGTCCAAAGAGATGCGGATGGTCCGCAGATCCTGATTTATCACACACATTCCCAGGAAACCTATGGAGGTGCGCCGGAGGGGGATGATGAGAACTCTGTCGTGGCGGTAGGAGAATTCCTGGCGAAACTTCTGACGGAAAAATATGGTTTCTCAGTTCTGCATCACACAGGGGAGTATGATGTGAATGACCGGGACCATGCATATTCCAATGCAGCCCCTTCGTTGAAAAAACTGCTGGAGGAGAATCCAACCATTGAGGTTGTCATAGATCTGCACAGAGACAGTGTCCCTGATGAAAGCCATCTTGTGACGACGATAGATGGAAAGAAATGTGCCAAGATCATGTTTTTTAATGGCTTGTGCCGGACAACGGCGAGAGGGGAGCTGACAAAAATGCAAAATCCGTATCTGCAGGATAATCTTGCGTTTTCTTTGCAGATGCAGCTTGCAGCCGCAGAAAGGTATCCCGATTTTACAAGAAAAATTTATCTCAAGGGATATCGCTATAACATGCATATGTGCCCAAAATCTCTTCTGGTAGAAGTGGGGGCGCAGAACAATTCGCTGGAGGAGGCAATGAATGCGATGGAGCCGCTTGCGGATCTGCTCGCGGATGTGCTGCAAAATTGAGTGGCGCGGATATGTGGAGCATGATATAATGAGCGCAGCGAAATTATATCAGACGCGAAGTGCGAAGCACGGATGCGCATAAAATATCATCTATCATGTGCGAAAGCACATGATATAATGAGCGTACAAGTCACAAGAGGAGGGATATGATGGTAGATTATACAGAAGGTTCAGGAAAACAGTATCACACAGGGGTTGGCCCGGGGGACGTCGGGGAATATGTGATTCTGCCGGGCGATCCAAAGCGGTGTTCCAAAATCGCGGCACACTTTGACAATCCCGTATTGGTAGCGGACAGCAGGGAATATGTTACATATACAGGAACGATTGATGGTGTGAAGGTAAGTGTTACATCAACAGGAATCGGTGGTCCATCCGCCGCTATTGCAATTGATGAACTAACAAAGTGCGGGGCACACACCTTTATTCGTGTCGGAACCTGTGGAGGAATGCAGGAAGAGGTTCTGGGAGGCGATATCGTGATTGCGAACGGTGCAGTCCGCATGGAAGGGACAAGCCGGGAATTTGCTCCAATCGAATATCCGGCGGTACCGGATGTCAATGTCATGAATGCATTGATTGAGGCAGCAAAGAAGCAGAACATCCGCCATCACGTAGGCGTTGTACAGTGCAAGGATTCCTTCTTCGGACAGCATGAACCGCAGATCATGCCGGTCAGCTATGAACTGGAACAGAAGTGGGAGGCCTGGAAGCGCATGGGATGTCTGGCATCCGAGATGGAATCGGCGGCACTCTTTATTGCGGGCAGTTTTCTTCGCGTACATGTTGGTTCCTGTTTTCTGGTAGTGGCGAATCAGGAGCGTGCAAAGCTTGGATTGGAGAATCCACAGGTACATGATACCGAGCTTGCCATCCGCACTGCGGTGGAAGCAATCCGGATATTGATCCGGCAGAGCAGAAAATAAGAATAGAGAAGGAGTTGTTGCGCAAGGGGCGTGACAACTGTTCCTTTACTGCAGGTGCACGGATTTAGGATTGTAAAATAAAGGCATCCGTGATAAAATGATACATGTTTCTTAAAAACATTCATATTGAAAAGAGGAGGAATTCAAATGAAGAAGATTATTTCTTTATTGCTTACAGCCGGCCTTATGATCGGTTGTTTGGCAGGATGCGGAAGCAATAGCGCCGATTCTAACGATGCGGCAGACAATTCTGCATCAGGCGCAGATGCTGCTTCTGAGTACAGCGTTGCAATGATCACAGACTATGGTGATATCACCGACCAGTCATTCAACCAGACTACTTACGAAGCTTGCAAGGAATTCTGTGAGGCACAGGGTATTCAGTTTAACTACTACAAGCCATCCGGAGATTCAACCGCAGAGCGTGTTGCTTCTGTTGAGAAGGCAATCGATGACGGATACAATGTAATTGTTATGCCGGGATATGCATTCGGTGGAACATTGGTTGAGGTATCTGAGTCTTACAAGGATGTTAAGTTTATCGCTCTTGACGTTGCAGCGGGAGATATCCTTGAGGCAGGTGTTGCAAAGGCAGGCGAGACCTATGACTACAATCCGGCTAACTGGAATGTAAATGATTACTGCTACATGGATAATGTATACTGCGCAATCTATCAGGAAGAGCTTTCCGGATACATGGCAGGATATGCAGCAGTTAAGCTTGGATATACTGAGCTTGGATTCTTGGGAGGAATGGCAGTTCCTGCAGTTATCCGTTTCGGATTTGGATTTGTACAGGGTGCTGACGCAGCAGCTGCTGAACTTGGAATTACTGTTAACTTAAAGTACGCATATGGCAACCAGTTCTACGGTGATGGTGATATTACCGCTGCTATGGATACCTGGTATGGCGATGGCACACAGGTTGTATTTGCCTGTGGTGGTGGAATTTACACTTCTGCAGCAGAGGCAGCAGCTAAGGTTGGTGGCAAGGTAATCGGTGTTGATAGTGACCAGTCTCCAATCATTGATGGCGGATATGGCGAGGGAATGACCGTTACTTCAGCTATGAAGGGTCTTTACCCAACTACCTACGATACACTTACTGATGTCATTGTAAACGGCAATTGGGCAAACTACGCTGGAAAGATTACAACTCTTGGTCTTGTATCTGACGAACCTACTGAGAACTATGTACAGATTCCAATGGATACTACCCAGTGGAGTGATTCCTTTACACAGGATGATTACAAGGCTCTTGTAGCATCTATGCGTGCCGGAGATATCACAGTTTCCAACGATACTACTGCTATGCCGGCTACCACTAACGTGAATGTCAGTGACCTTGGCAACCTGAAGTAAGCTGTATTGACAGAAACATATAACTGCATAGTGATATATGCATGACAAAAAGCTGTTGTGCCGGATGACTCATATCTGAGTCGAACCGGTGTAACAGCTTTTTTGTTTTTAAAGCGGTTTTCTTTCTTTTTTTTTCAGAGATGTCATGGTATAATCAATAGTATGTTTAACACCAATAATGTTGGGAGAGAGGAGTAGGACTGTGGAACAACCTTATGCTATTGAAATGCTTAACATTACCAAAAGGTTCCCGGGTATAGTCGCCAATGATAACATATCACTTCAATTGAAAAAGGGAGAGATACATGCACTTCTTGGCGAAAATGGGGCGGGAAAGTCTACGCTTATGAGTGTATTGTTCGGACTGTATCAGCCGGAAGAGGGAATAATCAAAAAGGATGGAAAGGAAGTAAAGATCCAGAATCCCAATGATGCAAATGACCTTGGAATAGGAATGGTACATCAGCACTTTAAGCTGGTTGAGTGCTTTACGGTACTTGACAACATCATTCTTGGAGTAGAACCGAATAAAGCGGGATTTTTAAAGAAGAACGAGGCACGCAAGAAGGTGCTTGAGTTGTCTGAAAAGTACGGACTTGCCATCGATCCGGATGCCCTGATCGAGGACATTACGGTAGGAATGCAGCAGCGTACCGAAATCTTAAAAATGCTCTATCGTGACAATGAGATCTTAATCTTTGATGAACCGACTGCGGTACTTACTCCGCAGGAAATATCAGAACTGATGCAGATTATGAAAAATCTTGCAGCGGAAGGGAAAAGCATCCTCTTTATTTCGCACAAACTTGCAGAAATCATGGAAGTTGCTGACAGGTGTACTGTTATCCGAAAAGGCAGGTATATCGGAACAGTTGAGACCGCCAAGACTTCGATGGAAGAATTGTCTGCAATGATGGTTGGCCGTAATGTCAATTTCCATGTTGAAAAGGACGAGGAAAAGCTTGGCGACGAGGTATTATCCATTGAGAATATGACGGTTGCCTCCAAGATTCACAAGAATAACGCAGTCAAGAATGTATCCTTGAAGATCCGTGCCGGAGAGATTGTATGCATTGCCGGAATTGATGGCAATGGACAGACGGAGTTTGTTCATGGACTTACCGGATTGGAGCCACTGGTGAGCGGAAAAATCACGATGTGTGGCAAGGATATTACCAAAGCTTCCATCCGTGAGCGCAGCGTCATGGGAATGAGCCATATTCCTGAGGACAGACACAAACATGGTCTGGTGCTGGATTATACGCTTGAGGATAATCTGGTACTCCAGAGATACTTTGAGCCTGAATTTACCAGCAAGGCAGGGTTTTTAAAGCGGAAGAACATTAGACAATATGCAACCAAGCTGATCGAACAGTATGATGTGCGTTCCGGACAGGGACCGGTCACAATTGCAAGAAGCATGTCCGGTGGTAATCAGCAGAAGGCGATCATCGCACGTGAGGTAGACCGCAATCCGGAGCTTCTGGTTGCGGTTCAGCCGACAAGAGGTCTGGATGTTGGCGCTATTGAGTATATTCACAAGCAGCTGATCGCGCAGCGGGATGCGGGCAAGGCTGTGCTGCTTGTTTCCTTGGAATTGGATGAGGTTATGGATGTCCCGGATCGTATCTTGGTTATGTACGAGGGGGAGATTGTAGGAGAGTTTGATCCAAAGAAGACAACACAGGAAGAACTTGGTCTGTATATGTCCGGTGCGAAGAGAAACGAGGTGGCTGTATCATGAAAAAATTATTGAAAAACAGTGGCGTACAGTCATTTATTGCATCTTTGATCTGTATCGTCATCGGCATGTTTGTCGGTTTTTTGTTTTTGCTTGCAATTGAACCAAGCGGGGCAGGTGAGGCGATTCTTGCCGTGGCAAAGAATTTCTTTGCATACAGCAGAAGAGCTACACAGCTTAAATACTTGGGAAGTACGCTTGTCAAGACAGCACCGCTTCTGATGTGCTCGCTTTCCGTTTTGTTTTCGTATAAGGTAGGTCTTTTTAACATTGGAGCGGCAGGACAGTATGTCATGGGCGCATGTGCATGCCTGTATGCGGCGATCATGCTCGGATGGGGATGGCTGCCATGTATGATTTTAGCTGCTGTTGCAGGCGGTGTGTACGGAGCGATCACAGGTCTGCTTAAAGCGTATGCCAATGTCAACGAAGTAATCTCCGGCATCATGCTCAACTGGATCGGACTATATTTTACGAACATGGTTTTAAGCCAGGCAAAGGATGCCAGCAGCGCATATACATATCCACTGCAGAATAAGGGACCGAAGGCAATTCTTCCATCACTTGGATTGACATCTGTATTTGGTGATAACAAGTATGTTGGAATTGCAATTCCACTTGCGGTTATTTTTGCTATTCTGGTATGGGTTCTTTTGGAAAAGACAAAACTTGGATATGAGTTAAAAGCAACCGGATTTAATAAGAATGCGGCTAAGTATTGCGGAATGGCGGAGAAACGCAACGTGATTTTATCACTGGTGATCAGTGGTGTGCTTGCAGGTCTTGCAGGCTCCTTTATGTATCAGACAGATATGGAGCAGTGGCAGGTAACGATCGCTTCCGTTCCGGGTATGGGATTTAACGGTATCGCAGCTGCCTTTCTTGGAGGCTTAAATCCAATCGGAGCTATCTTTTCATCCTTCTTTATCCAGCATATTACGGATGGCGGCTCCAATGTTGATCTTAGTATTTACTGTTCACAGATTTCAGATCTGATCTCTTCACTGATCATTTATCTGTGTGGCTTCGTCGCATTTATCAAATATGCGATGAACACAGGAATTGCCAAGTCAGAAGAGAAAAAGGCTGCCAAAGCAGTAGCTGAGAAAGGAGGAGACAAGTAATGGTTTTATTGATTCAATACACACTTTTATTTGCTTGCATTCTTTCTCTGGTAGCACTTGGTGGATGCTTTTCCGAACATTCCGGTGTTATCAACCTTGGACTAGAGGGAATCATGGTCATGGGTGCCATGGGTGGTGCGCTTACGATGAAATACCTTCCAAATGGAACTTCTGCATTTGTGATCGTAGTTGTCACGATAGTGGCGAGTGTTTTGCTGGGACTTGCATATTCGGCATTGCTTGCTGTTGCGGCAATTCATTTTAAAGCGGACCAGACGATCGTTGGTACGGCTCTTAACATGCTTGGTGCAGCACTTGCGACCGTTATCGTAAAGTCTATCAACACGATCAGCAATCCGGACGACCATTCTTCCATCGTGCAGTACATTGAGCAGAAGAAGGCTTTTATTATTAACATCAATGGTTTTGAATTCAGCTGGTTTATGCTGATCACGGTAATTGTTATCATTGTATCTTATGTTGTATTGTACAAAACCAAATTCGGACTTCGGCTTATGGCGTGCGGTGAGCACCCACAGGCGGCTGACTCTGTAGGTATCAATGTATATAAGATGCGCTGGGCTGGGGTACTGATCTCAGGAGCACTTGGAGGACTCGGTGGTATCTGCTATATTACAACCGGTGTTTCCGAGTGGAAGTTTGAGTATGGTGTGGCAGGATTCGGATTTCTTGCACTTGCCGTTATGATCTTTGGTAAGTGGAGACCACAGAACATTGCGCTTGCAGCACTGTTGTTCGGATTTTTCCGGGCATTGTCTAATGTATATTTTGGATTTGATTTCCTTGTGAATTTAAATATCCCAAGTGGCATTTACAACATGCTGCCGTATGTGATCTCATTGATCGTGCTTGCGTTTACTTCTAAGCAGTCACGGGCGCCGAAGGCAGAAGGTATCCCATACGATAAGGGAAGCCGTTAGAACCTAGCAGATAAGGCAGTATCAAGTCTCCTTTGACTTATGACCGAGACGGATGCTGCCTTTTTGTTCCGCGGCGGACAATAGATGGATAGATTGCGGAGGGATTATCATGCAGATAAGTGAATTGATCGAACAGGCATTAAAGGCAAGAGAAAGTGCTTACATTCCATATTCCGGATGGGCGGTCGGGGCCGCGCTTCTTACGGCTGACGGAAAAGTATATCAGGGGTGCAATATCGAAAATGCATCCTATACACCAACGAACTGTGCAGAGCGAACCGCCTTTTTCAAGGCTGTCAGTGAGGGTGAACGGGAATTTACATCGATTGCCATTGTCGGTGGCAAGGCTGGAGAACTTCCGACTACCTACTGTGGACCATGCGGCGTGTGCAGGCAGGTGATGATGGAATTCTGTGATCCGAAGACATTTTGCATCTATGTGGCAAAGAGTCCGGAGGATTACAAGAAATATACACTCGAAGAGATGCTGCCGCTCGGCTTTGGACCGGCAGATCTCGGGAAAAAGTAGCAGATTGAAAACAGAAGAGATTTATTCAGGAATAATAAGAATAACGGCGATAGAAAAGAGAGGTAAATAAAAATGGATAAGAAAGATATTCTGGCAGTATGTGACCATACTTTATTGTTACAGGGAAGCACCTGGGAGGAAATCAAGGGCATCTGTGATGATGCAATGAAATACCACACCGCATCTGTATGCATTCCGCCATGCTATGTAAAACAGGCAGCAGACTATATGCAGGGAAAGATTAAGGTATGTACCGTTATCGGATTCCCGAACGGCAATATGACAACCGCAACGAAGGTTTTCGAGACAAAAGATGCTGTTGCCAATGGTGCAGAAGAAATCGATATGGTCATCAACATCGGTATGCTCAAGGCAAAAGAGTACGATTATGTATTGAATGAAATCAATGCAATCAAGGAAGCTTGCGATGGCAGACTCCTTAAGGTCATCATTGAGACATGCCTCTTAACAGATGAGGAGAAGGTAAAGATGTGCGAAATCGTAAATGCTTCCAACGCGGATTATATCAAGACATCTACCGGATTTTCAACTGCGGGCGCAACCTTTGCGGACATTGAGCTTTTTGCAAAACATATGAATCCAGATAAGAAGATCAAGGCAGCAGGCGGAATCGCATCTATGGCAGATGCTGAGAAGTTTATCGAGCTTGGCGCAAACCGCCTCGGAACCAGCCGTATTGTAAAGCTTGTTAAAGCCGAGGAGAACGCTTAAGAGAGCAGAGGCGTTATTAGTCAGGAAAGGAGAGGAAACAGCGTGAAAAAATATAAGAGAGTATTTGTGATCGTCATTGATTCCTTTGGCATCGGGGCGATGCCGGATAGTGAGAAGTTTGGTGACATCGGGGTAGACACTTATGGACATATTGCAGAATCAGTTGACCATTTTGTAATCCCGAATCTGCAGAGGCTTGGATTATCCAATCTGCATCCGGTAAAGGGCGTTGATCCGGTGGCAGAGCCAATTGGATACCGCGCGAAGCTGAGGGAGACAAGTAATGGCAAGGACACCATGACCGGACATTGGGAGATGATGGGAATCAATACCCAGAAGCCGTTCATCACATTTACCGAGACAGGATTCCCGAAAGAGCTGATTGAGGAATTGTCCAAGCGCTGTGACGGTAGAGAGATCATTGGCAATAAATCGGCCAGCGGAACAGAGATACTTGACGAGCTGGCAGAACAGGAAATCAATGAGGGAAAGCTGATCGTCTATACATCTGCGGATTCTGTTCTTCAGATCTGTGGTAACGAGGAGATGATGGGACTTGAAACCTTGTACCGATACTGCGAGGCAGCGCGCGAGCTGACGCTTCGGGATGAGTGGCGCGTTGGCCGTGTCATTGCCCGTCCGTATGTCGGCAGGAAGAAAGGCGAGTTCGTACGCACCAGCAACCGCCACGACTATGCGTTGAAACCGACCGGACAAACAGCACTGAATGCGTTAAAGGACGCTTCCTATGACGTGATCTCCGTCGGTAAGATCAACGATATTTTTGTCGGAGAGGGAATCACGGAGAGTTATCGTTCGAAGAGCAGCGTACACGGAATGGAGCAGACAATTGAAATTGCACAGAAGGATTTTACGGGGCTTTGCTTTGTAAACCTTGTTGACTTCGATGCACTCTGGGGACACCGCAGGAATCCGCAGGGCTACCGGGATGAACTGGAACGCTTCGATGTGAAACTTGGCGAGCTGCTTCCTCTTTTGCAGAAGAATGATCTGCTAGTCATTACTGCGGATCACGGCAACGATCCAACTTACACCGGAACGGATCATACGAGGGAAAAGGTTCCATTTCTGGCATATTCACCATCTATGGTGCAGTCAGGGGAACTTCCGGAGCAGGAGACCTTTGGCGTGATCGGTGCAACAATTGCGGACAATTTTGATGTAGAGATGCCAAAAGATACGATTGGGACTTCCCTTTTGGAGAATTTTCAGTAAAATGAGAAATGCGGCAAAACACCGCAGAATAGAATGCAACAGAAAGAGGTAACGATATTATGGCAATTGACCAGAGCAAGATTCGAAATTTTTGTATTATCGCGCATATCGATCACGGTAAATCAACTCTGGCTGACCGAATCATCGAAAAGACCGGAACCCTGACAAGCCGCGAGATGCAGGCGCAGGTTCTGGACAATATGGATCTGGAACGGGAACGGGGTATCACGATCAAGTCACAAGCTGTACGTATTATCTATAAAGCGAAGGATGGGGAGGAGTATATCTTTAACCTCATTGACACTCCGGGACATGTGGATTTTAACTATGAGGTTTCCCGAAGCCTTGCTGCGTGTGACGGTGCAATCCTTGTCGTGGACGCGGCGCAGGGCGTGGAGGCACAGACGCTTGCAAACGTATACTTAGCGCTGGACCATGACCTGGATGTATTTCCGGTCATCAATAAGATCGACCTTCCGAGTGCAAGACCGGATGAAGTGATTCAGGAGATCGAGGACGTGATCGGAATCGAGGCGCAGGATGCACCACGTATTTCCGCAAAGACCGGATTGAATGTCGAGGAAGTTCTGGAACAGATTGTCACAAAGATCCCGGCACCGAAGGGGGATCCGAAGAACCCGCTCAAGGCATTGATCTTTGATGCGGTGTATGATCCGTACAAGGGAGTTATCGTCTTTTGCAGGATCATGGAAGGAATCGTAAAGGTCGGCACAGAAATCAAGATGATCGCTACCGGAGCGCAGGATATTGTAACGGAAGTCGGATATTTCGGCGCGGGACAGTTTATCCCATGTGATGAGCTTTCCGCCGGAATGGTCGGATACATTGCAGCGAGTATCAAGAATGTGCGCGATACGCGCGTCGGTGATACCGTAACAGAAGCTCTTCGCCCTTGTGATGAGGCACTTCCGGGTTACAAGAAGGTAAACCCTATGGTATATTGCGGCATGTATCCGGCAGATAGCTCCAAGTATCCGGATCTGCGCGATGCACTAGAAAAATTGCAGATCAATGATGCCTCCCTGTTTTTTGAGCCGGAGACTTCTCTGGCACTCGGCTTTGGATTCCGGTGCGGCTTTTTGGGACTACTTCATCTGGAGATCATCCAGGAACGTCTGGAACGTGAGTTTGACCTGGATCTGGTCACAACTGCTCCGGGTGTTGTATACAAGGTGCATAAGACGGATGGCGAGGTAATTGAACTTACCAATCCATCTAATCTTCCTGACCCATCCGAGATTGAATATATGGAAGAACCTTTTGTGAGCGCGGAAATCATGGTGACTAGTGAATATGTGGGAGCAATTATGAATCTGTGTCAGGAGCGGCGCGGAATCTATATCAGCATGGAATATCTGGAGGAGACGCGCGCACTCATCAAGTATGACCTGCCGCTCAATGAGATCATTTACGATTTCTTTGATGCACTGAAATCACGTTCCAGAGGATATGCTTCTTTTGATTACGAGCTGAAGGGGTATGTCCGTTCCGAGCTTGTCAAGCTTGATATTCTCATCAACCGTGAGACTGTGGATGCATTATCCTTTATTGTATTTAAGGATAGTGCGTATGACCGCGGACGCAGGATGTGTGAACGCTTGAAGGAGGAGATACCGAGACATTTGTTTGAAATCCCAATCCAGGCGGCAGTCGGCGGCAAAGTAATCGCAAGAGAGACTGTAAAGGCGATGCGCAAGGATGTACTTGCCAAGTGCTATGGTGGTGATATTTCCAGAAAACGTAAGCTGCTCGAAAAGCAGAAGGAAGGAAAGAAGCGAATGCGTCAGGTTGGTAACGTAGAGATTCCGCAGGAGGCATTTATGAGCGTTCTCAAACTTGATGAGGATTGATCCTATAAGCAGGCAGATGCGTATGAAGTGTGCAGCTGCCGGAGTAAGATGATGTAAGAGAGGAGTGTGTGGCAATATGAAGAATCTGGAGTTGTATGTGCACACTCCTTTTTGTGTGCGCAAATGTGAGTATTGTGATTTTCTGTCATTTCCTGCAGATGAAAAGACACAGGAGGCGTATGTAGAGGCTCTGCTTCAGGAGATCCGCTACTACGGCACACAGTTAAGAGACTGCGAGATCTCCACTGTCTATATCGGCGGAGGTACACCGAGCTGGCTGTCGCAGGAGCTGATGCTTGCCATATTGGATACGATTGGCAGTTCTTTTCAGATTAATAAGAATGTGGAAGCAACGATCGAGTGCAATCCGGGAACACTTACCAAAAGCAAACTGCTTGCGTACCGGGAGGCGGGGGTCAACCGGCTTTCCATTGGATTGCAGTCTGCCAACAACGAGGAGCTGAAACGCCTCGGAAGAATCCACACGTTTGAACAGTTCATGAAAACGTATGAGATGGCAAGAAACGCAGGGTATGGAAACATCAATATCGATCTGATGAGCGGTCTGCCATATCAGAAGGTTGAGGACTATCTGCGCTCGCTGCAGAGTGTTATCCGGATACGACCGGAGCATGTATCCGCGTACTCGCTGATCATCGAAAAGGGCACGCCTTTTTATGAAAAGTACAAGTTCGATGCGGTAAAGCAGGAAGCCGGAATGAAGCCGGATATACTTCCGGATGAAAACGAGACCTACCGGATGATCAAGCTGACGCAGCAGCTGCTTGCGGAGGCAGGCTATGAACAGTATGAGATTTCGAATTTTGCCAGGCCGGGCTATGGGTGCAGGCACAATATCGGCTATTGGACAAGGGAAAATTACCTTGGGGTAGGACTTGGTGCGGCGTCGCTTATCGACAATGTAAGATACAGCAACACAAGGGATCTGTATAAGTATATAGAAGAATGTTCAAATATCTACAAAATGTCCTATGAGCCATCGGAACCGACACAGTTGTCGGCACCGAAGCCGGAGTACATCACGAACCTCCATGCATCCGTGGAACCGATCACGAAGCAGGCGCAGATGGAGGAGTTTATGTTCCTCGGACTTCGCATGACAGAGGGTGTGACGCGCGCACGTTTTGAGGAGTGCTTTTCCATGCCGATCGAGGCGGTGTACCGGGAGAAAATCGAACAGCTTAAGGCGGAAGAACTTCTTATAGTAAAGGAAGGACGCATAGCACTCACGGATAAGGGACTTGATCTGTCTAATTATGCGATGGCAAAATTCCTGCGGTAGGGACGGGATAAAAGGAGAACTATGCGGATACTTATTTGTGATGATGATAAATTGTTTTCAGAACAACTGGAGCTTTTGGTGGTTGAGTATTTTCAAAAGCATAAGCTTGAAATTCCAGATATTTGTATTTTTGATAATGGAGAAGCCTTAATTGCAGATTCAGGGGCGAAGGATATTGTATTTCTTGATGTAGAAATGCCGGGGCGTAGCGGAATCTATGTAGGTAACTATCTGGCGGAAAACAATCCGAATACTATTATTTTTATAATAACATCATTTACAGAGTATTTGGATGACGCTATGCGATTTCATGTGTTCAGATATTTAAATAAGCCTTTGGATAAAAACCGATTGTATCGAAATTTAAAGGATGCATTGTGTGAATATACAACTTGTTCTGCTAAATTTCTTGTTGAAACGAAGGAACAGGTTGTGACTCTTTTGGCAAATGAAATTATCAGTGTTGAAACACAAAATCGTGTACTTACTGTGCATTCAACGCAAGGAGATTATATTTCTATTCATTCAATGTTGTATTGGCAGGAGATATTAGTGGATGCGTGTTTTTTTCAATGTCATCGCAGCTATATCATCAATCTTTCTCATGTGCTTCAATTTGGCAAGGAACTGATACAATTAACAAATAATCAGCATGCCTATTTGACAAGAAGAAAGTATTCTTCTTTTAAAAAGGCTTATATGCTTTATCTGGAAAATACGAGGTAGGGTTATGGAAGCAGTTGTGTATTTATGCATTTATTTAGTTGAGGCTTATATTTTCTATCAATACGCAGCAAATTTGTTTGAATTAAGATATTCTCAGCGAAAAACTGTTCTGGGGATATTGTCAGCGCATGCTATTATGTATGCAGCCTCCTTTTTCCACAATGCGTTTGGTAATATTTTTGTCTTTGCGTTACTTTCTTGGCTGTTACTCATATGGCTATTCGGAATAAATGTTTTTAATGCACTATTTCATACAATAATTCTTTCGGTTTCAATGGTATTGTGTGAAGCCTTGGCGGCAGCTATTTTATCCGGGTATATGCCCGAAATATGGCAGAACTGGTCTCGATATTCGGAAATGATATTTCTGGGTACGTTTAGCAAATTTTTCTATTTCATTTTTACGCAAGTATTAGCTGGCGTTCAAAGGAAAAGAGTAGTAAAACGTTTCACAGCGGACTTCGGTACATATCTGCTTATTTTGATCAGTCTATGTATAATTTCAGTTCCGTTTATTTTGTGTTTTCTTGGATGGAATCTTCCGTATTCGAGAACTTTAGAGTATGCGATCGCGATTGGATCAAGTATTATGTTTATCACACTTCTTCTTGTGTACAGTCTGTACGGCTATAACCAGAAAAAGAGTGAGGCATTTACAGAATTACAGATGCAACTGCAGAAGGAAAAGGATGCAGCAGAGTATTATCAGGTCTTGGTTGCACAGGATGAAAAACAAAAAATAATGATCCATGATATTAAGAATCATTTACAATCGATAGCATTATTAAATCAACAGAACGACCAGAAAAAAATTGAACAATATCTTGATGAATTATTTAAGTCTGACAGCTTGCGCCCATCTGCTCAGATTTGCAGCCATGCATTGTTGAATGCAATTCTTTGCAGATATCGTGCACAGTGCATGGAAAGAAGCATACATTTTCAGGCTGATATCCGCAGCGGATGTGTAGATTTTTTGAATGATGAGGAAATTACGGCTTTATTTTGCAATCTTCTGGACAATGCAATGGAAGCGATTGGAGATACCTCAGATAGTTTTGTTGAAGTGAGTGTGTCGAAACGAAAAAATCAACCGATAACAACTCTCGTGGTAAAAAATAGTTGTAAAGATATTCCGAAGCAAGGGAAGATGGGACAGTTCCTTACCCAAAAATCCAACCCGCAGTATCATGGCTATGGATTTCGTAGTGTGAAGCAGATTGCGTCACAACATCATGGTCATTTACAGGCATATTATGATGAGACGGAAGCGGTATTTCATGTTATTGTAAGTTTTTATGAGTAGTGTCGTGTGGGGAGTATTTTAAAGCATTCAGTTTTTTTACATAAAATCACTTGGATACTTATTATGACGCGATATCAGAAACTCAACCAAATTCTGTATGATCGCGAGATCATCATTACAAAGCTGAAGCATATTTTGAAGATTGAGAGGAACATCATTTGGGTGTAATTGCCCCAACAAAAGGTAATCAGGGCTTACATCTAAAGTATCGCAAATTTTGCAAAATAATTCTATGCTTGCATGCCCTTTCCCATTTTCTATCGTTGAAAGATGATTATTAGAAATTTGGAGCATTTCTGCAAATTGATTCTGTGTAATGTTTAATTCTTTTCTGCGTCTTTTTATTCTTTTTCCCATCATAGAAAAATCCAACATTGAGTTTCCTCCTTTGTATAATTGAATCTTATCAAATGGTAAGTTTTACAAGAAGAATGCGACACAGAATAATTCGCTTATAGATTATAAAAAGCGGATTAAATGTTCTGCGAAAGATTATTTTTTTGGACTAATATGTGCAAATGTGCCAAGTCGTTGAAATATAAGTTTATCCAAGCGGAGAGTGTCGAATAATTACTACAAATTCATTAAAATAGATACATAGCAATCAATGACAAAAACTGACAGGGGGTGAGCGTATCGAAAGAAAAATTAGTTCTGTAATGGCTATGGCAACAGAAAAGGTACTGAAAATGGTCATTAAAGCAGATGCAAATGCTGCATCTTGTTTTATGGTTTGGCAAGTAAAGGTGCCAAAAAAATTGGTGCAGTATAGGAGAAAGTAGAGATGATAGTGAGAGCAGTAACCGACTGGCTAGTTCGGCAAAATGCCATAGTGGAAGATGATAGTGAGTTATATGAATATGCGATTCAAAGCTTTGCCTATTCGGTTGCTCCGATTATATTATTGTTTGCTATCGGTATGGTTGTTGGGCAGACCCAAAGTGCGATTATGCTTAGCATTCCGTTATGCTTAATTCGCAGATATAGTGGAGGGTATCATGCTCCATATGGGTGGTTATGTATAATAATATCGGTCGGAGTATTGAGTTTTTGCGTTCTCATTCAGGCGTATATGCAATGCAATATATGGCTTTTGCTATTTATGCTATTAGCTATTTTCGGTTTGTGCATTTTGAGCCCGATTGATTCTTTAAATCGACCACTTGATCAATCGGAAAAGAAGCGGTACAAGAAATGCACTATGATGATAACATTGCAATGCGCATGTGCTTATTTGGGGGCATGGTTATTGGGCAAAGAGCAAGTCGCTTGTTGCGTTGCGACAGGAATTATACTTGCTGCATTACTTCAACTTCCATGCATTCCAAAACTACTTAAAGACCACTTGGTAGGTAAATAAGTTGTTTCGTGCATGGATGATTGACAAAAAAATGCATGGAAGATAAGTTGAAAGTAGTCATTGAATTGCTATGGATGTTATTGGTTTATTATTAACAGAGTTATTAACAAAGGAGAAAAACTATGAAAACACGAATTAAGCGAGTAATGGCAATTATGTTGGGGTGTATGGTATTGGTTGCAGGAAATAGTGTGACAGTGAAGGCTGTTTCACAAGAGAGTGGAGTTTTGGGAACAGCAGCGGTTCAGGCTTCTGTGTCAATTAGCAGTTCATCGGCAACAGCGACAACAACATGTGGCAGAAGTGCTACTATCAATGTTTCTGCAACGGTGTATTACCATTTCGGAACTGGCTGTTACAAAACAACTGCAAGTAATTCCTCTTCCGGTGGTGGAACAAGTGCAACGGCTACAAAACAACTTGGGGGTGCCGATGTGATTGGAGGAAAGGGCGTGCATTATGTCGCGTTCGAGTCTTATTCATGGAATCCGACAACAACCGTTGGAGTTGTACTTGATTAGTTTAATAGTGAATTGAAATGCGGGGCACCTGATAAATCAGCGTGCCCTGTAAGTAAAATGGAGGGGATATGAGAAAAGGAATACAAGCCATTGGGGTGATAGCACTTACTCTTATAATGACAGGATGTGGGCAAGCAAATTTAGGAAACAGTTATAACGAAGGAACAGATCATCAGTATATGTATGATGAACGAATCGGTTTTTTACACAAGCAGGCAAAAGGAGAAAATGGATATTTCTTTTATCATGATAATTTTTTATATTATCGAGATTCAATGACAGAGGAGCTTATTCCTTTGTGTAATCGGGTGGACTGCCTGCATGATGAAGAGACGGATATGGATAGGCGGGTTACTTGTAATGCTTATGTAGGCTACGAGACCGGCTCTGATTATCCTGCGGATGTTGGAATAAGCTACTATGATGGATATTTGTATTTTATTGCAGAAGACACACCATCGCATAGCTGCCTGCAAAGAATAAAGGAAGATGGAACAAATCGGGAGAAAGTGTATGATTTCGGGGATGCCGTTTTATATGGGTGGTGCATTCACAGAGGAGCGCTGTATTATTCAGAGCAAACATACACAACAGAAGAGATTTTTAAAATTAACAAGCTTACGCTTAGCGGAAAGAAAAAGCTGGAAACGATTTATGAACCGGATAGGGATAATGTAACGGTATACTCGTTAGGCGCGAGAATTACAGCTTATGGAGATTATGTTTTCTTTTCTTCTGTTGGAACAAAAGGAAATTCACAGGACGAGATAACACAAGAAAATTACGCGGATTATGCATTTGATCTTACCTACGCATACAATTTGGAAAATGGCGAACTAAGCGAAATTAAGGCACCAGATACGCAGAAAAATACATATTTGGGACAGGTTTCTTTTTGGAAAGATCATCTGGTGTTTGTGGAAAATATATGGGGAGAGGATTGGACAGGTAAATCAAACTTATATATTGCAGATTTAGATGGGCAAAATGCAGAGAAACTTTTGGAAACAGAAGGTGGAATGTATGTAGATAGTGATGGTACATATCTGTACCTGAATAATGAAGGTAGATATTCATCTGGAGTTGATGAGGCACAAAGATATTGGGTATATGGGGATAATATGGAATTGGTAGACTCTTTTCAAGTGAGCAGACCTAGATTTAACAGCATGCCAATAGGAGATGAGAATGGATTGTGTTACTGTGCGGATGATGAAAATGTATGGCGTTTGATACAGTTTGACAAGTCAGACATTGGTACGATAAACGGGGAAGAATTGTCAGGTAAAGTATTGACGGAGCGTAAAAAAATTGCGGTTGAATGAGCTGTGAATACCATAACATGTATGCGAGGAGTAATGTATGAAATTTGAATGCATGAAGCTAATGCAAAGAAAGGTTTTTTTGGTATTGACTCTTGGTCTGTTGGTGGGAAATGCCCTACTTATTTATATTCGGGAATATACACAGGAACGATATCACGTTGTCTATGAAAGCCGTAGCCAGTATGAACATTTTCTCGCCGGAGATGATTCGGTGGAGGGGGCAGATGTATATGCTGTGGAGGAAGCAAAACAAGAGACTTATATTGAAAGTTATCCTCAATTCTTAAGCGGAATGAAGCAGCGCGTCGAAACGCAGAAAAAATTGGAAATATATGAGGCGGATAGCTACGCCTCCCGTAATTTGGAAAAAAGTTATGAAGATTATCAAAGGCTAAGTGGAATTAGCTTGGAAAAGGGAAACAATTATGGAATTGAGGCATACAGTGGATACCATATGGGAATTGTTTTCGTTTTCTGCTTCCTGCTTATCAGTGTGTATTATATGGTGTACGAGGAACGTGGGAAAGGCTTGTTTTTACTGACGAAGGGAACTAAGAACGGACATGTAGTTTTCGCTGCGAGAAAAGATCTGGTATTATGCATGTTATGTGGAATATACACCTTGGCACAGGAGTTGATAACGATAGCTCTATTTGCCTATTGGTATGGATTCGGCAACTTACAGCGCAGCATACAATCTGTCCCGCAGTTTCGCAACTGCCCATATCGGATAAACATCTGGATGGCGGTGGTAGGACAGACAGGTATCAGGATATTGGTGGCAGTTGTTCTAACCGCAGTTGTTTATTTGATCGGCATTTGTATAAGAAATGAAGTGTTGGCGCTTGTACTGTCTGCAGGAATTTTAGGCTTGCTTTATATCAGCAGTACAGTTTTTTCTTTGTATGGTTCAGTAAATGGTGTGCGTTGCATCAACCCATTTTTTGTATGGAGTATAGATAATACATTTGGAATGTATTTAAATCTGAATTTGTTTGGATTTCCGGTAGGAAAGAATGTGGCTGCAGCAGCTATGGGATTGGCGGTTGTAGTGATTGCTTGTATTGTAGGCGCATATGTATTTCACAGAAGTTGCCAGATCCGCTCGAAAAGCCGGTTAGAGAATTTTTTATATTATATAAGGAAAAAGACGGCATGGCAGTGGCAGCATACGAGTCTGTTCCGCTTTGAACTATCTAAGCTTATGATTGGTCAGAAGCGGATTATAGTGCTTTTACTTTTGGAAATGTGGTGTGTATATTCCGTTTGGTCAGTACACACTGTTCATTTTTATCCGACTGCGGAATTGATGTCATATCATAATTTCATGAAGAATATTCATGGTCGGATTACGGATGGAAGTCTTGCTTATGTCGAGACGCAGATTACGAATATTGATGAACTGTATAATCAGATTGAAGTGGCTATGCAAGGGGATACAGAGAAAAATGCACCTTATATCATGAATTTGCAGCATGAACTGCAAATTAAAGAGGATGCAGTGCGGCGTCTGCAGAATCAACGGGACAATTTATTCGCCCAAAAAGAAAGTATATATGATAAATATTTTGTGGACGAGGTTGCATATAATGACATCTGGCAGGATGTAACTGGAGAACTTGTGAGATGGTTTGTGTGTGCTGGCTCGATTATGCTTCTGCTCTGTGGCACTTTCGCGTTTGATGAAAAGAAAGGAATTTCGCCTCTTTTGTCTGCAACGGTTAATGGAAGAAGGACACTTGAAAGACAACAAAAGCGAGCAGGGTGGTTTGGTGCATGCATGTTGATTGCCCTGACGGAAATACCGATACTTTATGAGTATTGGCATATTGATGGTTTTTCCTGCTTGCAGCACAGACTATCTGATTTTTGGATGCTTTCTATGTCGGGAAATTTTACGATTGGCGCATTTATTGCAGTGACAATGTTCTTTCAGATAATTTCACTTTTATTTGTCACATATGCAGGGATGAAGTTAGCATTGTTTGTAAAAAACGAGATTGTTTCCTGCGTGATAGGAATTGGGATACTTGGTTGTGCATTCTTTATATTATATATAACACAGAAAGATATTACAGGGCTGATATTGAGCATACAGATGTAAGGAAAGGAGCCATATGGAACTGGAATTGAAATCTGTTAGCAAGAGTTACCAAAAGGGACAGAAGATAGCGGTTGATGATTTTTCAATGAAATTTGAAACGGGAGTGTATGGGCTGCTTGGACCAAATGGAGCTGGAAAAAGTACGCTGATGAATATGATTACCGATAATCTGAAGCCGGATAAGGGAACTATTTGCTATAATGGAACATCTATTTTAGCGCTTGGGGCAGAATACAGGAATTTACTTGGCTATATGCCACAGCAGCAGAATCTGTATGATGATTTTTCTGGTGAGGAATTTTTATGGTATATGGCATCCCTAAAGGGAATGAAAAAATGTGATGCAGCAGAACAGATAGAGATGCTTCTTAAGATCGTAAACCTTTCGGATGAAAGGTATAAAAAGCTTAAAGCTTACTCCGGGGGTATGAGACAGAGAATTTTAATTGCGCAGGCACTGTTAAATAATCCATCCATCCTTATTCTTGATGAACCGACGGCGGGGCTTGATCCCAAAGAGCGTATTCGCATTAGAAATTTTATCAGTGAGATGGCAAAAAATAAAATTGTACTCTTAGCAACGCATGTAGTATCAGATATAGAATATATTGCCCGTGAAATTTTAATTATGCAAAATGGACACATTGTGAAAAGCGGAACACCGGAAAAACTACTTCAATCAATGGAACATAAGGTGTTTGAAGTTTTGGTTAACGAAGAAGAGAAAAGGTGGTATGAAAACCAAAATTACCGCATTGCAAATGTTATGTATGCAGGCGAAGGTACATGCCTTCGTATCGTGTCAGATGAAAAACCAACCAAGGGAACTGTGCAGGAGACGCGTCCAAGTTTGGAAGATGTATATTTGTATTTGGTATAGAGATATAGTAAATAAAAATTATAAAACTCCTTATTTATGGGCTTTAGACTGTTGATCACTACTAGTAAAAACTTTCCCGCTATGCTAAAATAGCAACCAATAAAGAGGAGTGACCTACGATGCCGGATAAAAAAATCAAAAAAAATTCCATCGTTCTGCCAGTCTTAGCAGCTCTTGTGCTGGCTGTCCTGCTTGTGACTGTATCGCAGACAGAGGACATATCCGTTACCGGGACAAGAAACAGTTCTGGTTTTGCGGCAATGGAGGATGTGACAGAAATAGAACTTACGCAGGAGGATGCCCCCATCGGTGTGCGAAAGGAATATACTTTCACCCTGAGCGATATCGTAGCACATGACACGAGCCTTGCGTTCTACACCGTCCACCAGTATGTGACCGTCTACCTGGACGGAAAGGAAATCTACAGCTTAAAGCCAGCGGGCAGTCACCGTTTCACAAAGACAGTCGGCAGCAACTGGGTGATGATACCGCTGTATGCAGAGGACAGTGGAAAAGAAGTAAAAGTAGACATCACGCCCGTTTACGAGAGTTTTCGAAACAGGAAAGTGACCTTTTTCATTGGCTCCCCGCTTGCCATATACCGCAACCGTCTAGCAAAAGACCTGCCGCAGATTATCCTTGCTAGTATCGCAATCTTAATGGGATTTACGTTTGTGTGTGTAGCGGGGTACAGCCATCTCAAAAAACGTCCGGGAAAAAGACTTGCTGTTCTTGGAATATTTTCCGTTATGCTCGGATTATGGAGATTGATGGACACAAGATTTACACCGTTCATGGATGGCGGTCAGCCAGTGCTTTTTTATTACATCGCGATCACCATGCCGATGCTTGGGATACTGCCGCTGGTGCAGTGGACAAAAGACTCTTTTTCGGAAAAAGGGCGTAAAGTGATAAGCGGTTACGAGGCAGGAATAGCCATTCTCTGCCTATTGCAGTTTACACTACAATGGCTTGGAATCTGTGATCTGAGAGAGTCCATGACAGCCACCCATGTTTCAATGGGAATCGGGGCGGCAATCCTTGTCGGACTTTCAGTGAAAGAGCGGAAGAAAATGCAGATACCGCTTGCACTTTTATGTGTGGCAGGTATCCTCGCAGATGTGGCAGCCTTTTATATCAAGGGCAACTCCTCTGGTCTGTTATTCTCCCTCATGGCATTTGTCATCTATATCATGATCATGGGCGTACATACCATGTTTGAATACGGCGGACAACAGGTGCAGATCGCAAAATTAGACCGGGAGCTTGCGGAGAAAGACCGGGAGCTTGCAGCACAGGAGCGGGAACTGACGGACAGCAGGATAAAAGCCATGATGAGCCAGATACGCAGCCACTTTATTTTCAACGTGCTTTCAACAATAAGCAGTTACTGTAAAGTTGATCCGAAAGAGGCTGACCGGGCATTGATCACCTTTTCAAGATATCTGAGAAGAAATATCCAGAATATTGAGGAAGATGGACTGATTGATTTTGCCACGGAATTGGAACAGGTAAAAGATTATGTGGTATTGGAACAGCTCCGGTTTATGGACAGGATTCTGTTTGAGACAGACATTGAAACGACTAGTTTCCAGATACCGCCCCTTACCATACAGCCGATTGTTGAAAATGCAATCAAGCACGGTATCATAGAACACGGTAAAAGTGGGGTTATCATACTGCAAACAAGAAGAAATGAGAACTGTATTGAAATCACAGTGACGGATAACGGTGTGGGATTCGACTTAAAGCTGCTTGAAAAAAGTGAGTCTGTGGGCATTCGAAATGTCCGCTACCGGGTAGAAAATATGTTAAACGGAACAATGGAATACCATAGCGTCATGGGGAAGGGTACGACAGTAACCATTAAGATACCGCAAAAGAGTGATATGGTGTAAACAGCTTTCGGGGAAAGGATGGCAACATGAATGTAATATATGTAGATGATGAACCAATGCAGATAAAAAACTTCTGCCTCACGACAGAAGGAATGAGGCACATTGACAGCCTGGAAACCTTCGAAAAAGGACAGGACGCTTTGGAATGGACAAAAGCACATTCCGTGGATGTGGCATTCCTTGATATTGAGATGCCCGTGATGAATGGAATCGAGCTGGCAAAGAAATTAAGGGAGATAAACATCAATATCCGGATCATATTTGTGACGGCTTATGAGAAATACGCATTAGATGCTTTTGGAGTGGAGGCCATCGGGTATCTCTTAAAACCATATACCAGTGGAGATGTGGAAAAGCAACTGAAGAGAGCCTTTTATATGAGGGAAATTCCCAAAAAGGAAATACGGATAAAGACCATGCCTAATCTTCGGATATGGGTGGATGAAACTCCGCTTGTGCTGGGACAGACGAAACAGATAGAATTGCTGGCATATTTTATAGATCACGGGGAAAAAGGGGTAACAAAGTTGGATGCCATAGAGACACTTTGGGCAGGATATTCGACAGAGAGTGTGTATTGGACAACGATGTCAAGATTGAAGTCACTGTTGGATGAAGCGGAAATCCCCAATCTCATCATATCAAGAGGGCAGGCAAAATGTATCAACATGGGGATTGTGGACTGTGACCTGTATCGCATGCTAAACGGGGATGAGACGGTAATTGACCAATATAACGGGGAATATCTGGAAGAATATGTATGGGCAAAAGATAGAAAAAAAGAATTGGACAGAATAAAGCAAAACAGATAGCAGATGAATATTTGGGAAGGGACTGCAGACGAAAAAGAAATGTCTGAGGTCCTTTTCTTATGCAAAAGTGTAAGGTTTCTGTAAGGAACAGCCCAAGAAAATTATGATAAGGTAAATATGATACGATATTCAGAAGAAATTATATATGAGGTGTAATACGAATGAAAAAATTTTTCTTATTTATAAAAACTTTTAGACAAATTCGTAAGAAAAGAAAGAACGCGCGGTTTGAGGCGTTGTATAATAGCACACTTCCTCTTCGGGTTGCGAAAAAGAATACGATTTCTGCACTTGCAGGGGTTGGAAGGAATCATAAACTATTGCGCTATCCAATATTGGCGCTGTTAGCGATTTTTATCTTTATCTACAATTTGTTTTTGTATGCCTTTTTACATCTGAAAATGCGTGAAAAACTAGCAAGGGGAATGGCTGTTGTAATGACAGCCGCGCTTGTGATCACCAGCATTGACCTTACGGTATTTGCTACGATGTTACAGGAAGGCTGGAAGGATAGCTGGACGATAAATGAAATTGTGGATGAAGTAGCAGCCGTAGAGGTACCTTATGGCACAAAGCAGGCGGATATCGGATTAACGGATAAATTAGCCGTTACTGTGTCATATGAGGTAGAGGCTGCAGAAGAAGCAGAAGACACACAGCGAGAAGAGAGTACTAAAACACCAGAGGATACACAGGTATCAGAGACACCGGAAGTTGAGCCGGAGACAGCTACGGTAGAGAAAGCTGGCGTAGAAGAAATACCGGCAACCGAGGAAGAAGCAGAAGCAGCAGAGGAATCAACCACAGAAGAAATACCGGCAACAGAGGAACCTGCAACAGAGGAAGTGCCGGCAGTCGAGGAAGAAACAGAAGCAACAGAGGAACCTGCCACAGAAGAAATAGCGGAAGCTGAGCCGGAGTCAGAAGAATTAGAGGAGACTGAGCCAGAAGAAACATCGGAAATTGAGCCGGAAACAGAGAAAATAATGGAACCTGTTATTCGGACAGAACAGATTGATGTTGATGTTGACTGGGTGTGTGATTCCTACGATAGAAAGACTCCTGGAGAATATGTATTTCAGGCAATTCTGAGCAAGTCCACCTATGAAGGGCATGGGCTTGTTCTTGATGCTGTTCTTCCAAGTGTTACGGTAACGGTATTGGAACCGGAGGAGTTCTTTGCAAAGCAGGTGGTGGATGGAATTGAAGTCTCCCTTGTGGCAGAGGAAGGAGTGTTCCCGGAAGATGCAGTACTTTCTGTCAGACGGATTGATAATGAAAATGAAGTTCAAAAAATCGAAAGTGCAATACAGGATAGATTGGATGAGGAAACACAGAGACTGGAAGTAGTAGATGAGACAATCATTTTTGATATTACCGTTTATGATAAGGATGGTAATGCAATTCAGCCGGAAAGCAATGGAGCAAAATTATTTTTCCGGAATGTTGATCTCACAAAGCAAGTAGATGCGGAGGACAGCCTTGATATTTACTATGTGGATGATAACCATGAGACGGCAGAACTCGTGGAGTCTGTAGTGGAAGAAGATGGCCTTTCATTTGAACCGGAACATTTTTCTACATATTCTATTACAAAGGTAACAACAGCTGCAATTTACGAGACGATTGGTATTGATTCGGAATCGCTGAATGCGAACGCAATCTGGGGTAAGACGGAGAGTTTTTCTAATGTGAAGACCTCCGGTGGAGTGGATTTTTATGCGGCCTTTTATGAAGCAAGCCATAATTCCACAGGCGGAATCCAAAGCCAGAACTATGAAGTTGGCTCTATGGAGCCGAGTGCACCGGATGATGCCACTATTCAGGTGGCTTTGGGAAATATTACCACAGATAAGGGAGTACCATATATTTTCTCACAGACAGGGGAAGATGTTCTCGATGGAAACGATGCAATCCGATTGTCAGGTAATAAGACTTCGGCAAGTGTAAATCTTGCTTCCTATGGCTCTTATAACACCATTTATGTACTTGGCACAGCAGGAGGTCCGGGAAGTGGACACTATGCTGATTTTTCGGTAACACTTCATTATACGGACGGAAGTAAGGATAATTATGATTATAAGCTGTACGATTGGTATGACGGTTCTGTTACACAAGTAAATGATAAGGTGGAGCTTTACGCACCGCTTCAACGAATCCAGCTTAGCACACAGCGTGTTGATGGCTCAACGAAGGCAGGACCTTTTTTGCAGTCTGCTGCAATTAAGGCAGATCCGAATAAGCTGTTATGCTCGATTGATTTTGTGGCAAAAGGAAAAGATGGTTCTGGGTCTATGAGTGGGATCTATTGCGATATTTTTGCAATTACAGGAGCAAAAGCAGCAAATGTCCCGGCAAGACCAACTGCATATTCTGCTGATGATAAGTTGACGGATCAGTGTACACTCCGCTGGTCGGAGGTGAGTGGGGCCAGCGGATATGTAATTGATATTTCGGAAGACCGTGACTTTACCAGCTATGTGATCGCAAATTACACGGATGAAAACCAGAATAAGCAAACGTTTAAGTTTACAAACTATACTGTTCCAAATGCGCAGATTAAAGATGGAATGGTGTATGCGAAGGTTTATGGACTTGAGGCAGAAAAGAAATACTATTTCCGGGTAAGGGCTGTAGGTAATACAGGACAGAGTATAAGCTCAAATATTATTTCATTTTCGCTTCCGGGTGTCCTGCTGCAGCTTGATACATCCTCCAAGCTTGAGATTGCACTGGCACTCGGAACCACCAAGGTGGATAGTGCTGCATTTGAGGAGGAACTTCGTGCGGCATTGGAGAGAAAGGGAATTGCATCCGAACGGATCTCATTTGCAGAGGTGGATGCGAATGCAAGTGCATCCACCAGTAAGTTTGACTGGTGGAAGTATGATCATACGAAAAAAAATGGTACTAATGTTAAGCGTGATAATACGAAACATATATATATAGAACCCAATAGTAATGATACTCAGGTGTATGATAGACTTACCAGCCATATTGAAGAAAGCAGTGGATCAATGATCTTCAAGGGTTATGGTTCTGAAGCATATACGGACTGGCTGTATCAGGTGAACACGCAGGCAACTCAGAAGCAGATCCAGTTTACCTTGAAAGAGGATGCATTTGATGCATTGGATGCATTTGGGTTTCTGGTTAATTGCTCGATAACCGGAAATTATCCCAATTACTCAAGCAATGCGCAGCGATTAAACGGATACCTGCTGGCATTTGAATATTATGGACAACCGTATGGTCAGAAGATTACCTTATATAAATTGGATAATGTCAATACATATCAGTTCCACCATGGAACACCGGGAGATCTTAGAAATTGGGATAACAGTAAAGGATATGGAACGATAACACCAATCGGAAGCTCTTCCGTATATAATTGGAACAATTCCAGTACAAGAAATCTTTATCGAAAGGTAAAGGTTGAGGTTATGCCTACCTATATCAAGATATGGCTGGCAAGCGGAACCGGCAGTAGTGTATTCAGCAAGGAACTTGGTGACAGCGATCTGGTTTCCCTTACGGCAAGCAGCACCATAACCGGAGCTGTAACGGGGAAGGGATATACAGAATTTCCATTGACAGCAGGCTATGATGGAAAGCTATACCGGGGTGGATTCGGACCATTGGGATCATACCATTCACATGGTTGTGAACAAGAAACAAAAGTTACATTATCTAACCTTTCCATGACTGCAGATTATGTGCGTTCATTGACAGAGGTGGTTCGTGAGCCAAATTGGAATGAAGATGCCTTAAGTTATCTGGTCAACTTGAATGAGGCGAGTATTGATGACTTTAGTGATGTTTATTCGACCGCGGAGATTATCAACCGCCTTACCGAAGATGATGTCACTTATATTGGCTGGTGTGGAAATGAAAATAAGGCGGCTTCCCAAGCATTCGTAGATGGGGCAGCAAATAATAGTGCCCTTGTAAGTGTCGATGAGTATGCAGATGCAAATGGGAATGCATACACGAAGGAGGCAAGACTGCGTCAGGTTGATGCAATTGCGGAGGCTATCGTTGCTCGGCTTAAGCAGACAATTGTCCCTTCCACAAGCGGCGAAGTATCGAAAGGAACATATACCTCTGAAAGTGATTTCTCATTTAGCTCAACAGGAACATCATTAGATGATGGCAATTGGAGCGTCGGATATAGTGAGATTGATTTCAACAGCTGTAAAGATAACGTACAGACCTATAAGGATTTAGGTGCGGCATCATTTGAGACTGTGGGATATTACGAAGTCTATTATAATGGAGAATTGAAGTCCCAGATCCGTATTCATGATGCACCACAGGCGATTTTGAACGTCAGCGTGAATAAATCGAGTGGGGAATCTGTTCTTGAGGTTGAGAATAGGTCATACGATCCGGACACAGTTAAGAAGGATAACCTAAACATTTCTGATGCAGATGGTTCAAAGACCTATGGTATTGATACATCAAAGACAGTTTTGGAATACAAGAAATTATCTGACAGCAAGGCAGAATGGACAACATCAAAGCCAAAAACAGTTGCAGCAGGAGAAACATGGATTGTGCGATTAACTGTTACCGATGTGGAGGGAAGTACTTCTTCTACAACAAGACAGATAAGCGTAGCAGGAGAACAGCAGACAATGATCGCAGCTCCATATGGCTCTTTCCGTTTATCAAAATCAGTTTATACAAAAACAACCGGAAGTAACACGGCAGGATTTGATACCAGTGTTGTTATTACAGATCAGTCCTATTCGCTGGATGGATCGGCATTTACTACTTCATATGTCCTGACAGATGCGAACGGAAAGCAGATGGCTGCTTTTTCGGTAACACCGGGAGCAACGTATGAATATCCTCTTACATCGTTAAGTGGTAATTATACATTATCAATGACAGCCACGATCACGGTTGGGAGTGTGACTAAAACATCCGCTAAGGTATCCAGAAACTTCTCTGTCAAGACCGGATATCTGGTAACATATGATGCGAACGGAGGACAGGGAGCACCTGCAAATCAGAATAAGAATTCCGGTGAGGCATTGAAACTTTCAAAGAATGCACCGGCAAGAAATGGATATACGTTTGCAGGCTGGGCAACTTCCAAGGAAAATGCCGACTCTTATTCGGTTTCTTACACAACGGGTTCAACTTATAATACGGATGCAGGTCTTAACCTATATGCGGTATGGCTGAAAAACATGTCCGTTTCGGCGAAGGGAAGTACGGTTGAATATGATGGTCTGGCACATGGAATTAATGTTTCCGTGTCTGAACCGGGAAGTGACTATACGATTACATATGGTACAGCGGCATCTTCTTGCAATTTAACTTCTCTGACATACAGCAAGCCGGGAAAGTATACAATATTCTATAAAGTAATAAAAAATGGATATCAGACAGTTACCGGAAGCAGGCAGGTTGAAATCAAAAAGGGAACTGCACGGATTGAATTAGAGGATACCGATGTAAGCTTTTATAGAACGAAATGTGGTGAAATTAAGCCTGCTCAAGTCACAGCTGTAGATACAAAGTATGCAGAAGTGACGTACACTTACTATAAAAATGCAGATTGCAGCATTTTTACATCTACCTCCGATGGAGCAGTCGGCGAGGGAAAAGCACCAAAAAATCCGGGCACTTATTATGTAACGGCATCGAGCGCGGAAAATGAATATTATAAGTCTGGGACAAGCAATGTAGCTATTTTAAAAATTCTGACCCATAAAGTGGAATTTGACGGAAATGGCAGAATATTTACGAAAAATGAACCGGAAAGTCAGCAAAACCTTGCAGTGGGTGATAAGATTGCAGCACCTACGCCAATCCCGAAGACAGACGATGCAATTCTGGTTGGCTGGTACAAAGATGTTATATCTGAGACCGAATGGAATTTTGCAGAGGATACCATTGAAGGGGACACCGTTCTTTACGCAAAATGGCGCTTGAAATCGGATTATCCTGCTTATTGGAAAGTTGAGGGTGAGGATGATTATCACTATGGTGAAGTGGATGAAGTCCTTGATATCCTGGATAGACAGGATGCTCCGGGGGTTAGCGAAGTGCAGATTCAGAAGGACGCGGATATTAATGATCTGACAGTACCGGATGACGTCACAGTCGGAGTAAAACCGGGCGCAAATGTGAACTTAAGTGGCAATACAAATATAAAGGGAACATTTGAAAATCGCGGAACTATAAATAATAAGGGTACAATTTCGGGTGATGTAGATAATACGAGCGGAACCATAAATGGTGGAAGCATAAAGGGAAATGTTTCGAATGCAGATGGTACTTTAGCTGGTGTGAAACTCGAAGCAGGTTCTACTGCGACCGGTGGAACGTATACGGACGTAAATAATAACGGCACAATTATCGGTGGTACAATAAGTGGAGATACTACAAACCATGGAGAAATTAAGGGCGGCAGCGTATCCGGAAATACCACCAATAATGGAACCATCTCTGGAAGCAATGTATCGGGAAGCCTTGATAATGCAGGCGGAACAGTCAGTGGCTCCACCATTGCAGAGGGAACAACAGCAAGTGGCGGATCTTATGAGGATGTGACCAATAAAGGAAGCCTCTCTGATGGTAAGATCAGTGGTGACTCTACAAACCATGGAACCATAACAGACAGTGAAATCAGTGGAAAACTTGATAATACTGATGGAAAGGTAGACGGCAACACCAAGAATGAGGGAACCATCACTGGAGGAAGTTTATCCGGAAATACCACCAATAATGGAACCATCTCCGGAGGCAATATATCCGGAAGTCTTGATAATGCAGGAGGAACAGTCAGTGGCTCCACGCTTGCAGAGGGAACAACA
>JALEKN010000030.1 GCA_022769125.1 Agathobacter sp.
TGCAAGTTTATAGCGGGCAGATTCATAGATTTCTGTAACAGTTGTCCTGGAAATTCCCATCTGCTGTGCGCATTGTTCATGCGTACATTTATTCAAATCTATCAGGCGTATTACTTCATATTCATCTACAGTCATATTTATAATCCGCCTTTCTGCGAAAGGCGGATTATAAGAATGATCTTTTTGCCGGAAAAATCGTATTTCTCCAAAAAGCTGTTGATGATCGTCGGTGCCACATACCACCAGATCGGAAAACCGAGCAGGATCTCCTCATACTGCGCCACATCAAGCTCCTTCTCTGCAAGCTCCGGGCGGATGGTCTTGTCACTCATCTCAATACTGCTTCTGGATTTCTTATCCATCCAGTTAAGGTCCGCACTCGTATACGGCACCTTCGGAGCGATCTCATACAGATCAAAATCCGCTGCCTCCGCAATCGTCCTTGCAACCTTCTCTGTGTTTTTGCTTGCGCTAAAATAAGCTACCAGTTTCTTTGCCATATCTGCTGCCTCCTTGTTCTTTCTTCTGCAAAAGCTCCAATAAAAAATGTGCAGAGACTTCTTTTTCCTACACATTTATTTTACTCATTTTATCCAATTATGACTAATACTTATATTACATATATTTTTATGCTTATAAGGCATAACTTAATTATTCAAATTACTTCTATCTTTTGCATACTATCGTATGATTTTTACTGAAATTTGCTATATATAGACAGTTCTTCAATAAAGTGCTGCACCGGGCGCGCATACGGGATATTCCTCCGCCATGCGATCACCGTGCTGGATTTGATCTCCGGGAACAGCTTCCGCTGCACCAGAAGCTCCTTCCTCCAGTATTTCGCAACGCCCTCGATGGACACCGGATAGCCGAGACCACTCATTGCAAGCACTCCGGCATTTGTTCCGAGATTACTGGTGTATGCGATATTCAGCTTGTCAAAGTCTTTGCCGAACCAGTTCGCCAGTTCACTCTGAATTCCAAGACGCTCCGGCAGGATCAGTGGAAGTTGATAGAGATCGTCCTTCGTGATCTTCTCCCTCTTTGCAAGTGGATCATCCGGACGCATTCCGACCACCCACTGGTCGCTGTCGCCAATCCGGATGTATTCCAGATTCTCAGTGCTGATCGGTTCCAAAAACACGCCGATGTCGATCAGGCCTTTGTTCATCATATCCAGTGTCGTATCGTCAGTTGCCGTGTGAAGCGCGATCTGGACGAGCGGATACTTCTCCTTGAAGCTTCCGATCACCCGCGCCAGATGTTCAACCGCTGCAAACTCGCCGCAGCCAATCGTGACAACGCCCTCCACCTCATTGTCATTTCCGTTAAATTCATCTAAGATCTTATCCTCAAGGTCAAGGATCTCCAAAGCACGCCGCTTTAGCAAAAGCCCTTCCTCCGTGAGTGTAATGTTACGTCCGCCTCGACAAAAAAGCCGTGTTCCAAGCTCCTCCTCCAAGGAGGCAAGCTGTCTTGACAATGTTGGCTGTGTGATATGCAGTTGTTCCGCAGCCTTCGTAAAGCTCTGTTTCTTCGCCACGGTCAGAAAATAACGCAGTACCCGAAGTTCCATCCTCGTATCCCTTTCCTTCAAAAATAATTCTAACTTCCTATATAGTGAAATTATTTATAAAGAAAAAACAAAACGGGTATCCGACGCATCGCCAAATACCCGTTTTGTCATGCTATATAAGATTAAACCGGATATGCTCCGTTCTTGGTATCTGCAGTCTTTGCATCTACCCCGGTCTGCTGAGCTTCACGATACTTGAAGAACTCTGTTGCAACCTGTGGGAACAATGCATAAGAAAGAACATCCTCGTCCTGCTGCTTCCACTGCTTCATCTCTTCCTCGAACTTTGCAAGTCCCGGCTCAAGGAGATCTGCAGGTCTGCAGGTGATTGCGTTCTTCTTGTCCTCACCGAGTACCTTGTCGACAACTTCCGGATTGAACGGCTTAACCGTCTGTCCATACTTTCCAAGAAGGATATCCTTGGTCTGGGAAGTTGCAACCTTGTAACGCTCGCCGGTCAAGACATTAAATACAGCCTGTGTACCAACAATCTGTGATGACGGTGTAACAAGAGGTGGCTCACCCAGATCCTTACGAACTCTCGGAACCTCCTTTAATACTTCCTCGTACTTATCCTCTGCACCCTGCTCCTTAAGTTGTGAAACAAGGTTGGAAAGCATACCGCCCGGAACCTGATACTTTAAGGTCTGGATATTAACGCCGAGAACCTTCGGATTTAACAGCCCGCTCTTTAATGCCTCCTCACGGATCGGCTGAAAGTAATCGCAGATCTCAGAAAGAAGATCCAGATTCAATCCGGTATCGTATGGAGTACCCTCGAATGCCTTGACCATAACCTCGGTTGCCGGCTGTGAAGTACCAAGCGCAAGCGGAGACATTGCAGTATCAATGATATCGCAGCCTGCCTCAACTGCCTTAAGGTAAGTCATGGAAGCTACACCAGAGGTATAGTGTGTATGAAGATCGATCGGAAGGCTGGTGGAAGACTTCAATGCCTGTACCAGCTCGGTTGCTGCGGTAGGTACCAGAAGTCCTGCCATATCCTTGATACAGATAGAATCTGCACCCATATCCTCGATCTTCTTTGCGGTCTCCATCCAGTAATCCAAGGTATAAGCCTCTCCCAATGTGTAGGAAAGAGCAACCTGTGCATGTCCTTTTTCCTTCTTACATGCCTTTACTGCTGTCTCAAGGTTACGCACGTCGTTCAAGCAGTCGAAAATACGGATAATATCAATACCGTTAGCGATAGACTTCTGTACGAAATACTCAACAACATCATCCGGATACTGGCTGTAACCTAAGATGTTCTGTCCACGGAATAACATCTGCAGCGGAGTCTTTTTAAATCCGTCCTTTAGCTTACGAAGTCTCTCCCACGGATCTTCCTTTAAGAAACGAAGGCATGCATCAAATGTTGCACCACCCCAGCACTCTACTGCGTTGTATCCAACCTGATCCATTTTGTCGATGATCGGAAGCATCTGCTCAGTGGTCATACGGGTAGCGATCAGGGACTGATGTGCATCACGCAAAATAGTTTCTGTAATTTTAACACCCATTTTTTTATTTCCTTTCTGTTATCTTCTTTTAGATTCCGAATATTGCCATGAAGCATCCGGCTGCAACAGCAGTACCGATTACACCGGCAACGTTAGGTCCCATAGCATGCATGAGCAGGAAGTTGGTAGGATCTTCCTCTGCTCCGACCTTCTGGGAAACACGCGCAGCCATCGGAACGGCAGATACACCGGCAGAACCAATAAGCGGATTGATCTTTCCGTGTGTGATATGGCATAACAGCTTACCGAACAATACGCCGGCAGCAGTACCAACCATGAATGCAACAAGTCCAAGAATAACGATCTTGATCGTGCTGACATTGATAAAGGACTCAGCACTTGTCGTTGCACCAACGGAGGTTCCGAGCAGGATAACAACGATGTACATAAGTGCATTGCTTGCAGTCTCCTGAAGCTGGCGGACAACGCCGGACTCACGGAACAGGTTACCGAGCATCAGCATGCCGACAAGCGGTGCTGTGGTCGGAAGAAGCACACAAACCACGATCGTAACGACGATCGGGAATAAGATCTTTTCAAGCTTGCTGACCGGACGGAGGTTTGCCATCTTGATGGCACGCTCCTTCTTCGTGGTAAACAGCTTCATGATCGGCGGCTGGATGATCGGTACAAGTGCCATGTACGAATATGCGGCAACCGCGATTGGTCCCATCAGACCGGTCTGTCCGAGCTTACCTGCAAGGAAGATGGAGGTCGGTCCATCTGCTCCACCGATAATGGATACTGCGGCAGCAGCCTTGTCATTAAATCCTAGCAGGATTGCAAGGAAGTATGCACTGAAGATACCAAACTGTGCAGCAGCTCCCATTAAGAAGCTGACCGGGTTCGCGATCAATGGTCCAAAGTCTGTCATTGCACCGACCCCCATGAAGATCAGGGACGGTAAAATAGACCACTCATCCAAAGTGTAGAAATAATACAACAGACCACCTACACCGTTGCTTGTCTGCTCCGGGCTTGCGATAATATCCGGATAGATATTAACAAGAAGCATACCGAATGCGATCGGAACGAGAAGCAATGGTTCAAAGCCTTTTTTGATTGCGAGATACAAGAACAAACATGCAACTGCGATCATTACATAATTACCCCAGGTGAGGTTGAAAAAGGCTGTCTGATGTAGGAGGTTTAATAAGGTTTCACCTACATAACTCACGTTTTTTTCCTCCTAAGGTATTAGTTTAAGGTTGCAAGTAATGCGCCTGCCTCAACAGAATCGCCAACAGCTACATTGATGCTGGCTACTGTTCCATCCTGTGGAGCAACAACCGGTGTTTCCATCTTCATGATCTCAAGAACAAGAATCGGATCACCCTTCTTTACAGCATCTCCAGGCTTAGCCTCAAGCTTGAATACCTTTCCTGCTGCACCAGCCTCGATCTTAACACTTCCTGCTGCGGAAGCTGCTGCAGGAGCTGCTGCTGCCTTTGGAGCTGCCGGAGCTGCTGCACGTCTTGGAGCTGCTGCGGAAGGGGTGCTTCCTGTCTCCTCAACAGTAACGTCGTAAACATTTCCATTAACGGTAATTGTATAGTTCTTCATGAAATTAAATCCTCCTAAAATTATCTTCTATTGATGGTACGTACTACAAAGTCACTTGTAGAGGTTCCCTCGCTTGCAGCGATCGCTGCTGCGATCACGGCGATAAGCTCTGTGTCATCGGTAACACTCTGCTGTTCTTCCCTCTTCTCAATCTGGGTCACAACATCTGCGTTCTCAGCAACCGCACTCTTTGCCTTTGCCTTCTCCTGCTTTTTCTTCTCCAGGTATGGAAAAAGGTTGAATGCATAAATGATCAAGCTGATCAAAATCAGCACTGCAAAAACGATGGACATGGAAATCAGTGTATTCAGTCCTGCCTTTGCAAGCTTCTCACCCATAGAATACTGTGGGTTAATGGAAATACCGGTTACTTCCATTGAGTAATACTCATATACTACTTCAAAAACGATAGTCTTTGTAGAACCATCATCGGCGGTAAACAAAAGGTTGATATCCGTGGTAAGTGTCTTACCCGCCTTGTCCACCTTAAAGCTGTCATCATCCACAGACGTAAATGTTCCGAACTCATCTGCGACTTCGTTCCATGCTGTTGTTGCCTCAATCTGGGCATCTGTAACTCCGCTTGAGATCAGATAGTCATAGATGGAGGAATAATTGTGATTGTGCAGATCTTCAACAGTCAGGTCATTCGTTGCCATATCTCCGGCAAGTCCCTGTACCATCTGCAAATCTACATATGCAGCATTAAACAATTCGTCGTATGTGTAGCCATTGTAATCTACTGTCTTAGGATCCGTTCCACATCCGCTGAGCATTCCTGCAAGCACTGTCAGGATGCAAAGCATCAAAGCGATTTTCTTCTTCATAAAACTTCACCTTTCTATTTTGTTCCGTGTTTCTTATCCGGCTCTCCTACATACTTAGAGTAAAGCATCTCAAAAGCTGCGATGAGGTACTTTCTGGTATCTGCCGGCTCAATGATCAGATCCACATATCCGCGTCCGGCTGCAGCGCTTGCTGAAGACTGCTTTGCTGCATACTCAGCTGCTTTCTCAGAAAGCTCGTCCGCTCCTGCTTCCGGATACATGATCTTGGCAGCAAGCTTCGGCTCCATGGTTCCGATCTTTGCATCCTTCCATGCATATACAAGATCTGCGCCGATGGACTTGGAATTCATTGCAACATACGCGCTTCCGTATGCTTCATCGGTAATGAGATTTACCTTTGCACTAGTTGCATTTGAAAATGCGTATACCATTCTTGCAAGGGCCTTCGCAAGGTTCTTCTCAGAGCACTGGCATGCCTTAAAGCCGTTTGCATTTGTGAGTGTAAGTACAGGGATGGAGAAAGCATCACAGAACTGTACAAACTCAGCTGCCTTATTGCAGCCTCTTGCGGTTAGTCCTGATTCAAACTCTTCTGCCTTCTTGCCTTCCTCATCATATACAGCCACACAGTTGGCAACTGCACCAACAGTCATGCCGTTTAACTTTACGAAACCGGTAACCATGTTCTTTGCATAGTTTTTCTTTGTCTCAAAGAACACATGATCATCGGAAAGTTCGCTCAAAAGATATCTCGGATCTGCAGACATGCTGTCCATCGCGTCGCAGGTACGGTTAAGGTCATCCTCACACTCATCAGTGTATACATCTCCCTCGTTGTTAGAAGGAAGCATGGTAATCAGTTCACGAATCTGTGCAATGATTTCATCCTCAGTTCCGACTGCATCAATACATCCATTCTCCTCGCTCTGGAACTTTGCGGAAGCAGTGTCACATTTTTCAGTAGAATTGCCCTTGATTGCATCCGGTGAATTAACAAACATGCGTCCCTTTGCCTCTTCAACAAAAGTGAAGTCTGCAAGTGCCGGAACAACAGACAGTCCGCCTCCACAATTTCCAAATACGGCAGAAATCTGCGGAATCACACCGGAAGCAGCTACTTCTTTCGCGTAGATCTGACCAAATCCGTCAAGCGCGTCCACGGACTCCTGAAGGCGGATACCTCCGCAATCAACAAATCCGACTACCGGTGCGCCCATCTTCATAGCCATGTCATATACAGAAGCAATCTTCTTTGCGTGCATCTCGCCGATTGTTCCGTTTAATACGGAAGCATCCTGGCTGTAAATAAACACAAGATTGCCCTCCACAAGACCATGACCGATAATAACGCCATCGGAAGGTGCTTTCTGTGCAGACAGATTAAAATCTGTGCTGCGTGCTGTTACGAGAGAACCAATTTCCATAAAGCTGTTCTCATCGACCAACTTGGCGATACGCTGCATTGCCAAGCTTGCATTGTTAGTACTCATTTTATGCCCTCCATCTATAAAAATAAAAAATTTTGCTCATTGTGATTGTAATCCTTTTGAGGTATATTTTCAATATGAATTGTTAATTTTTTCACTATTTTTTCCAAAACATTACATTATAAAATAAGCCTTCCGAAAGCACGTAAACAGGTTTGAAAAACCCCACAGATCACATCCCTCGTTTATGTAAATTTCTTTCTCGGCGATACAAGCCCCATTCAAATAACACTTTATTTTTCCAACGACATCCCCGGCATTTACCTTTCTGTATATTTTCTTAGGAAGTTCAAGTTCATACGAAAAGTTTTCCTCCTCCGCCAGAAGGTATGACTGGTTTGTTTCAGTTAAGACGGCACCGGCCGGAATCGCCACCTTCTTTCCCCAATCCGACAATGTAGAATCTGCTTTTCTTCCGTTAACTATTTCAATGGAATAGACCGTATCCGTGAAAGAAATCATCTTTGCCCGGTAGTATTCCATTCCATAACCAAACAGGCTCTTTGCATCACTCCATTTATAGGTTCTATGATTCGGCCATCCACATGCAAGGAGCGCAATTGTATATTTACGGCCTTCTGATTCGATTGCACCTACATAGCAATAGCCTGCTGCGGAGGTAAAACCGGTCTTTCCGGAAATTGCTTCAGGCATCATTGACAAAAACGCATTTTTATTAGAAACTGTGTAATTTTTTCCCGACAGATTCGTAAAAGAATGTGTCATCGACTGTGTAATTTCCAAAAATGTTTTCGCCTCTTTTGAGTCCCAGCAGCAATACTTCATCAATAGAGCAAGATCTGCAGCGGTTGTATGATGAAAGCTTTCCTCATTTTCTGCATCCAACCCATTAGGAGTGATAAAATAAGTATCTGTACATCCAATTTGTGAAGCTTTTTCGTTTAAAAGCCCGGCAAATCCCTCCATACTTCCACTGACATGCTCTGCAAGCGCCATTGCACAATCATTAAAGGATTCAAGCATCATTGCATAGAGCAGATCACGCACATAAAACTGCTCCCCTTCCTTCATGCCAAGATGAACTTTAGGCTGGGAAGCTGCTTTTGCCGATGCCGTTACTATTTCATCCAGATCTGAATTTTCCAGACAGACAATTGCTGTAAGAATTTTTGTTGTGCTGGCATTTGCAAGTGCAAGTGTTTCATTTTTGCCAAAAAGTATTCTTCCGCTGTCTCCATCCATCAGCACACATGCTTTTGAATAGAGTTCGTTTTCCTTCAAGGGGACCGTCTCTTTTGCAATCGCCTTCTGAGGACTTGAAATAATGCATAAAATTGCAAGAAAAAAAGCCATAATTTTCAAACGGATTGTTTTTTCCATAAAAAAAGCCATATACATCACAAATTTGATAATGTATATGACCTTTGTACATAATTTATGCTGATATCAGGTGTTGCCTTATAATGTTTAGATTGGAAGTTCGATCTGCATTTCAGCTTCAGCCTCCTGCTTAAACTCTTCAATCTGTACAGAGCTTAATACCGGAAGATCATCAATAGAGGAAACTCCGAAGGAACGCAAAAATTCCTCTGTTGTGCCAAACAGAAGCGGCCTGCCTGGTGCGTCAAGTCTTCCAAGTTCCTTGACAAGATTATATTCCACCAGCTTGTTTACAGCATGATCACAGGAGACCCCGCGGATTTTTTCGATTTCAGTTCTCGTAACAGGCTGCTTATATGCGATAATCGACAATGTTTCCAGCAAAACATCTGTAAGCACTCTCTTCTTCGGCTGTTTTGCAATTCTGATCAGATATTCATACATCTCCGGCTTGGTACACATCTGGTAAGAGCCATCCAGCTCAATCAGTTCAATCCCGATACGATCACTCTTGTACTCCTCCATCATGCTTTCTAAGATTGCCTTTGTCTGCTTTTTGTCAAGCTCGATGGCATCCGCAATACGCTCCAGCTCTACCGCCTCACCCATTGTAAAAAGTATAGCCTCTATAATGGCCTGATAATTTTTTTCTTCCATAATGACCTCAAACGAAATTATGCAGCAATCTTTGAATCAATTTGGATATCATCAAAGATATGTTCCTGCGAAATAAAAATCTTGCCCATCTTCATAAGCTCAAGAATTGCAAGGAATGTCACAACGATCTCTGTTCTGCTTGCCTGGGATTCCAACAGACTACGGAAAGAAAAATGGCG
>JALEKN010000057.1 GCA_022769125.1 Agathobacter sp.
GCGTACTGATCGGGGGCTATTTTAAAGGGCTGTTTTTCCGACCGGTGGTGGAGCGAGTGTAATACTTTGCAACCAATAGAGCCCCGAAAACCATGACACTGCCAATGCGCGATAGGTAAACATACTGTGAATATATGAATGATTTTTAAAAGCTGCATACCAGATAAACGGTAAAAGAATTAAGAACCAATAGGGAACACTTTCCAATATGTTTATACATATATTCTGATGGCATCGGGCAATGGAGCATATCAGGTATAGCAGCATCCCCAATATAGCAACTAAAAACAACACATTGGAATAAGTGCTTAGATTAACTAAAATGGCCCTTATTCCGGAAATTGAAATTGAACCGCCTGCATCTGAGGATCCGGAAGAACGAAATACAACTTGGGTAATTGCATCGTGAAACACATCTTTTCCTAACACCAATGTGGCTAAAAACCACTTCCCGGCCCACATTCCAACATAGCCAATGCACCATATGACTCCGGATTTAACAGTGCTAAGTATTTTAGCAATAGAAGATTTATCTTTAATTCCTGCCAATACGGGAACCATGCACAGCCCATAAGAGACAATGGGAAATGTTAACAGGTCAAAGTAGCTTGTGCACATTCCCACTATGAGGAAAAAGTGCGTCAGGTAATCTGAATTATTCTCCCACTTCCGAATTGACTTAAGCAAAACGATAAGAGCAACCAGCGTCGTATATGCCATCGGGCAGTATTGCAGGCATAATGGGATGATAAATGGCCAGATCATAAAAATGGAGAAAAGAAAGGCGATTGCCATTTTCTTTCCGTAAAGCTGAAATAATAATTTTATGACACAGATGAACAGCACGCTTAAGACAATGTAGTTGATCAGGCGGATCTGATTATAGGTAAAAAATGATAATAAAGGTTTTAGAAAAACAAGATACCCATGCCAATATCTGCTATATCCGTTCCCATCTAAAGCTGCCTTATACACAGGAAGATCACTTTCGGAAGCTGCTGCTGAAAGCATTAGGCTCGCAGTGAACTCATCTAATACAAATCCACGGTTATTCAGGACAAGCGATTTTATGTTTATTCCATCGCTTAAATTCATCGGCCTCATAAAAGAATCAAAGCTGGCAGGATAGTCCCCTTGCTTTGCCAGCAGTTCTTGCGACAATTTCACATTTTGGGTAATAGGACTGATAGGAATACAATACACGCCAATCAATAGTAAGTAGCCAATAAGGATACCGGACAAAAGAATTAAAGTATTATAAATTACATTCTTAAAATATTTTCTCACTTCGTTCACCTTTTGGGATACTATCGTTTAATGCCGCCAAGTGCTTTCATAATACGATTTTTACTGTCTTATTGTCAAGAATGGTATATTTCAGGTCTTATTTATAAGTGTATGCGTAAATACATATTTTTAAACTGTGAGATTTTTTCTCACACAGTATTGAATACGGATGCTTATTATGCTATATAATGATTATGAGAAAAAATCTCGCGGAGGGAAAAGGATGATTTATGAATTTAGCTTTGGTAATTATCGTTCATATAGAGATGAGGCTACTATTGATTTTACAGCAAAACCAATTAACGAATTTGAAAATTCACTACTGACAATTGATGAAGAAAATCTTTTACCGGTTTGTGCTATTTACGGACCAAATGGTGGAGGTAAAAGTAGTGTAATAATGGCTCTTAATGAATTGCGACTGATTGTCATGCAGCCATTGATACAGTTAGCATTTATGAAGAAAAAAAATGAGGAGTTGGGGGAGACATCTATCTCACAATTGAAGGAAGGACTAGCAGACAGGCATACATCATCTTCATACTATAAGTTTGATGAGCAATGCAAATACAAACCAACAAAATTTGACCTTTTGTTTCAGGTCGACGAATATAAATATCGTTACGAGTTTGAGAGTGTAGATGAAGATATTATTACAGAAAATCTTTATTTGGAAATAGATAAAAAAGCAAGAATTGTGTTTGAGAGGGATAAGGAAAATGTAAGTTTGTGTGAGGAATTGGAAGGAATTGATATAGAAAATATGAATGAAAGTCTACCACTTCTTTCATATATTGCCATGTTTAAAAATATTGACATCATAGACAGAGCAATAAGCTTTTTTATGCAGATAAAAGTGTTAAATTATGATAAGCCTAATGCAGATAGAAAGCTTTTTGTTAATCAGATAGAGGGTGATAAGGCAAGGCTATGTAATGTAATTCAATCTATGGGGATTGATATTTGCGATATAGAAATTGAATATAAAGAGGACGGATCAATTAACGAAATTTATACAATTCACAAATTATCAACAGGCGAACGAAAGAAGTTACGCCTTTCAGAGGAATCAGGTGGAACAAAAAAGATTATAAGTATTATTCCTATTTTATTAGATGGAATTGAGAGGAATTGCCTGTTTTTGATTGACGAACTAGATGCAAAATTGCATCCCTTGCTTCTGCGAAAAATCATAGAATTGTTTACAGATCGGACTATAAATAAGGGAACTGCCCAATTACTATTTACATCGCATGACCTTACAACTATGAGTAAAGATGTGCTCAGAAGAGACGAAATCTGGTTTTCAGCGATTAATGGATATGATGAGTCTGTCTTATATTCTCTTGTTGACTTTCGCAAGGAAAGCGGCAGTAAACCACGCAATGATGAAAATTATTCCAAACAGTATATGGAGGGACGGTATGGGGCTGATCCTTATTTTAAAAAGTTAATTAACTGGGAGGTGGCTGATTGAGTTTAAAACCAAAGAAGGTTAGTGAAGTTAAAAAGCTAGAGCAAAAAATGAAGGTGAAAGCAAGTAAAATGAATTCATTAAAGAAACTTCCACCATATACAATGATTGTTAGCGAAGGAACAAAGACAGAGCCAATTTACATTCGGGGCTTTGTGGATAAAGTGAACGGACATTTCAAGGGCATCACTGCAAAACCACATATAGTTGTATACGGAACTGGGAGAAACACTAATGGATTAATTCGTTTTGTTGATAAAATGATAGCGGATGGAGAGTGGGCACACTATAAAAAAATCTGGCTCATGTATGATAAAGATGACTTTCCTCCTGCTAATTTCGACAATACACAATTTGAGGCTGAAGCAAGAAAAAATCCAACTATGGCGGTAGCATGGTCAAATGAAAGTATTGAACTGTGGTTTTTACTGCATTTTGAAGATTACAATGCCGATAATGGAAGAAAACAGTATATTGATAAGCTTAACAGGTACTTTGACTATTCAAAAACAAGGGAAGATCTATATGAGGTCTTGAATAAGAAGGGCTCACTAGAGGATGCAAAGAGGCGGGCAAGAAAAAAATATCAGGAATTTTTGGAAGCAAAAGTATCTAGTATGTCGGCAATGGTTCCAGCCACAAGAGTATATGAACTTGTTGAAGAACTTGAAAGCTACATGAATGATTAGGGAGCGACAGATTTAATGTGTGACATTACCACTGACAAGTGATACAATGTGCCTATGTCTAGTGTCATTATGGAACTTTAAATATATGAACAATAGAAAGAGGATGAACATGGACAAATTATACATTATCATACCAGCGTACAATGAGAGTGAGAATATCGTAGATGTGATAGAACAGTGGTATCCGGTTGTGGAAAAGTGTGGAGCAGAGAGCCGTCTCGTTATCATTGATGATGGAAGCAAGGACCAGACATATGCCATCATGCAGGAGCATGCCAAGGACAAACCACAGTTTACACCGCTTACAAAGGCGAATTCCGGACATGGTGCAACGCTTTTATTTGGTTATCATTATGCGCTGGAACATGGTGCAGACTATATTTTTCAGACCGATTCGGATGGGCAGACAATCGCAGATGAATTCTGGCCGTTCTGGGAGCAGAGGACACAATATGACATGGTCATCGGAAATCGCACAACCAGACAGGATGGGGCATCGAGAGTCTTTGTGACAAGAGTACTTAAACTGGTGATCCGTTGCTCTTTTGGAGTGCATGTACCGGATGCAAACACTCCGTTTCGGCTGATGAAAGCGGAGACCTTGCAGGCAAATATCGATTTGGTCCCAAAGGATTTTAATCTTTCAAACGTTATCATTTCTGTTATATACGCCAAACGAAAACTGGCGGTGAAATACATTCCGATTACGTTCCGACCAAGACAGGGTGGGGTGAACTCCATTAACATGAAACGGATATTCAAGATTGGCGTCCGCGCACTGAAGGATTTTGCTACAATTAACCGGACACTAAGAAAGCTGTAAGCCCATGAGCTTGTGATTGCGAGGATAGGAAGAAAATGAAAAAGAGTGTATTAAAAATAGGAATTGTCTGTGTCCTGTTTATATTGGTGTTTGAAATCGGCAGTCATTTCTTAATGAAAAAGACCACATATCTGGAGCAGACGGCCCTGACATTTGTGGAGGAGGATGTGCTTAAAGTCTCCAATCCGGAGGACAGAGTTACAGAGACTTTCCAGATGCCCTATGATACTTTAAAGAAAGTGGCTCTGCGGATTACAAATTATCAGACGGATTGCAATACTCCGTGGACATTGCTGATTACGGACGAAAGCGGAAATGTCGCATGCGAGAAGGAGTTTCGCTTTGTGAAAGCAACAGACAACGGAATTTATACGATTGATCTCGAGAAGGCATATTCTGTGCATAAAGGAGAACAGTATACGTTATCTTTATACTCAAAGAAAGTTACCTCCGACAGTCCAATCGGCTTCTATTACGGGACTTTACTTACCACAGCCGGTGAAGAGTCGCAGCTTTCATATAATGGAGAGCAGCAGGAGAGCAAGGCATTATGCCTTTCTGTGTATGGTGGCGACAAAGATCCGTTTTGGATTATGGTGTATGGAATCGTTCTGCTGGCACTTCTGTTCCTTACGATCCGTGGCATTATGCTTGCCACAAAAGGTATGAACTGGAAGGAGGATGCTGTGATTCAGGCTGCTGCATGCGGATTGCTGGTGTTTTTTGTGTGCCTTCCGTTTGCGGCAATGGGAACTTATGCATTTACGGATGAAAATGACAATGTCAGAGGCGGAATGCTAATAGCGAGGGGGGCTGTGTTGTACCGTGATTACGTGACGCAGCATACACCATTTGCCTATTATCTTTGCGGTGTGTTTGCATTGCTGGGAGCTTCCTCAGCTACTCAGATGCGCATCCTCTTCTATATTTGTCTGGGCGTATTGTGGACGTTTTTATATCACAGGCATCGGAAAAATCTTCCGGCATGGGTACTATACCTGCTTCCGTTGCTGACAATATTTACTCCGGTAGCAATGACGGGGGCTTACACGACAATGGTAGTGGCAGAGAGCATGCAACTGCAGGCCTTCATGGTTATTATGTTGGAACTGTATGCCATGCGGCTGGATCACAAGCTCTCTCTGGGACGGTGTGTGGTTCTCTCATTGGCTGCCTGGACTGCAATCGGAAGTGTATTTATGAGTGTGTATACGCTGTTCTTCTTTGTCCTGATCTTTCTGCTATTTGAGATTCAATATTGGAGAGCTCAGCAGAGCCGGAAGATTGGCTGCATATTAAAGCGTTATCTGCCGCTTGCAATTGTAGGATGCATACCGGGAATCTGCGGACTTTTGTATTTCAAAGTAAACCATGCACTCTATTATGCGTTCCAGCAGATGTATCTGTTTAACCGCGAAGTATATACGAAGTATCAGGATATGGGTAACAGCATTCTGGAACCATTCTTTTCGGGTATAGTGTCTGCTCTGTCAGAATTCCAGAACGCTGTTTTGATGTATGGGGCAGGAGGCGGAATTAAGCCGTATCACGTTTTGGTGGTGCTGATTCTGGTTACGTCTGTTGTTATTTTCATAAAAGCTTTTGCGAAGAATAGGACAGAATGGGGTGTGCTTATTCTTGGGATTCTTGCAATCGCTTCCGGAGCTGCGCGCGGTGTAGATGATTGGCACGGGCAGGCTTTCTGGGGAATGCTTATTACGGGAGTTTTTCTCTTGATATCGCAGGAGCCGGGACGCATAAAAGACAGGCATGTTATTGTTAGACTTGCTTTGCTGTGTTATGCATTCCTGATCCTTCAGCCGGTCGCAGCACAGCTTCGTTATGATGTGACAACAAAACAGGAAGCGGTTAGCTATCTGGATCCGATCATTTTGAATGAACTTGATGAGGGCGAGTCAATTTTTATGGATGCTTACTGCAATGATTCCATCTATCTGTTAGCCAAAGGACACGAACCGGTCAACAGAGCAGTATATTGTCTGCCGTGGTATATGGATTGGTACGAAACGTGGAATCTGGAGGATATAAAGGAAAGTAAGCCGGATGTGGTAGTATGGAATCCGGATCAGGAGTGCTGGAGCCAATTCCATTATGCGGCACTTTTGGATAAGTATATACAGGAAAACTACGAAAGAGTAGGTGAGGGGGCTCCAATCTGGGTAAAAGAGGATAAGTAATGTTAGAAAAGTACAAGCTACAGATAAAAGGCATCTTAATCATTTGCATAATGTGTATCGGGATAATGGCATTAAGATATTATCCCAATGAGGTGGAAGGGCGAAATGGTGTCGTATATGAACTGACTCCGGAAAATTTGGAGGATTACTCAGAGGAGGAAAGTCTGGTTGTCCTCATGAGCGATAAGTATCAGGCCGAAAATACATACCATACAATCCGAATCCAATATGAATGTGAGCAGGCGCAGACTGTTAAGTTCTGCAGGGTTGATCCGGCAATCGGAGCAGAGTGCATTGCGCAGGCTGATCTAGATCCACAGCAAAAGCAGATTGAAATTCCGATTGACCTGACACAATACCCAAACGCCATTGATTGGGAACTTTGGTTCTATTACGATGGGAAAGGTGTGCTTCAGATTGAGAATGTCAGTGCATGGACGGACGAAACTTGTGACGTAGAGGTAAAAGGCGCAGATCTGCTTTCGGTATGGGGTGGAGTGAAGGATGGAAGGATCAGTAGCTTGAACCGTTACCGTCTGATCTATGACGCGGATCATGATCTGCTTAGAAATCTGGATTTCAATCAGGATAATGCGATAGAATTCTTGGATAAATCGATAGATGATGTAGAAATACAGATTGCACAGCAAGGAGAGGAAGAAACCGATTATCGGATTATCGATGATAAGCTGCCATATATGGTGGATAATACTCTGTCTCTAAAGGCAGCAGTATACGGAGCTACAGAAGATGCTGTCATGCAGGCTCCGGTGCTTACGAATCATCCGACCTTTGAACGAATCCAGCGATGGACAAGGTATGGCGGCGGATTGATTATTATTGTTGGAATTATTTGCCTGTCAGGGCTATACATTTTCCGGAAAAGAACAAGAAGCAAAACAAATACCATGTGGGGAAATATTGCTTATGGTATTTGTGCTTGGGCTTGTCTGGCTGTTCTGTTTGTGAAATTTCCTTATCGGGGAGAAATTATCGGTGAATTTATTCTTCTGCTATCCATCTGTTTTGCAGTGTGGCAATGTGGATGTTTCCAAAGAGAACAAGCAGACCAAACGTTGAAAGCTATAATGCTGCAACTGATTTTTATTGTGGTCGGATATCTTGGATGCAGGTATCAGATCCAGCTGACCGGCAGATTCCTGATGCTTGGTGTTGGAGCAATCTTTGGATGCGCGGTATTGGTGCAGAAGCGATGGGCTACCTGTGTTATGACCGGTATATGTGGGGCACTTTGCGCGCTGGTTATATGGGTAAAACAGACATGGCCGAACCTTTCTATGCAGGAGCTTCTGTTCCAGCTGAAAATGCCGGCGGAAGGTACAGGAGGCGGCATAGTATTTAAAGGTGTTCTCGCATGTTTTATTCCGGCTGTGGTAGTTGTAGCTATTTCTCTTTTTATTCTAAAAAAATGGAATAAGAGGTACCTGCATATACTTTTGCAGGGGGCTGCAGTAGTTTCTTTGTTTGGCATGGTTCTTTCCTTCTGTGAACATGTTGATCTGGATGGCTATCTTGGGGCTCAGGGCAAAGAATCGGAGTTTATCGAATATTGCTATGTGGATCCGGCAAATGCACAGCTGACGTTTCCGGAGAAGAAGAGAAATCTGATCTATATATTTATGGAATCTATGGAGACTTCCTATATGGACAAGGAAAACGGGGGTCTGATGGATGAGAATCTCATCCCGGAACTGACTGCCCTGGCAAAGGAAAATCAGAGCTTCGCCGGAGATAAGGGAATAAAAGGAGCGAGGGTGCTTTCTGGCAATTCCTGGACAATGGGGGCATTATTCGGACAGACATCCGGATTACCGTTGGAAATCGATATGGAGAGTCATATGGGAGAGGGCTCTTTTTTCCCAAGCATTACGACTTTGGGTGAGCTTCTCAAGAAAGAGGGATACAATCTGGAATTTTTGATTGGCTCGGATGCGTATTTCGGAGGAAGAAAGACGTACTTCGAGTCTCACGGACCATATGACATTAAAGATTACTATTCAGCAATTGACGAGGGCAGGATTAATTCGGACTATTATGTATGGTGGGGATACGAAGACGAGAAACTGTTCGCGTATGCAAAAGATGAACTGGATCGGTTGTCACAGGAGGATGAACCATTTAATCTGACGCTTCTTACCGTAGATACCCATTTTGAGGATGGATATGTATGCAATCTGTGCGAGGATAAATATCCGGAGCAGTACGCGAATGTTATTGCATGCTCCAGCAGGCAGATTTCACAGTTCGTAGAGTGGATCAAGCAGCAGGATTTTTACGAGAATACAACAATAATATTAAGTGGTGATCATCTGACGATGGATAGTGATTTCTTCGATGGTGTAGATGGTCAGGAGAACCGCAGGACGTATGTTACTGTTATTAATCCCGCTGTAGAGCCGCAATTGGACGGGGAAAGAGAGTTTACGACTCTTGATATGTTCCCGACAACGCTTGGTGCACTCGGAGTAGAGATTGAAGGGGACAGATTGGGACTTGGAACCAATCTTTTTTCCGGGTCGAGCACATTGCTGGAAACATATGGTTTGGATTATATAGAGAATGAATTGGCAAAGAAATCCCAATTCTTAAGAAAACTGTCAATGGGACAATTCCAGTAGGGAAGAAGTTAACGGTGAACCTTTTCTATACAGCGACACACCGGTATCAGAAGGAGCAGCACAAGGATAGCATTTACCCACCAATGGTATCCGAAAGAGGCGAAAAACGGGATACGATTTAACACAAGGAGGATACCATTACTTAAAAGCATGTGAAGTCCCATGATGATGAGTGTGTTTCGGCCATACAGCTCTAAGAGACGATTTTTTACAAAATAGTGTTTGCAGAGATAAATGACAGCATAACTCATTCCGATTGCACCGCAGAGGGCGAGTGGGAGATTACCCAAACGCATGTGGTTCAGATCCAGATAATCCGGATTAAAAATCACACCGGCCATTCCGATGCAGAGGGCGATGATGCATGTGTACACAGGGGAGTCCATTGCTTTTTTGACCTGAAGGAGCCAGCCTGCAAAGAACAAAAGGGTGCAGAACGGAACAATGTTCAGATGCCATGGAAGCTGGACATCATTGCGGATAAAGAGAAACTGCAGCAGGCATAAAGCAGCGATGAGAACAGAGCGTAACTTGACGCTCTGTTTTTTTATTGCCTGAAAGCTCAGCGTGACAAGGAAGAAGCATGGAAGAAACCAGAGCGCTTCACAGTCAGGACTAGAGCCATAGTTATCGTTTGAGAGTAAGAGCCAACGCAGATGGTTCATGGTGGACGAATACAAATCGAAAGAAGCTGCTCGCTGCATATATTCCATAAGAAAAGTGGCACACAGATTGATAAAAGCTAGCACAATATACGGCAATAGATAAGCGCGTGCCTTTGCATGGGCATACTGCCGGAAAGGCGTGTCTGACCATCTGGATGAAGAATATAGATAACCGGACAGAATAAAGAAAAGTGGCATGTGAAATCCATAGATAAATGAATGCGCAAAAGATGGCATTCCCAGGTGCCCGAGAACTACCATTATAATTGCAAGGCCGCGGATAACATCAATATATGATTCACGAGATGATGATTTCATTACTTGGTCTCCTAACAGATAAATAATCCCAATCAGCCTTATACTACCATACAAGCCCAGCGGCTGCAACAAACGCAAAAAGAGTTGCGAAAATGGAACAAAGAATATATTATGTGAGTAAGTATGCCAACCGGTTTGCTTTGCTATCGGTTGTTGAAATATGGAGGAAATGATGAAACAGATAAAATCATGGAGTTTACAATCCACAATCATTCTTTTACTTATTATGATGTGTGTGGCACCGATGACCGTAAATCCGTCGATGATCGGAATCCGTGCATCCCATAAGGATCAATATGAGAAGCTGGCAGAGTCTTTTGTTGAGGGACATATCGACCTGCAGTACGGCTATTGGGATCCAAAACTGTTTGAACTGAATAACCCGTATGATTATGATGAGCGTGTTGGAGAGGGTGTATATTGCCAATGGGATCATGCCTTCTATAACAATCACTACTATATGTATTTTGGAGTCGTACCGGTGTTGATTTTGTTTCTGCCGTTTCGGATGATTTTCGGCGTGCGATTCCTGACATTTTTAGGGACAGCAGTATTTTCTTCACTGTTTATCATTGGAATCTTCCAACTGTTTCAATTGATGAAAAAAAGCATTTTCCCGGATATTCCGGAGAAAACCCGTCTCCTGATGGCGACAGCTTTTTCTTTGGCAGGCATGTGGTATGCAATGGATTGCCCTACCATTTACTGTGTGGCAATTACCAGCGCACTCTGCATGGAAATCTGGAGTATGTTTTTCTATGTGAAGGCGGTCTGGGCGTCTGATAAGGAGACCGACGCAATGAAGGCTGCGTTTTTAGGGGCGCTGTTTGGCGCACTTGCATTTGGGTGCAGACCTACGATCGCACTTGCCAACTTGCTGGCTGTTCCGATGTTTATTGTATTTCTGCGCAAGAGAAAAATGTCGGCCCGCTTTTGGGGAAGAATGTTGTTTGTGATTTCTCCGTATGTAATCGTAGGAATCGGATTAATGTATTACAATTATATCCGTTTTGGAACTCCGTTCGAGTTTGGACAGGCGTACCAGCTTACGATTACCGATCAGACGGCATATGGCAATATGGCGGATAATATCAGCTGGTCTGTGATATTTGGCTCTTTGAAAGAAAATTATTTTGATTGGAAGGGATTGTGCTGGAATTTCCCATATTTCCAATTTAGTGGGGCATTTATCAACTTCCCGATATTTATTCTGTCTATTGCCGGATTGTTTATTCCGACAGTAGGAAAGCAGCTTAGGAATAGGAGAATGTTTGCATTTGCCATCTGTATGGCATGTATGCCGGTAATTATTACGGTTCTTGATGCAATCTGGGTGCCTTGGCTTACCGAGAGATACCGTATGGATTTCTATTGGATCATGGGAATTGCAGTGTTTGTGGTATGTGGCGCATGGCTGGCAGGAATGAAACAGGAAAAAAGAAAAACTTTCTGTAGATGCATCAATGCGTTGTGCGTTTATACCATGCTGGTATGCGTGCTGCTATATGCAATCCCATATGAGGATAATATCACGGCAAAGTCGCCACTGTGGCTGATCATCTTAATTATGGCGGCAATGAGCCTCTGGCTGCTTAACATTTACAGACTGACCGGAAAGGCGGAAGAAGCATGTTAAATGAGAAAATCACAAAGATTGCACACCGGAAAAATGCAAAGATATGGATTGCGGCTATAATCTTTTTTGCGCTGGTATGGCTATACCCTGTTCACATGAAGAATATTGTATTGTGGATGGATACGTCTGAGGATACACAGGCACATGTTGTGGCACAGCTTTCATGGAATGCCGGAGATGGATTCCTGGAGGAGAACATATCGGAGAATGCTATTGTTGCGCAGGAGGTATTCGTGCGTATCCCATGGAACGCTAAGAAGAATGCAGATCAGTACAGACTTGCTCTGTTGAATGAGGATAAAGATATTTCAATTTACAGCATCAAGCTAAACGGGGATGAAATTCCGGCAGACAGTTTCCTTGATTATGTAGAGTCGACGGAAAATCTGGAATTAGAACAGCAGGGCGATAGGATTGTAGCTCATGTAAATGGTTCTGACCCGGTGATGACATTTAATGCAGATTTTACGAAGCTTGTCAGAAAAAAATGGCATATGGCCAATAAAACGAGATTATGGCTGAGCCTTGCCGGCGTGATTGCAACAATGTGGGGAATTATTTATGTCAAAATGGAAGATAAAGAATAAAAATATCGGACAGATATTGTTTGGACTGTATGCATGTGTTCTGTTTATCGGGACTGCTGTGCGCATATTTGATAATGCATTCTGGGGAGATGAGTGCTTTACGATACGGATGGCACACCTTTCGTTAAAAGATATGTTTTATGCAACATCCGTGGATGTGCATCCACCGTTATACTATGTGCTTGTTCAGGCCGGGTATCATCTGTTGGGAAACCATGGTTATGTTTACCATCTTGTATCTATAATCCCGCTTTTGGTCACACTGATTCTTTGTATGACATTAATTCAAAAGCGGTTTGGAACAATAACGGGCGTTCTGTTTGCCACGTTCTCTGCAGCGTTTCCCGCGGCTATGGTATATAACCTGGAAGCCCGCATGTATTCGTGGGCGGCTCTTTTTGTGCTTTTAAGTTTTCTTAAAGTGGACGATATCTTAAAAAGAGGACGCTGGATCGACTATATTTTGTTCGCTCTATATGCGGTGCTTGCGGCATATACGCATTATTATGCGATGATTGCGGTGGCATTTTTTTATCTGTTTTTATTGGTGAGAGTATTTTTCTTCCAACATGGACAGATCATCCGGATGATTGCGGTCTGTATAGGAACGGTCATTGCCTATTTACCTTGGATAATCAAATTCCTGCTGAGCTTTCAGAGAACAGCACAGTCCTGGTGGCTGGACTCCATTCCGGCGGTACGGGACTGTGGAGAATTTCTGTTTGGGAATGATGTGATTGCAATTGTATTTCTCGTGGTGCTTGTAGTATTGCTGGCTAATGTCGGAAAACAGGTTGAAAAAGAGATGCGCTTATGGACCGGGGCAGGAGTTTGTGCGATTGCAGGACTTCTCCTGACGGGGAAGCTGGCATCTTATCTGATCCGTCCGCTATTCATTACCAGATATATGTATGTGGTTGCCTCTGTTGCGTGGCTGATTCTTGCAGTAGGGACGAGCTATGTATTAAAACTGATCCTGCAAAGAAGGGCAATATTTGTGGGGATATTGATCAGTGCTGTGTTTGTCTGCGGTTTTGCACCTGCTTATATTGCGGAGTACAAGGAAGAGGTAAGCCTTGACACTGCAACGGCAGAGTTTACGAAGAATGTCCGGCTTCCGGAAAATGAACTGATTCTGACAGACAGCGGGCCTCATGCATGGACGATTTTGGAATATTACTATCCGACAGCCCGCATCGGCGAAACCTACGACATGGTTTCTTCCATCGATGAGAATCAATCGGATTGCACTGTGATCGTTACAGAACTGCTGGATGACAGTACGCTTTCGGCAATCAGTGACTTGGGCTTTGAGGCAGAACAGATCTATGCGGGAGAGCTTGGTATCCGCTCGAAACTATATGTGTATAAAGTGACGAAGGAGAAGTAAAATGAAAAAGATGAAGTGGACAACATGGGGAGGCTGCTTGCTGCTTGCGGTGGCATTTCTTGTCCTGTGTGTGTTCCAGAACCATTATATGGATGCAATGCTTTCCTCGGATGATGCAAGTGAGATGATTCTTGCAAAATTGTTGTCCGAAAATGGTGGAATCCTAAGCTCCCAATGGTATTATTCAACAGAGATCAGGGTGCTCAATGCGCAGCTGATCTGGAGTATTTTATTTCGGTTTATTGGAAGCTGGCACGTGGTACATCTGCTTGGCAATATCATCTGCTTTGGAATTTCGCTTGTATGCTTATGGGTGCTTTGCAGGGCATTCCGGATGCAGAAGGTTTTCCCTATACTTGGGGCTTTTCTTCTGATTCCGGTTTCGGATCTATATTATGCTTTTGTGCTTCAGAACGTATGCTATATTCCATATATTGCTACCATATTTGTCATGTTTGCCGGACTTGTATATTTTGTGGACAAATCATCTGGGAAAAGGGCAAAGGTGATTATGGGGCTCATCATTGCCCTTTCTGTCATAAATGGCATGGGCGGAGCCCGACAATTGCTGACATTTTATCTGCCATTTGTGGCTGCGGTAATACTTTACCTTTGTTTCTGGGCAGAGGATACACCAAAGGAGAACAGACATATCGGAAGCTATATGTTGTTGTCATTCCTTGGGGCAGCAGCCGGATATATGATCAACAGCCGGATATTAAGCCGTAGATACTTTTTTGCACAATACGGAGAGATTCGCTACTCGTCATTTTCATGGAACCGGGTGATAGAGGTTATTAACGGCTGGCTGAATACATTGGGATATAAGAGCGGTGGAAAACTCTTCTCAATAACAACTTTGTTCAATGTGACAGCAGGGATAACCATATTGCTTGCTGTATACAGTATTGTAAGAATTTTAAAAGACCGTAGCGTCAGATGGCAGATACGGCTGTTTGCGCTTTATTATGCGGCCGCTTTCGCTGCGTACATTCTGCTGTATTCCATGACAGACATGGATTATTCGGATCGCTATAATCTGCCGGTTACGGCTTGCAGCTATGTTTTGATCTTTGCATATTTTAGTGACAGGGCGAAGAACAATGGAAAAGAGCGGCGGCGGATTATTACAGGACTTACGTTATTTACCGTGCTGCTGATCGGATGCGGTATTTTTAACTATTATCCGAGAGTGCGTGGCTATAATGGAAACCCTAGAAAGGATGCGGTTATAGCTGCTGTGGATAATGGATATACATGTGGCTATGCAACTTTTTGGAATGCAAACATTTCAACGGAGCTTTCGGACGGAAAGCTTGAAATGTGGGCATGGACGGATTATCCTGAGGATATTACGGAACTGAATGCGTTTCCGCAGTGGCTTAGAAAGGTATCCCATGATACCCCGCCGCAACAGAAGGTGTGTGTTCTTCTTTCCGCAGAGGAAGCACAGAAATTCTCATTCGTAGGGCGGATTGGGGCAGAACATCTGGTGTATGAGTCGGATGCCTATGTTGTGTATGGATTTGAATCTGTTGAGGAATTAAGAGAAGTAGTTGAGGAATAATAGATGAGTAAGCTGAGTAATGGATTGACAACCTTTATAAAGATCATTTTTGCGGTTGTGATTGGTTATCTTTATCTGCTGAGCATATATTCGACCAGTTATGTATCCGCTTCTTACAATGAATATCAGGAATATACTTATTATGTGAAGGACCGGCCGTGGATTCACGTGCTTATACTGATTGCGGTGGTAGCCCTGTTTGGGGTTGGAAAATGGATCCAAACGACAAGGGCAGGAGAATATTTAAGAGGAAAGTCCAAGGTCTTTCGGTATGTATTTCCATTACTAGTGTTTGCAGTGCTTGCATTCTGGATCTGGGCGACTGATGTAAGGCTTGCCGGGGATCAGTATGAAACATTTTTTTCGGCGGAAAGCCTGCTTCTGGGGGATTATTCCCAGATGGCAGAGGGAGGATATATTTATATCTATCCGAATCAGGTAGGACTTATGCTGTTGGAGAGTACACTTGTTTTGATTTTTGGCGCAAGAGCAGACACGGCTCTTCTGGTGCTTAACATACTTAGCCTTATGTTGACGTTCTTATTGCTTGCTAAAATAGTCAGGCTGGTATTCGGACAGCAGGAGAAGTCCATTGCATACATTACGTATTTTGCAACGGCGACATGGCTGCCTCTGCTGTTTTATGTCTGCTTTTCTTACGGAAATCTGATCGGATTGATGCTGTCAACGGCAGGACTTTGGTTTACGCTCTTATTTTTGCAACAGCACAATTGGAAGTGTATCATAGCTGGGGCAATCTGTGTTGCTGCGGCAATATTGGTCAAAAACAATTACCTGATCATACTACTCGCCATGGTTGTGCTGTTACTTCTGGATGCAATCCGTACACGGGGGTGGAAAGCTCTTGTGGGGATTGTCCTATGCGCAGCTGCACATCTGCTATCATCGGCAGCGGTAAATGCATGTGTAGAACGGATGACTGGAATGGATGTAAATGAGGGAATTCCGAAACAGGCATGGATTGCAATGGGACTGCAGGAGAATGATGACAGGGCAAGCGGCTGGTATAACGGATATAATATTTTAACTTACACGGGTAACGGTTTTGATGCGGATAAGACAAAAGAAGCATGTGTGGAGAGCATAAAAAGTGATCTGGGATATATGGCAGATCATCCGGGATATGCATTGCGTTTCTTTGGTGAGAAAATTGCATCACAGTGGAACAATCCGACATTTCAGTGTTTTTGGCTCTACAAGTTCAAGACAACCACAAAACCGGGCCAGGAATGGCTGCTTAATCTGCTAAATGATAACCGAGGATTGGTCGCATGGCTTAACATCATACAGTCACTTATCCTGGGTGGCACATTTTTGTATCTGCTCTGCAATTGGAAGAGGATTGGACTACAGCAGTTGTTGCTGCCGGTGGCATTTCTTGGCGGCTTCTTCTTTCATCTGATATGGGAAGCGAAGGCACAGTATACATTTACGTATTTTGTGCTGCTTATTCCATATGCTGTAATGGGGCTGACAAGTATGGCACAAAAGATCGCGGCTGTGCGCAGCGGAAGCTGCGCTAAGCAGGACAGAAACAATTTAGTTATTGTTGTGGCAGTCGTAGCTGCAGTAATATTAGCTGGGGCGATCCCGACGAAATTGGCGCAGAATACATGGCAGCTGGAAGAAAATGACCAATTGCTACAGGAATGGCAATGGGAGTAAAAGGAGTTTTTCATGGCAGAAAATTTGTCGGCTCTAAAAAAAAATCGAGTGGAGTTTTGGGGATTTTTGGTACTGTTGATGTGCATTGCCGTTGTGTTTTGCTGTGCAAAGCATGACTTCTTTACAGATGAGATGGCACAGTATGGATTGTCAAACAGCTACTATAATCCGTTCCTTCGGACAATATATGGTAATAATCTGGATGACAATATTATTTACGGAAAAGATCTGATGAATTATATTGTGGTCAACAAGGGAGAACGGTTTGCATATGACTCCGTGTATTACAATCAGACGCAGGATGTGCACCCACCATTGTACTATATGGTAACCCATACGATATGCTCAATCTTTTATGGAACATTCTCAAAGTGGACCGGGCTTATTCCGAATCTGATATTTCTGGCTCTGATGCTCGCGATTCTATATCAGTTTGGCGTCCGGTTGTTTGAAAGTCATAAGGTTGGAATCATGATGATGATTCTTTATGGGACGAGCACCTCAGCAACCAGCAATTATACCATGGTCCGGATGTACCAGCCATTGGCACTGCTTACGTTGCTGCTTGCATATGAATTCCTGTTATTGCTGCAAAGCAACAGACCGAGGCTGGTGTACCCTGCAATATTTTTAACTATCTGTTCCGGAATGCTGACACATTATTTCTATCTGTTTTATTCATTCTTCGTATGTGCGTTTGTTTTTTTCTATCTGCTTAAAGAGAAGCAGTACCAAAAACTATGGAGATTTTCGGTTGCTGCATTGTCCGGAGTGGGGGCGATGGTTTTGATCTATCCGTATATCCTGACTTCATTATCCGGGCAGAGTAATCTGTCGGTAGACTATTCCCTGAAAAGATGCATGACGGATATCATCCGTATGATACTTTATATGGGAAGAGGCATGTTACTGTGTGCTGTGGTTGGTGCTGTCGGCATATTGCTGCTGATATGGACAACGATACAACAAAAGCGTCAGCAGGAAAGCCAGCAGCGGACGAAAAATACAAAGCAGTCAATTTACGCACTATTATTAATTGCTCCTGCGGCAATTGCATTTCTTGTTATAGCACTTGTGGGACCATTGGAACGGTATGCATTTCATTTAACTCCGTTTGTTGTGTTGTTTGCGGGGCTGGTCTGGACGTGTGTTATCCGCAATGTGCCAAAGTCAGGGCATGTGCTTGGCAATAATGTATTGCGGTTAGGCTATGTGGTAATTGCATTTTGTCTCGTCTGGTTTGTATACCAGCCCAAATTCCTATACCGGGATGCAGGAGAAAGCTATGAGATTGCAAAACAATATCATACTTCTCCATGTGTTTACATGAATGGAACAAACGCGGAGGTTGGGATTGTCGGAAACCTGATACAGATGAGTTACTTTGATGATATCTGTTTACAGGCAAATCCGTGGTCGGATAAGATAACGGATTATATCGAGGCGCATGCGGATAATGACACGATTATAGTTTATATTGCGGAGCGGATAGATGCAGCAGATGACGATGATGAAGTAAGGATAATAATGAGTAAGCTGTCAAAAAATTACTCTGCGGAAATGGTTCGATTCGGGGATTTTACAAGAATGTATGTCCTGAGGGCCGCTGAATCATAAAGCAGCGAAACTGGATGAAAAATCTTAATATTATCTGAAAATTCAATTGGGTCTGTTGATATTGGTGGTGCAGTATACTATAATATTTTTAATTACAAAATCTAAGGGAGGGTTTATTAATGGAAGCATCATTAAGGATTCAAAAAGGGATTGTAAAAAAGTTCCTTGCAGCGGTATTGGCCGTATGTGTATGTGCAACACTTTTTGCTGTTTCACCGTTGGGAAAAGCAGAGAGCATCTTTGGTGAAGTGCTAAAGGGTGCAGAGAGTACCAGGTGTGTGACAGATGGTAATGCAGTTGCACAGGGCAGGGTAGTAACTGGCGCAAACGCTTCGTATGAGCATTATTATCCGAATGCTCCGAAGTTCGCATGGAGCGCAGACGGAACCTCTTGTACCGCAACATTCACCTGCAAGTACAAGGATGGCACAACGACCGTTGACTGTGATATTACAAAGAAGGTCGAAAAGAAGGCTACAACTGCAAAGAATGGTAAGGCTACATATGTTGCAAGCGTCAAGATGAACAATAAGACCTACACCAGCAAGAAGAGTGTAACGATTGCAAAGGTCGCAAAGCTTCAGACAGGAATGGATAAGGTCACCTATACAGGCAAGCTTATTGTTCCGGACGTCCAGGTCAAGGATGCAAACAACAAGGTATTGTCAAGAGATGATTACGTTGTTTCATACAGCAACAATAAAGAGGTAGGAATTGCTACTGTTGTTGTTGAACTTACAGGGGATTCTTATTCTGGAACACTTCAGAAGGAATTTAAGATTGTTCCGGCTGAGACATCAGTTAAGAGTGTTAAGTCCGCAAAGAAAGCGTTTACCGTAAATTGGAAGAAGGCATCTGCTGATGTGGCCGGTTATCAGGTACGCTACTCAACAAAGAAATCGTTTGCTAAGGATGTCACAAAGACGGTTACCGTTAAGGACGCTTCGCAGATCGATACAAAGATCTCAGGACTAAAGTCAGGAAAGACCTATTATGTACAGGTAAGAACTTATGCAAAGATTGATGGCAAGAATTATTATTCTGCATGGTCTGATGCTTCAAAGGTTGTAACGAAGTAATAAAGGAAGCCAGTCATCGAAGGATGGCTGGCTTTTTCTTTGGAAAAGGATAAACATTATATGCTATTTTCTTCAACTGTTTTTCTATTTGTATTTTTAACGATCGTTCTAATCGGCTATTTCAATCCATGGTGCAGCTCCAGACGTTTCCGCAATTTATGGCTTCTGGTGGCAAGTCTTATCTTTTATGCCTGGGGGGAACCGGTTTTTGTGTGGGTCATGATCGGCTCCATTATTGTTAACTGGCTGATCTCACATGTTATTTACGGCAGACGGGGGTGGCTTATTGTCGCCGTCATGTGGAATGTGGGAATCCTTTTGGTTTTTAAATACCTGAATTTTATTCTTTCAAACGTTGGATATCTGTTGAATTGCAATTTTACCATCAGAAATATTCAGCTCCCAATCGGCATATCTTTTTTCACGTTTCAGATATTAAGTTACATGATTGACGTTTATACCGGAAAAGTAGAGGCGCAAAAGGCATTGTACAAGTTTGCATTATACGTGTCTATGTTCCCACAGCTTGTTGCCGGACCTATCGTGCGGTATAGCCAGATTGCGGAGGAGATTGATAACAGAAAGGAAAACCGCGAGGAATTCAATGACGGGTTCATAAGGTTTGTGTATGGACTTGGAAAGAAGGTTATTCTTTCGAATTACATGGGTATTCTGGCAGATAATGCCTTTTATCTGTCTGAAGAAGGCAGTGTGTCGGTGTCGATGGCATGGATTGGCGCGATTGCATATACGCTGCAAATCTATTATGATTTTTCCGGGTATTCGGACATGGCAATCGGGCTGGGACAGATTTTTGGCTTTCATTTTGCGGAAAATTTCAATTATCCGTATATTGCGGGGAGTATCACAGAGTTTTGGAAAAGATGGCATATTTCATTGTCCGGCTGGTTTCGGGATTATGTATATATTCCATTGGGAGGAAATCGTAAGGGAACTGCAAAAACGATCCGGAATACTTTTGTCGTGTGGCTGCTAACTGGAATGTGGCATGGGGCAAACTGGACATTTATTGTGTGGGGATTGGGATATTTTGTCCTGCTGCTAATAGAACGCGCGTTATCGAGAACTGATGCAAAGAGTGCGTTTTCACATATATGGACGATGTTCTGGGTTATTGTTTTGTGGGTGGTTTTCCGCGCGGACAGTCTGGCAGCAGCCGGAAGATATCTGGGCGGAATGTTTGGTGGAAGTGGACAGTTGGTTGATTCAAATGCTGCCGCTGCCATTTCCGGGAGCTGGATAATGCTGGTTGCCGCAGCCTTGTTGACGATGCCGGTATGGAACTGGCTGGCGCATCGCTGGAACTTCTTTGCACAAAACCGCAGGGCGTTTAAGTATGTGGCGGCAGTTCCGATATTTATAATTTGTCTTGCCAAGTGTGCAGTGTCTGCATACAACCCGTTTATTTATTTTAATTTTTGAGAGTGCGCTTATGAACCATAAATTTGAAACTGTTATTGTAAATTGTATGATAGGATTTTTGTTCCTCTCGTTTGTGGCAATCGGAGTGAGACTGTTTGCCAAGGAGATATTAGCAGATCGGCTTGGAATGGATAACCGTGCGCTTCAGGCCGTTGCGGATTATACATGGGGTGATGTGATGGAGAAAAAGATGCCTGATACGCCCCAAGAACCATCAGAAGAGCTTGGGGCGATAAAAAATATCTACGAAGAAGTGCGGGCAGCCGCAGAAGACAAAGCAGATACGGGGCAGATCAAAGGGGAAGAAAAGACCACGAAAGCTGCCACAGGCAGAGCGCTTGATGCTCTGGTGGGTAAAGTACACACGGCTGAAGATAAGCTGGAAAATTATTGCACGCAGAAATATGCGGGCTATTATGTGTTTAACGGGGTCAATCGCATGTTTGACCGGCTGGCACAGTGGAAGGCTGTTTATGCCAGGGAGAACGGTGCAGAATTCTTCCTGAAGAATGGTGTGGCTTATAATGCAACAACGAGTTCGGATATGGCAGGAAAAGCGGAGCATATTATGGAAGTTGCAACGATTGCCGGACAGAACGGAGCAGAATTTCTGTATGTGCAGCCACCTTACAGAACTAGCGGAAACGAGGATGAAGTGCCGTGGGGCGCGGCGGTATATGAAAATGAAAATGCGGATGTGCTGCTTGAAAGACTAAAGAAAAATGAAATCGAATGTCTGGATTTAAGGAAAGCAATGCCAAAATTGGGTTGGAACGCTGATGGAGGTTTTTTTGTACATGATGGACATTGGACAGTCGAATCGTCACTCGTTGCAACACAGGCAATTGCACAGGCACTGAACAACGTGTCAGGTTTTTCGTATGAGCCGGAGAAGTTTGAAGCACAGCAGTTTGAGGAAAGACAATATTCAACCAATAACATCGAGGCGCAGGAACAGGTTGCGATGCTTTTTCCAAAG
>JALEKN010000013.1 GCA_022769125.1 Agathobacter sp.
ACAAACTTTTCAATGAAACGAAAAAGTCCCATAAACAGTGATCAGATATACAACCTGATTTGTTTATGGGACTCCTTAATTACATTTTATACCCTTTAAAAAGTGTCCAGCTCCTAGCAAACACCCTGAGCGAGCATAGCATTAACAACCTTCTCAAATCCGGCGATGTTTGCACCTGCAACATAGTCGCCTTCCTTGCCGTAACGCTTTGCAGCATCATCGATGTTGTGGTAGATGTTTACCATGATGGTCTTAAGCTTTGCATCAACCTCTTCGAAGGTCCAGCTCAATCTCTCAGAGTTCTGGGACATCTCAAGTGCGGAGGTAGCAACACCACCGGCATTTGCAGCCTTGCCGCCAACGAACCATACACCGTTTGCCTGAAGGTACTTGGTTGCATCAAGAGTGGTAGGCATGTTAGCACCCTCGCATACAGCCTTTACGCCGTTTGCAACAAGCATCTTGGCATCCTCGATGTCAAGCTCGTTCTGGGTTGCGCATGGAAGAGCGATATCACACTTGATAGACCATACGCCGTGCTCGCCGTTCTTCTTCTCATGATACTGTGCGCTTGGTCTTGCAGCAGCATACTCGGTAAGACGTGCACGCTTAACTTCCTTGACTTCCTTAAGAAGTGCAACATCAATTCCTTCCGGATCATAGATCCATCCGGTAGAATCAGAACAGGTAACCGGCTTAGCACCAAGCTGCTGTGCCTTCTGGATTGCGTAGATTGCAACATTTCCTGCTCCGGAAACGCAGACGGTCTTGCCTTCCATAGACTCGCCGTGGCACTTCATCAGTTCCTCTGTCAGATATAACAAACCGTATCCGGTTGCTTCTGTACGGGCAAGAGATCCGCCGTAAGTAAGTCCCTTTCCGGTAAGAACACCCTCGTAAAGATTGGTCAGTCTCTTGTACTGTCCAAACATGTATCCGATTTCACGAGCGCCGGTTCCGATATCACCAGCCGGAACATCTGTGTCTGCTCCGATATATTTGTAAAGCTCTGTCATAAAGCTCTGGCAGAATGCCATGATCTCTCTGTCAGACTTGCCCTTCGGGTCAAAGTCAGAACCACCCTTGCCACCACCGATCGGAAGGCTTGTAAGTGAGTTCTTAAATACCTGCTCAAATCCTAAGAACTTGATAATTCCAAGGTTTACAGAAGGATGAAGTCTAAGGCCTCCCTTGTATGGTCCAATTGCATTGTTGAACTGTACACGGAAACCACGGTTTACCTGAACCTGTCCCTTATCATCTACCCAAGGAACGCGGAACATTACCTGTCTGTCCGGCTCGGTAAGTCTCTCAAGAATAGCTTCCTTTCTGTAAAGCTCCTCATTTGCATCAATTACTGGACGTAAAGAATCCAAAACTTCTTCTACTGCCTGCAGGAATTCTGGTTCAGCAGCGTTCTTTGTACGTACTTTCTCAAGTACCTCATCAACATAACCCATCGCGCTCAATCTCCTTTGATAAAAATTAGTATACATCAACACCCATATTGTATAAGGAAAAAGCTAAGATTGCAAGAGAAATTTGCAAGTTTTCTTAACTTGTCTTGCAAAAAACTAAAGAAAAACAGTTTTTTCGCGGTTTTTGGATTCGTTTTGAATTTTTTACAAATTCATGTTTCACTTTATTTATTTAAGTATCAGTTTACATTTTTAAAGTGTCGCAGTAATCTTTGATATTTTTTATCTTGACTGCACCTGTCAAAAGTATTATTCTATCAATCGACAATTAAATGATGATGCTAGGGGTGCCTATGGCTGAGATAATCTTTTGATTGACCCTCATTACTTGAACCGGTTAGTACCGGCGTAAGGAAGCTTTCATGATGAATTGAGATCAGAAATTCCTCCTGGCATTATGCAAAGGAGGATTTTTTATGAGTAAAACATCAAACACCAAAATCTTAGTTGAGGGCGCAATGCTGATCGCACTTGCAACAGTCCTGTCCTACATCAAGTTCTACGAAATGCCGTTTGGCGGTTCTATTACACTTGAAATGCTGCCACTTGTAATCATGGGACTCCGCAATGGAACCAAATGGGGCTGCTTTACCGGCTTTGTACACGGACTGCTGCAGATGATCATCGGCTTTTCCAACGTTATGTATTGCGCGACCTTACTTGCGCAGATCGGCTGCATTCTGCTTGATTATCTGCTTGCGTTTACCGTACTCGGACTTGCGCCGCTGTTTGCCGGCCTGTTCAAAAAGAATATCAAGGTTGGTTACATCATCGGTGCGGTCATCGTCGGCATCCTGAGGTTCATCTGCAGCTTCCTGTCTGGATGGCTTTTGTGGGGAAGCTACGCACCGGAAGGAATGAGTGCCGTACATTACAGCTTTGTATACAATGCCTCTTACATGATCCCGGATACCCTGATCCTTGCAGTCATCGTCGGCATCCTCGCATACTCTGTTCCAAAGCTGTTCCGCGCCAATAATCAGTAATATGTAAAGAGGGCGTGATTCAAAGAATCACGCCCCACCACTTGACATAGAGTCTTAATCCAGGATCATCCGCATACAGCCATAGATTCCTGCATCATTGCCCAAAGACGCAAGCGCGAATTTGGTATTGCGGCATGCATGGAAAGATGTCTCAACGAAATGCTTCTGGATCGTATCAATCAGGATGCTTCCTGCCTTTGACACGCCACCGCCGATTACGATAATCTCCGGGTTGACAACGCACGCCATATTGGAAAGTGCAGATCCAAGAATTGATCCAACCTCGTCAACAAGTTCCCCTGCAATTGCATCTCCTGCCTTTGCCTCGTCAAAAATGTCCTTTGCTGTCAGTTCCTTAAAGTTGCGGAGAGTTGTCTCCTCGGATGACTTTGCAAGCTTTCGCTTTGCCATGCGAACGATACCCGTTGCAGAAGTATACTGTTCCAGACAGCCGTACTGTCCACAGTTACATGGTTCAATCTCATCATTGTTGACGGTGATATGTCCGATTTCCCCGCCTGCTCCATCGTGTCCTGCTACGATCTTGCCGTCCACGATGATTCCGCCGCCAACTCCGGTTCCAAGTGTCACCACAATGACATCCTTACTTCCTTTTGCGCCACCCTGCCACATCTCACCGAGGGCTGCAACGTTGGCATCATTTCCCACTTTGATCGGAAGCCCGGTCATATTTCCAAGCTCGGTTGCCACATCAATGACTCCCCAGCCTAAATTAACACAGACGTTTACCACTCCGTCGCTGCGCACCGGACCCGGTACACCGATTCCGATTCCCTGTACATCACTCTTTGAAATACCTTCCTGCGCCAGCTTATTATCGACTGCCTTTGCAATATCTGAAAGAATGGCGTCACCGTTATTCTCCTTGTTGGTCTTAATCTCCCACTTATCAAGCAACGCTCCGCTTGTCTCGAAAAAGCCCATCTTGATCGTAGTTCCGCCTACGTCAACTCCAAAACCATATTTTTTCATGCCAGACCCTCCTGCCCTTTCTGTTAGAATTATCCATATTATACCATGTGATTTCCGGTTATATCAATAGCCTTTTACCCTGCTTATTCATCCGGATCGCTCTCCGGTACAAGCCCTTGTACGGCCGCATTTTCATTGTCTGCGTCTGTGTCATCTGTATTAACGTCATCTTCGTTGTTGTCCAAGGCCGCATCATCTGCCCCATTCCAACCATCCTGTACGTTTTCGTCATCTCCTCCGTCCTCTGCGCTTTCATTGTCCACAGCACCTTCAGCATTATCTGTGCTGCCAGCACCTTCCGCTGCTGCTTCCTCATCCTGCACATGATCTGCACTGCCGCTGGGTTCGCCATCACCTGCATTTTCTCCGCTGTCTTCCGGCGCATCCGTTTCATCATCCACATGGTGCCGGTTCTGCTGTGCCTCCTGTTGTTCCCGGAATTCATCCGACAGCTGCGCATATGGTAGAAAATCCATTGAAGCAAAACCCTCATGTATATTTGTCATAAATGTATTCCAGATTGTCCCCGGATATGTAGAGCCTTTTAAATTATCTACCGTCTTTGGAAGATCACAGCCGACCCATACGCTGGTGGTATAATACCTTGTATACCCGACAAACCAGCCATCCTTATTTGAATTGGTCGTACCCGTTTTCCCGGCACACGGCATATCTGCCAGCTTATGCTTTTTCCCGGTTCCCTCTTCCATTACCGACTCAAGCGCAGTCGTTGTCATGCGAGCGGCAGTTTCCGAATAGATCACAACCGGCATCTGCTGCGACGCATATACGATATTCCTGTCAGAATCCAGAATTGTCTTAATGCATGTCGGCTCCCGGTATACTCCATCGTTGGCGAGTGCCGCATAGCCTGCGGCCATCTCCAACGGTGACGCCCCTTTGGTAAACCCGCCAAGAGCCGTTGCAAGTCCATAATCCTCCGGCATGATCTGTGAAAAATTCATATTCTTCAGATACTGCAATCCAACCTCCGGAGTCAGTTCCTCATAAAGCTTCCACGCAACCGTGTTGATTGATTTTGCAATCGCAGTCTGGAGGGTCACTTCTCCGTAGTAGACATCCCCGGCATTGCGCGGTCCATCCTCAATCTCTTCATCCACCACAAGCGAATCAAGCGTATAGCCCCGTTCAAAACTTGGTGCATAAATAAGCAGCGGCTTAATCGCACTTCCCGGCTGACGATAGCTCTGATATGCACGGTTGAGCGTATAGGTAGAATATTCCTGGCTTCTTCCTCCGACAATAGCAACCACATAGCCTGTACTATTGTCTATGCAGACTCCCGCCCCCTGTAACTCATAGATTCCCTCATCCGTCGTATCCGTAAAACCGGAAAGCGTAGAATCAATGGACTCCTGAAGTTCATCCTGTATATTCATATCTATCGACGTATATATGGAATATCCACCTGTATACAATTCTTTCTGGCAGTCCGCGTACAGCTCGTCATACAAAGCATCATACGCAAGTTCCTCGTCCTCCGAATCAAAGTAGTTCTGGAACTCGAAGCCTCTCTGTTCCATAAACGCCATAGTCGCGCAACGGTATACATAGGTATCCACATAATTGTTCCATACCATACTGCTTCGCTTGGCATGTTTTAGAACAATATCCTCTGCTTTGGCTGCATAGTACGCCTCATCGGTGAGTTTCCCATCTTCCCACATATTTTTCAGAATAAGATCACGCCGTTTCAACGTGTGCTCCGGATTCACAAGCGGATCATAATATGTAGGGCTGTTTGGAATTGCAAGCAAAAATGCCACCTGGGATATATCCAGTTCGTTCGGTTCACAGTCAAAATACCCATGACACGCAGATTCTATCCCATAATATCCGTTGGCAAAATATATGTTATTAAGATAAAACTCCATGATCTGTGTCTTGGTATACCGTTTCTCCAATTCCAATGCGATAAACATCTGTTTTGCCTTATACTGCCATGTCTTTGTGCTGGTATCCATGAATATCAGCTTGGCGAGCTGCATGGTAATCGTACTTCCGCCCTGCGTAATTTCGCCATTTACAATCATCGCTTTTGCAGCCCGCAGTACCGCTTTGTAATCAACGCCATTATGTTTATAAAATTTTTTGTCTTCAATGCTGATAATTGCAGAAATAAAGGATGCCGGAATATCCTCATACACAATGTATTCCGCATCCTTTTCTCCGGATCTTTCGGAAATCGTGTTGCCCTTTGCGTCATATACAACACTCTTTTGTGACGGAATAAATACTTTTTCGTCCGAGGAAGCGACAAGCTGTCTTGCTTCCTTCTGGAAATCTGTAATCTGGCTTGCATACCCTCCGAAGAAGTAATAGCCAAGCGCTCCCAGCACCAAGAGCATCAAAACAATCTGCAATTTTACAACAAACCAGAATATCCGGTGCTTCTTCTGTTTCTTTTTCTTTGCCATGTCATTCCATAAATGGCTGCGTTCAAGCCGCCACCTTATCCTTACACTTCCATCTGCTTCCCCAGAAACTGTGCAGCTGTGCGCACCAGCTGTTTTGCCACATCCGGCTGCCACCGCTGTGGGTTTCTTCCATAGAGTACGACCGAGCCGATACTGTCACCATTACATATAATGGTAGAAATAGCCTCCGGACACGAATCCGCCTTCTCTTCATCCGTAATCCGGATAAATGCCGAGTCCGCCGCTTCTGCCTGAATGCTGCCTCTGCGTTCAATCAACTGTTCCAGTTCTCTCGAAACCGGTTTCCCATCATATTCTTTACGCTTCGGCCCCGCAACGGCCACAACGCTGTCACAATCGGTAATGCATACCAGATCCCCGGTTATCTCATACAGGCTCTCTGCATATGTTGCAGCAAACTCACGCAGTTCACCAATCGGAGAATACTTCTTAAGCATAATCTCTCCGTCCCGATTTGTAAATATCTCCATCGGATCTCCCTCTTTGATGCGCAAAACCCTGCGTATCTCTTTTGGGACAACGATTCTTCCCAGATCATCAATTCTTCTGACAATTCCTGTTGCTTTCATATGGTAAAATTTCTCCTGTTTTCTACATACTTTCCATATCTATACTGTATAGCTAGTGTGTGGAATAACAGGAGGAATTATGCGCAGGTTCCTATTTCTATCTTATAAAAAGATATATTGTGTATGCAGCATACATAAGCATGCATGCAGCTCCTTCACCACGATTCATTGAATGCTTCGTCCTTGCAAACACGAACAGGATAATGGAACTAAGCAATAAAATGACTGCATCAATCACCGACTCCGAAAGAACCGTAAGTGGCGAAATAACCGATGACATACCGAGAATGAACATAATATTAAACAGATTGGAGCCGACCGCATTGCCCAGCGCCAATCCGCTGTCTCCCTTGCCGGTGGCCACAATAGACGTCACCAGTTCCGGCAGAGATGTACCGATCGCAATGATCGTAAGACCGATAAAATTCTGACTTACCCCAAAATTTGTTGCGATCACACATGCCTTGTCAACGACAAGATCCCCGCCGAAAATAACTGCTGCAAGACCTCCCGCAATATATAAAAGGCTGCGTAGCAGCGAGATTGTTTTTGTTTCGCCATCCGGATTTCTGTTTTTCAGGGCAGAGCTGATCATATATGCAAGATATGCCACCATTCCGCACAGAAGAAGGATTCCTTCGACCCGATCCATTGAACCATCCACAAGCATGATACAAAGCACAGCGGATATTGCGATATTGATCGGCATATCTCTTTTAAGTATGTCCTTATCCGTCCGGAAACCGGCCAGAAAAGCGCAGATTCCAACCACAACAAGCCCATTGAAAATATTCGATCCAACAACGTTACTGATCGCAATGTCATTGTTTCCGGTCAATGCGGCATTTATGCTTACCGAAGTCTCTGGTGCACTTGTTCCCATCGCTACGATAGTAAGCCCGATGATAACACTAGGTATCCTCATGATCTTAGCGAGAGACGCGCTTCCCTCCACAAAAAAGTCCGCTCCCTTTACAAGAAGCGCAAAGCCAACGAGTAACAATAAATATTCCATAGATTCTCCCTTCCTGCGATAAAGGAGAATATAAAAAAAGAGCCCTTTATCGCATCAAAAAATTGATAGATAAAAGTCTCGTTACTTGCCAATAATAACCGGCCTTTCGGCGTGATGACGACTATTATTGCACCCGAAGATGCTAACTACTCCCTCTTACTAATAATAAAATATTAGTTCATCTCCGATTATGTGTCAACACTAAATATCAAATGGTTTCCTTTTTAAGTTTTATGTATGGTTCATTTGACAAAACAAGCTATGCTCCTTTAAAATAAGCATAAATATTCCAAAGGGGGGACTTCATGAATACATACCTGCTCATCACGACGGTCGTTATCTTCGCCTGTATCCTGCTCAATCGTATTTCCAACCGCATCGGAATCCCGACATTGCTGGCGTTTATTCTTCTTGGAATGGTATTCGGCTCGGACGGCATCTTAAAAATCCCATTTGACAACTATGCCTTTGCGGAACAGATCTGCTCCATCGCTCTGATCTTCATCATGTTCTATGGTGGTTTCGGAACAAACTGGAAACGTGCCAAATCCGTCTCTGTCAAGGCAGTTCTGCTATCTACCATCGGCGTTGTCATAACCTGTATGCTTACCGGTGTTTTCTGTCATCTGGCACTTCACATCAGCTGGACAGAAAGCTTTCTTATCGGTGCGCTCATTGCTTCTACGGATGCCGCATCTGTATTCTCAATCCTTCGTTCCAAAAAGCTCAATTTAAAATACAATACCGCCTCCCTTCTTGAAGTGGAAAGCGGTAGTAATGACCCGTGTGCATATATGCTTACGGTTACGTTTATCTCGATCGCCAAGGGAACTGCCGGTGTATCCGGCATTGCAATTCTCATTCTCAAGCAGATTGCTTTCGGAACGCTGTTCGGTGTGCTGATTGCAGCAACATCCATCTGGGCGCTGCGCCGCATCAAATTTCAGACCGCCGGTTTTGACACCATTTTTGTTGTCGGTATTGCCCTGTTGTCCTATGCGCTCCCGTCCTATTTCGGCGGCAACGGCTTCTTAAGCGCCTATATCGTTGGCATTGTGCTCGGAAATGTGGAGATCAACAACAAGAAAAATCTGGTCAACTTCTTCGATGGCCTGACCGGACTCATGCAGATGTTGATCTTCTTCCTGCTTGGTCTCTTAGCGTTTCCCTCCCGGCTTCCGCATGTTGTCATCCCGGCATTTTTCATCTTTTTATGGCTTACCCTGGTTGCCCGCCCAATCGCTGTATCGCTGGTGCTTACCCCATTTAAAAGTAAACTGTCACAGCAGATTCTCGTCTCCTGGTCGGGGCTGCGCGGTGCAGCCTCCATCGTATTTGCGATTATGGCATACCTTTCCGTGGAAAGTGAGAATGACATTTTCCACATCGTATTCATGATCGTGCTATTCTCGATCCTGCTTCAAGGTTCACTGCTTCCATTCCTATCCCGCAAGCTTGACATGATCGACCAGAATGCAGATGTCATGAAAACTTTCAATGACTATACCGAGGAAGTTGATATCCAGTTCATTCAGCTTACCATTCCGGATAATCATCCATGGTGCGGATGTAAACTCAAAAATCTTACCCTTCCGCCGGAAACCCTGATTGTCCTTGTCAAACGTGACGGACAAAATATCATCCCGAATGGAGAAACCGACATTCTCCGTGGGGATGTGCTTGTCCTTAGCGCCACAACCCCGGATGAAGTAAGCGGCATCCGGCTTGTAGAAAAAATAATCGATGAAGATGACACCTATAATAACATGCTGCTGTCTGCGCTTCCGCGAAAAAAAGACGAGATCATCATCATGATTCAAAGAAAAGGCCAGGTTATCATCCCCAACGGCAATGTCCGCCTTCAGGCCGGTGATATGCTCGTCATAAACCGTGGAATCTGATAAAGAATTTTCCTATAAAATATCCTGTTCTTTATCAAGCCTATCATTTTCAAGTTCGCGCTCCAGATCTTCCGGCTTCATGTATTTGCGGAAGATTCGCTCAAGAATTGTATCATAAAGCAAAAACTGGACCGTCGGCATCAAAAAAATGAATATCGGTATCACAAGGATAACAAGTACCGTCAGTACAAAAATCGCAAAGATCAGAAGTGACCACGGCAGATTCAAAAATGCAATCACACCAGCATTCTTCAAGCTGTTGCGCACAGTGTTTTCGAATCTCGCCTGGTAAGCGATTGTGTAATAGCACCATACGATAGCGATTGCCATAAGCACATAGAAAATATAAAGCAACACCGTATACGCTGTACTTCCCTGACTCGCTAAGCCTCGCATGATCAGGATATCAAGTGCAAACACCACAAGGACTGCCAGCTGGATCAGCCAGGATAAGGTTGCCTGCTTGAAGTTTGACTTAAATCCCTCCCAGAACGTGCGCCAGATATATCCTCTGCTTCGCACCAATGCCTTATGTGTTGCATAGTAAAAAGCTGTTGAAGATGCACCTATTGTAAACACCGGAAGACAAAATATAACCCACAGTGCACTTAATGCTACCGCATCAACCATCTTGGACAAAAAAGTAAAAACTCTGTTTCCTAATTCCGTTCTCATATGTAATTCCCCATGCTATTCTGAAATTCCTGCCATTATCTCTTTACAGATTTCCTCACGGCTCTTTCCATCTGTTGAAACTGTAATGTCTGCCGCATTTTCATATAATTCCCGGCGCTTTTCCATCAGCTGTGCAATATATGCGACATTCATGTTTCCGTTTAGGATCGGACGGTCCGTGCTATGTTTTACGCGCTCATAAATGGTCTCCGGAGTCGCTTTTAAATAGATAATTCTACCGCTTTTGCGCATATAGTCCACATTCTGTGGGCGGACAACCACCCCTCCGCCACAAGAGACGATGGTGTCTCCTTCCTTTCCAATGGTAAGGATCAGCTGGCTTTCTATATCGCGGAAATGATCCTCCCCATATTGGGCAAAGATATCATTAATGCTCATTCCCTGTTCCTGCACGATTCTCGCATCCATCTCAACAAGCTGCATGCCAAGTTCCTTCTGGAGCACACGTGCGATCGTGCTCTTCCCGGATCCCATAAACCCGATCAAAAAAATATTTTCCATATCCGCTCCTTATCCTATGAGAAAAACCGCTCTTTTACTTCCTCTACCGGCATATCCTTGCCGGTAAAGAGCTTAAACGCGGAAACACCCTGCCACAAGAGCATTCCCTTGCCTCCGACGCAAATGCATCCTGCTTCCTTTGCCTCACGCAGCAGCTTTGTCTCTTCCGGATTATAGACAGCATCACACACGACAAGTCCCGGACGGAAAGCCGAAAGGTCCTTTACCACACTTAAGTCGTCAAGCGGTTTCATTCCCACGATAGTCGCATTGACAAAGATATCGCTGCTTTTGATCTCCTCCGTCATTTTTGCAATGTCATCAATATCATATACATTTACAACAATTCCCGGAACTGCTGCACGGATTTTCTGTGCCGTTGCTTCCGTTCTTGTGAAAAAGGCATCCTTCTTGTTAAATATGGTAATCTCAGACACCCCGTCAAGCGCACATTGCACCTGGATTGCCGTCGCTGCGCCGCCACCTCCGGCAACCGTGATCTTCTTTCCTTTGATATCGATTCCATGATCCTTTAAGTTGTTGACAAAACCCTCGCCGTCCGTGATATGGCCGACAAGCCGGCCGTCCTCATTTACAATCGTATTGATTGCACCAATGATCTGTGCTGCCGGCGAAAGCTCATCCATATACTTCGCCGCCTCCGTTTTATCCGGCATTGTCACATTTCCGCCTTTCATATGGAAAAGCTTCATCGCAGCAATGGCATCCTTTACCTCATCCTCCTTGATGTCAAGTGCTACATATGCATAGTCAAGGCCCAGCCGCTGGAAGCTGTAATTGTACATCGCCGGTGAACCAGAATGTCCGACCGGTGAACCGATAAGCGCCATAAGTACTGTATGTCCTGAAATTCTACTCTCCATGTTCTTTCCTCCAAAGAATAATACATCTGTTCCAAATCATTTTATATCTTAACCACAGGCATGTCAGATTAATTCCAATAGTTCCAGCGGCTGGTCAATTAATGTCGTTGCACCATGTTCTTTCAAGAACTCCACACCCCGGAATCCCCATGTTACGGATACACAAGGAATATGTGCATTGGCCGCAGTTGCAATGTCAACATCAGAATCTCCGACATAGATTGCCTCCTCTGCCGTTACGCCAAGCTCTCTCATTGCCTTTAGCACGGTATCCGGTGCCGGTTTTCTCTTGACACCTTCCATCTCGCCGATTGCAGCCTGTGTAAGCCCTGCGAAGAAATCTTTATCCAGCTCTTTTACCGCGGAGTCAATCTTGTTGGATACAATCGCCATCTTGATGCCCCTTGCCTGAAGTTCCTTCATCAGCACGATAATATCCGGGTAAGGTGCCGTATGATCCTTACAATGTTCTCCGTAATACAGCTTAAAGTCCGCGAACGTCTCTTCAAACTCCGAATTTTCCTTGCCCCCCGGAATTGCTCTTATCATCAGAAGCTCCACTCCGTTGCCTACAAATTGCCGTACTTCTTCAAGTGTACGCTCCGGCATATGATGTTTGCGAAGCGCATAATTGACTGCATCCGCAAGGTCCTGCAATGTGTATAGCAGTGTTCCGTCCAGATCAAAAATAACTGCCTTCACCGTATCTGCCTCCTGCTGTTCTGTTTTTGCATAGCACTCCTCAAAAATTGTCCCATCCATTGTATATACATCCGATGGGTTTCCATCCCGGATTACCAGATAGTCTCCCACCCGTCCTTTCATATATTTGCTTGCACTCCACTCAGAAAAAATCTTTACATTATGATCCAGCTTCTTCGCAAGCACAGTAATCCTTCCGGTGGCAATACAGGTCTTCGCATGCTCGGTAAGTACAACTGTCCTGCCATTGGTATTGTCCTTAAGCGTTGGCTTATATTCCATCTTTTCCGGTACAAATGCGCGGTCATAAGTACGGTAGCATTCTTCGAATACTGCCTGCTTGGTAAAGGAAACCTCTCCCTTCTTCCCGATCAGGATAATCGTATCATCCTCCACATGTGTATCCAGGTCGCCTTCCATGGTACGCACCGTAATCGCGGTTTTCGCCGGAAATACATCTGCTGCGCGCACATAGCCCGCCGGAAAAGGTTTTCTTACATACTCCTCCATCTCGTTTGTATCAATGGTATCATCTCCTGCATAGATGATCTGTGAATTTTCAAAATATTGCACCAGCCGCCGTTCCAGAACGGATTTGATTGCGGAATCGGAAGGGCGTTCGGAGATGCCGTCTTCCTGCAACACCATTCTCGGAAGAATGCCTTTACTCTTACAGTACTCTTCGTATTCCGGCATAAGCAATCCGATATTGATCAGTCCACCTGCTTTGACCATATGTCCACCGCCGCTTCCAATGCCTTTCGTGATTTCCGCCGCAAGTTCGTTGGCCTGTACTTCCTTGACACAGCTTCGGAAGGAAACCTTAACGCCGGTCGGAAGAACCGCAAATACCAGGCATATATCAACTGCATCTACCTCCAGAACAAGGTCACTGATGATTCCTAATATATTCGGATCGCATGGTCCCGCCTTTACGATCGCGCAGCGGTATTCATCAATGTAGTCGCTCTTTAACAGTGCTGTGCCTGCAACCTCCAGTTCCTCAATGGATAAATTCGCATTCAGAAACTTTGTGATCATCTGTGGGTCAAACGCAGCCTGATCCCGCAGATCCTTATCCAGCGGATGCGTGATCTCCGTAAAGCTCGTATCAGTATATAGTCCATAATACAACGCCGTTGCGAGTTTTGTGTTTGCGTTGACGTCATAGCCTTCTTCCTTGAGCAGTTCCCAGATCAGCGTTGAACAGGAGCCCAATGAACTTCTGACCTCGTTTAGTTCCGGTAGCTTACGTGTCACGCGGTGGTGATCCAGCACCGCGACATGTTTTGCCGGAAACCAGCTTACGTTTCCCTCGCCATATTGGCAGTCGACTGTCACTAAGAGTTCCGGCTCATCCATCTGCATTATATGTTCGATCGGAATATCCAGTTCCCTGCGCATCAGTACCAGATTACTCTTGCGTATAGCGTTTCTGCCTCCATATATGAAACGTACTTCCTTATTATTCTCCTTCAGATATAAGTACACCGCAAATCCGGACGCCAGAGCATCTGCATCCGGATTGTCGTGGCACTGCACAACGATGTCATCATATTTGAGCAATTCATGTAGTTTCACGCTGACACCTCTCATCATTCCGTACGGTTGTAAAACACATTTATATTCTTTACAATGTAATATCTCGCTTGAACCTTTCCTCTTTCCAAAAGCACCACCACAAATTGTGAAATTCTAATCCAACCGTCCGGGAGTTTATTTATAAGTTGTGTCTTCTATAGGTTTGAGCACTCCTGCCCGGCTGTTCGCGGATAGGCGGACTTTTCTTCCGAGGGCTTTCGTGTTTTTCTTGGCAGGTGTTCTCGCGAAATGGGAGCATGCGACGACTGTCTGAGCTCGTAACATATATTTGCGCGACAGCCTTAACGCGAGTTTTGAGGAGCATGCTCCTGATAACAACTTCGCAGGGGCGCCTGCCTTAGAATAACCAGGAAGACCGACAGAAAAGTCTGTCTACCGCGTAGCAGCCGTGTGCGGAGTGTCAAAGCCGATATAAGACACAACCCTATCGCTCCCGGACGGTTGAAAAGAATTTCTACAATTTTTGTGGAATCGCCTTTGCAAAAAGGAAGATTTCAAGCGGTATCCCATTGTATAATCAAATATTAATGTAATTTACGACCATCTTATAGTCTTTTGATAGAATACACCAAAAAGGCGCTTGTGGCAACCACGGACATGTGATTGCCCAAGCGCAGGATATTCGCTATGAAAGTTTCTGTCCACTTAGGAAGGAGCAGTTTCCGTATACGTTTAAGAAAGCGGCAAACCACTCGCCGGAAAAGCCATGGCGGCGCATATTCTCGTACGCCTCCAGGCGCTTTTCGTAAATTTCCTGCGCCCTTACAAGCAGATCCGCAAAGGTATCCGTAGAAGACTGCTTCGTCCATGGATGCGTCCATTCCCTTCTTTGCGTGTTGAGTGGATCCTTTACGAAGCGGTAACGGTTGCTTGGCAGCATCGGCGAGATAAATGCATGGTCGAGTGCATGCTTCTCTACCAAACGAACAAGGACCTTCTTCTGACCGGATGGGTCGTTCGTCAGCCTTGTTCCTGTGCGCATCCATCGGATTGCGCCTCGCATCATTGCCCGTGGGGCAAATACATGATACGTATGCTTGTAAGCATACGACAGCATGCGCGCTATTACATTTGTCTCGACCGCACTCAGCTGGATTGTCGCGTCCTGATGAAATTCGGTTGGCCGCATGTGTTTGTACTTCCATAGCAGCTGTGTATCCAGCTCTGTCTCAAAATAGGCATGCTGCCCAAAATAATCGACGTTCTTTTTCTTGTTCTCCGGGTCATAGTTGGTAAATGCGTAGACATACGGATGCATCACACAGTCCAACGTGTAATGTCCGATAAATCCGCACAGGTATGCATCTGCAATATCCCGTTTGCGTCTGCTCCCCCAGAATTGCTTACGGCTTTGTATCAGCTGGGCAATAAACGCGCCCGTTTTGTTGTCATGTGCAAGCGCTCCGATATTCTCCCCGTGCAGGAAGTAGGACGGCAGATAGTAGAAAAAAACATCCGGTCCCTGCAAGCCCAGGGAAAACGCGCGGTGGTTGCTGCGAATAATTCCGCGAAGCTCGTCCGCAGGCATCCGTCTATAAGTTTGTACTCCAAACAGATAATGTGTCGTAAATCCAGGCATAAGGTTTACCCTCTTTTCTATTGCATTTCTTCTTTGATATATCCTAAGATAATCTGCATCAGCCTTGTGCGCGCTTCAATGCTCGCCCACGCGATATGCGGCGTGATGAGCAGACGTTCGCTGTCCTTAATCATCTTGAGCGGATTGTCGGCAGCCATCGGTTCCTTGCATAGTACATCAAGGCCCGCGGCAGCAATCTGGCCATTATTTAAGGCATCTGCCAGATCCTGCTCCACCACGATCGGTCCACGGCCGAGATTTAAGAAAATGGCTTCCGGCTTCATCTTTCCAAACGCTTCTGCGTTCATCAATCCATTTGTCTCCGGTGTCAACGGTGCATGCACCGATACAATATCCGAATTGCGAAGCAGCTCATCAAAGCTGGCACGCTCGTATCCGTCCTGATTATTCTTCCCTGAGGTAGAATAATAAATGACATGGCAGCCAAACAATTTTGCAATGTCAGCTACGCGCCGTCCGATGCTGCCAAGGCCGATGATTCCCCATGTCTTTCCGGATAATTCATGAAACACATGGTCAAAATGCGTAAAGGAAATGTCCTCCACATACTTCTCTGATTTTACATAATCATCGTAATAGCGCAGCTTTTCCATAAGGTAAAACAGCAGGGCAAATGTGTGCTGTGCAACACTCTCGGTAGAATACCCCGCCACATTGCGCCATGGAATATTTCTCTTTGCAAGATATTCCTTGTCAAGATTGTTCGTCCCGGTAGCCGTCACACATACCAGCCTCAAATGTGATGCCTCACCAATCGAAGCCTCATTAATCTCTACCTTGTTCAGAACGATCACATCCGCATCCTTCGTGCGTTCCCGTGCCTCCTCCGTTGTGGAAAAATCATATGTTACGACTTCTCCAAGCTCCTTATAGCCGGACAGATCAATGTCATCGCCAATGGTCTTCGCATCTAAAAAAACAATTTTCATTTGATATCCCTTCCATCTTTCTATTAAGATTTTCCAATAAAAAAGGCCGCCGGCAACTCTTCATCCTCAAAGGTTACCCGCTGCCTTTTCTAACTGTTCTATAGCTTCCAGTTACAATGCAAAATAATTTGTTTCTCCTATTCAATACTGAAACGGTACAAGGTCTTGCTCTCATACGGTACACCTGCGTCAAATACAGGAGTGACGAAGTTTGGCTCATTGATCGCATTCGGGAAGTACTGTGTCTCCAGACAAAATGCTGACTGATCCGGATATACCGCTTTACCCTTTCCGACCTGGCCGGCAATTCCGTTTGCGGAGTATAACTGCACACCGAGGCAGTCCGTATAAACATCCATACGGATACCGGACTCTGTAGAATACGCATACGCTGCATGCTCCAATCCGTCTTTTGTTCTATCTATAGCAAAGTTGTGATCATAGCCGCCGCTGTACCCTATCTGCTCATGTTTTGCCGCGATATCACGCCCGATCGGTTTCTCAACGCGGAAATCAAACGGTGTTCCCTCAACCGGAAGGATCTCACCTGTCGGAATAGACTTTTCATTCTGTACCGGTGTATAACCGGATGCATTGATGCAGAGAATCTGATCAAGAACCTTGCCGGATGCATGCCCATTCAAGTTGAAGTAGCAATGATTCGTCATGTTGAATAGTGTCTTCTTGTCAGATACCGCATAGTAAGAAATTGCAAAATCATTGTCCTCTGTTACCTCTATTGTAACACGGACAGTAGCATTTCCCGGATATCCCTCTTCAAGATCCGGACTCTGGTATTCGAACACAATCTTGGAATCGGTCTGCTCTGCCACATTCCAGATAACTCTCGACAGAGAATGGGAACCACTGTGCAGATTGTTGCCGCGGTCATTGTTCTCAAGTTCATACACCGTTCCGTCAATCGTAATTTTTGCATCAGAAATCCGGTTGCAGTTGCGTCCAACAGTTGCTCCAAAATAGCAGATATTCTTCACGTAGCCGCTCACATCATCATAGCCCAGCACTACATCACGCACTTTCCCCTCTTTGTCTTTTACAAATACGGAAACAACTGTCACTCCGAAATCTGTCACAGCAATTGACATTCCCTTGCTGTTTGAGATGGTATATAATGACGCTTCCTGTCCGGATGTAATTGTTCCAAAAGCTTTTTTGTTCATAAAGCGACCTCCCATTGTAACGTTTCTCTATTCCTAGATTCTACTTCTTTTCTCAAATATTGTAAAGAAATATTAAAGAATGCCGATAAATATTGTAATACGATATCAGTATGAGGAACGAATAAACAATCATATATACGTATGCATATTCATTGCAGGGAGGCAGGATAATGGCAAAAGTATCCAGCGGCGTCACACTTACCGCAGATTTTTATCTGAATAACTTTTATCAGGCAAACCGGAGTGCCAGAAAGGCCGCCGAGCGGAACAAGTTATCCGCGAACGAGTTGTCCTACGAGGATGCGCGTGCATTGAAACGGGCGGTTGGCAAACTCGGTTCCTATGAATTTTCCGATGAGGAAAATGTCGAAAATATCTACAGCACCATAAAGGCTTTTGCCGATACTTACAACAATACCTTAACATCCAGTGCCAAGAGTGATGATACTGACCTGTCCAAATATTCCCGTCAGTTAAAGAATCTTGCCTCGAAATATAGTGATGATTTTAAAAAAATCGGTATCACCGTGGAAAAGAATGGTACACTCACTGTCAATGAGGACCTTCTCAAGACCAAGAGTGTTGACACGTTAAAAAGCACTTTCACCAAAGATGACAGCCGTTTTATTTCCAAAACAACTTCTATTGCCCGCAAGTTAAAGAGCAACACTTACGATGCACTCTATCAGGAAATGACCGGAAATGGCGGTCTCATCAACATCACATTGTAGAAATATCCATGGCGTTATCTAAAACCTGCATTATGCAAGTTCAGATAACGTCTTTTCTATATCTTCTCTCTTAGCACTGACGCTTCCTTGGATCATGACATCACTTCCGCCACCGCGTGCCATAAGTTTCTGACGCATTCCATTCGCGATTTCCTTGCAGGAAACACCCTGACTTCCTATAATATAATTGTACCCCTCTTCATCACTTCCGTTGAAAAATGCACAGATTCCATCGTGTTCCTTCACCAGACGGTTGATTGCATTTCTCATTGCATTGGCATCCATTCCACGGTCAAAAACAATTACATCTTTCTGTCCTGCCGGAATTGCCGTAAGCTTGTACTCCATCAGCTCCTGCTTTGCAGTCGCAAGCTGCGATTTCAAGGATTGATTTGTGTTCTTCTGCTTGGCAACATTATCGACAAGCATCTCCTGTCCGCAGGTAAGCAGTCCTGACAATTCCGTGATAACCTTTGCCTTCTCACGAAACGCCTCCAATGCACGAAAGCCGCACAGAATGCTTATTCTCACTCCACCTTTATAATTTTGCAGGCTCATGACCTTTAACATTCCGATCTCACCGGTGCGGTGTACATGTGGAGCACAGCATGCACATACATCGTAGCCCGGTATCGTGACGATCCGCACCTGTCCTTCAATCTCAATCTTACTGCGGTAATCCAGCACTGCCAGCTCCTCTTTTGACGGATATGTTACCTCTACCGGAACGTTCGCAACGATTGCTTCATTTACCTTATACTCAAGCTCCGCAACCTGCTCCTCTGTCAGAGCACCGTCAAAATCCATCGTGACGATCTGATCACTCAGATGAAAGCCCACATTATTGTAGCCGTATGTTTTATGTACGATTCCGGAAAAAATATGCTCCCCGGAATGCTGCTGCATATTATAAAAACGGTGTTTCCAGTCGATCTTTCCGGATACTGCCGTACCCGGTTCCATATAGGAAGCTGTCGTATGATATATGATGTCTTCCTTTATCTGTACGTCCGTCACTTCAATTCCGTTTAATGTTCCAAAATCCGGGCTCTGTCCACCCTCCTCCGGGAAGAAAAGTGTCTGATCCAAAACGATACGATAAATGCTCTTACCCTCTTCCTGTACCTCCTCGCAGCTTACTACAGCTGCGGTAAACTCCGTCGCATATGCATCATTGTCAAACAGACGAATTGTTGCCTCTTCCATTTTTTGCTCTCCTTTTTCTCCATTTTCCTCAATTATACACTTTCCTAAGGGTTTCTTAAGGATTTTCTAATGAATTTTAGATTTTTTTTCGAATCTGTCCAAACTTATGTCACATTTACATTGTATAGTATCTCTTGTAAACAACAAATGGTACACATCATTTAATTGGTTTACATAATTCCCTTTTTTTAATTTTTTCATAACTTAACTCCTCGAAAAGGACCGGTACCCGCCGGTCCTTTTTGATTGTCGGGATTTCTGATTTCTTTTCCCATACTTTATCACGATAAATTGTGCTTTCCCACATGCAAGCGTATAATATGAAGCAGATAAAACGCCGGCTGCAGAACCTGTGTCTGTCATCCGCGGCTTATACTTTTTTCAGAAAGTGAGAATGACAATGAAAACTGAATGGAATTTGGACCTCATCTACAAGGGGTTAGAAGATCCTGCCTATGAGGCAGACATGAAAGCCTTTGAGGAGGCTGGCGCAAAGATGCGTGAGCTTGTGGAAAAGGCACCATCCCTTCCTGAGCAGGAGCGCATAGAATCCCTGCTTCTTTGCATGGAGGATTACACAAAGCTAGTTTCCCGCCTCAGTCTTTATCAGGGGCTGTGCCTTTCCGTCAACACAGAAGATGGCGCTATGATGGCCCAGCAGAACCGTCTGATGAGAATCTACTCTGAGTGTTCTGCAAGCACTACTGCTGCACAGCGCATCATCGGTGCAGTTGAAGATGTGGATACACTTGCCGCAAAGAGTGACCTGATCCGCGATTACCGCTATCTGATCACAGAGGCTAAAAAGCAGTGTGCGCATTTGCTTTCCAATGAAGAGGAGGCTATGATCGCTGCGATGGATATGACCGGTGGCGGTGCATGGAGCACGCTGCAGTCCTACATGACTTCCACCGTAAAGGTTGATTACGATGGAAAACAGGTTACATTATCCGAGATCCGTAACCTTGCTTACAGCCCGGATGCAAATGTCCGCAAAGCTGCTTACGACGCTGAGCTTGCCTGCTATGATAAGATCGCTGACTCTATCGCATTTGCCCTCAACAATATCAAGAATCAGGTTACTATGCTTTCCGGCAAAAAAGGCTTTGCTTCCCCGCTTGCGCAGACACTTGAGCAGGCCCATATGTCCCGCGAAACTTTGGATGCCATGATGTCTGCAATTGAAGAGTATCTTCCGGTCTTCCGCAAGTACTTAAAGAACAAAGGTGAGAAGCTCGGCCACAAGAACGGACTTCCCTGGTATGACCTGTTTGCCCCGCTCGGCAAGTCCGACAAGACTTACAGCCTTGAAGAGTGCCGCGATTATCTGTTAGAGTGCTTCGGCACACTTACCCCGGATATGGCAGCCATGATGAAGGAAGCCTTCGAAAATGAATGGATTGACTTTTACCCGAAAAATGGTAAACAGGGCGGTGCTTTCTGCGCAGGGGTTTTTGACCATAAGCAAAGCCGCATTCTTACCAACTACGATGGAACCTTCGGAGCTGTCGACACCCTTGCACACGAGCTTGGGCACGCATTCCACAACCGCCAGATTGAAAACGAGCGCCCATTGAATCAGGATTATCCGATGCCGGTTGCCGAGACCGCCTCTACCTTTAACGAGGTACACCTCGGACAGTACGCATTGAAGAAAGCTGCAAGCGATGAGGAGCGCCTTGCGCTCTTAGAGAGCGACCTTCGCGAAAAGACACAGTGCGTCGTGGATATCTATTCCCGTTATCTCTTTGAGACCGCTGTATTTGAGCAGGCACAGAGCCGCTTTTTGATGGCAGATGACCTGAAGGAGATCATGCTTGACAGCCAGCGCAAGGCTTACGGAGATGGTCTCGATAGCGACTATATGCATCCGTATATGTGGGCCTGCAAGGGACACTATTACAGCTCAGGCCTTAGCTTCTACAACTTCCCGTATGCATTCGGCAATCTGTTCGCACAGGGACTTTACGCATTGTATTTAGAGCAGGGCGATGCATTTATCGCCAACTACAAGGAAATGCTCCGCACCACCCCTGTCCACACTATCGAGGAGGACGGTGCACAGCTTGGTATTGACTTAACCAGCAAGGAATTTTGGAAGAACAGTCTGCAGATGGTTGCAGATGAGATTGAAGAGTTCTGTAAGTTATAATGTGAGGTTATCGGTATGTCAGTCAGCAATCATAGAAAACAACTTTTAGATACCATAGCGGATGACAGCATTGTCATCTGCTATTCCGGCCAGTTGGTACACACCAATGAGGACGATTACTACTATCCGTTCGAGGTCAACAGCCAGTTCTTCTGGCTGACCGGTATCGAGCGTGCCAACATGGTCTTACTCCTGACCAAGATCGGGGGCAAAACCTCCGAGACACTTTTTATCGAGGAAGCCGATCCTTCGCAGGAGCGCTGGACAGGCAAGATGCTCGCACCGGAGGAGGCAACCGACATTTCCGGCATTGAGAATGTCTCATTTGCCGCTGATTTTTCGGATACCGTCGATTTTGTGATCACCCGCAACTATATCCGTCAGGTCTACTTTGATGTATTCCGCCAATCACAGACGGATACACCGGACTTTAACCTGATCAAAGCGAAGGAATTTGCAGATAAGTTCCCGGCGATCACACTCTGTGACCTCCATGCGGCAATCTGCCCGCTGCGCCGCGTCAAGGATGCGGAGGAGATCGCGGATGTCCGTGCTGCCATCGATGTCACTCGTCAGGGACTTGAGCGCGTTATGTCAACGCTCAAGCCGGGCATGATGGAATATCAGGTACAGGCAGAGTTTGAGTATGCCTGCCGCAGCCTCGGCACGAAAAAATATGCATTCCCTACGATCGCCGGAAGTGGTTACAACGGTTGTATGCTGCACTATGAGACAAATGAGGATGAGGTTCCTTCTGATGGGCTGATTCTTCTTGACCTCGGTGCCAAGTACAACAACTATTGCAGCGATATTACCCGTACTTATCCGGTAAACGGCACATACAGTCCGCGCCAGCGTCAATACTATGAACTTGTTTTAAAGGCGAACCGTGAAGTTGCAAAAGCTGCAAGACCGGGCATCACACTCCGCGATCTGCAGGAGCTTTGCCGCAAGATCTTGGGAGAAGGACTTGTTGAAATGGGAAAGATCGATTCCGTGGATGAGGTCAGCCAGTATTATATGCATGGTGTCAGCCATTCCATCGGAATTGATGCACATGATGTCAACATCGGGCAAGCTGTTCTGGAGCCGGGCTGGATCATCAGCGATGAACCGGGGCTCTACATCGATGAGGAGGAGATTGGAATCCGTATTGAGGACGATCTTCTGATCACCGAGAACGGCTGCGAGGTATTAAGTGAAAATATCATCCGCGATCCGGATGATATCGAAGCATTCATGAAAAACAGCCGCGATTAAGCGGCTGTTTCTTTCAGTACAGACTTCTTTTACGTCTTTACTTTTCTGCGATCGTTAAAAAGTACATGAGCGCCGCCCATGTAAACACGGAATAAAAATGTCCGTTATCGTCACGCCCCTTAGCCAGAAGTTCTCTGGCTTTTTCCGGGGTGACAAGCACAAAGCCGTCAAACAGCTCTGAGCCCACCGCGCCTGTCTGCGAAAGGAAATCCGTATTGTCCCGTTCGACAATCGCACAGACAAGCGCGTTGCTCTCATCTGTCATTCCCGGCGTGCTGAACAGGAACGGATTTACCACTGTAAGGGTATCCTGCGGGGTAAGAACCAGTCCTGTCTCCTCCTTGATCTCACGCGCCGCGGTCGCCAAAAGAGTGGCATTCGTATCGCCGGTCGTTCTCGTAGCCTCGCAGTCCTCCGGGTCGATCAGTCCCGCCGGGACACTGAGCAGGAAACGCCCTGCCGGATATCTATATTCCTGTGACAAAAGAAGCTGTGGCGGCTGATCCGGCAGTCTTAGCACGACAAAACAGCTCACTGCGTCCGGCAGCATACTTCCGAACTCCTCCTCCGACTTGATCGCCACAAGGTCGTCCGCACATCTTCGCGTTGCATCAAAATAGTGCTTTCCCTCCTCGTACTGCAAGTCGTACACGCGGATAAACTTCTTATCCAGCATTTCCTCCACCTGTTCTCTTTTTATCTGTAATCCGTTCATAAACATGCCTCCCCATCCTTAAAACGTTTCATCATCTCATTTGTCAGGCTGTAAGAATCCGGCTGCAGCACGATGTCCTCCCGCCTTGTCCACTGTGCATACTTAAGTTCCTTCTCATCCATGTGGATGTTGGTATCGCCCTCTGCCTCACAGAAATAGCCCACCAGAATGTCATTTGCAATGCCCCACGGCTGTGACTTGTAATACCGGATATTCGTAACCCTTATCCCGGTTTCCTCCATCACCTCTCTTGCGACTGTCTCCTCCAAGGTCTCCCCGATCTCCGTAAAGCCGGCGATCAGAGCGTTGTGCCGGTAACCTACCCTGTATTTGGTGATCAAAAGCTCATCACCCTTGATCACACCGACGATCACCGCCGGCATGATGCGCGGATAGCTGGTGTAACCGCAGCGCGGACATACCATCGCGCGCTCGCTCTTCGAGTGCTCCATCTTTCCGCCGCATCTTCCACAAAAGTGGTTGTCCCGATACCAGTCCGCCAGATGCTTTGCCGTATACGCTGCAAACGCCATCTCCTGTGATATCTGATTCTTCTCGCGCAGCTCACGGATTTCAATGCAGGATATGCTAGGTTGGATTGATTCTTCTTCATTCAGTGATTGCGCACATGCAGCGTTATCTGTGCTTGGCACATCGCATCTCAGCTCCTTCGTCATGTAAAACCCTTGCTCATCGATCGTAAACAGGTAGGTAAGCTCCGGCAGTTCATCCGCAAACTCCGGCAATTCGCTCACAAGCGCCTCCAGTTCCTTCATTCTTAAAAAAGAAATCTCCGGCTGGGCTTTTACCCACAGCTTCGAGCCTTCAAAGCAGAATACGATGTCGTCCGGCTTAGGCGCAGCCTCTGTATGGTATTCATTATGCATGACGTGTGGAAAAATATCCTGTATCATTCGTCTTTCCCCGCTTCCACAGTCCACGCGCCATAGCGCACCTCTTCCTGGTTCTCCCGGTGTTCTCCGAGCATCTTTTCCATCCAGATCATGTCATACCATGTATGGAACTTGTACCCGCTGCCGTGGAAGGTCCCCACAAGTTCATAGCCCATTTTCTTATGGAAAAAGTAGCTGTCGTTGGTCAAATGCGGATCATTCTCCTTCGCAACCGCGATGCAGGCATTCATGTTCCGTATGCCGATCCCCTTTAGGGAGTTCTCCAATGCTGCGTAAAGAGCCTTCCCAACACCGGATCTCCTCGCATCCTTTCGCACATAGATCGTCGTCTCGACCGACCAGTCGTATGCTTTCCGCTCTTTGAATTTGCCTGCGTATGCGTAGCCGATGATCTTTCCGTCCTCCACTGCCTTAATGTATGGCAGAATTGCCGAGATCGCCCGTATCCGCTCTTTAAATTCTTCCACCGAAGGTACTTCATATTCAAAGGAAATCGCCGTATCCGTGACATACGGTGCATAGATTTCAAGAAGCTCTTTTGCATCCTCTACCGTTACCCGCTCTATCTTCATTGTTGTCTGCCTCTTTTCTCTTGTCCGATTTTTGATTATTATAGCAGTTTTGTTTCTCCCTTTAAAGGCTTTCCTTCGGATGAATAACAGGTACACTCTTGATTTATTGTGGATAACTGTATTTCAGTTGGAACGAGAATGGGGAAAAGGGCTTGATTTTTCTCCTTGAAATGCTATAATCATGGCATGTGCAGATGTAGTTCATCGGTAGAACACCAGCTTCCCAAGCTGGGGAGGCGGGTTCGATTCCCGTCATCTGCTTCAATAGCTATGAAGTGCATTTTCAGCTCCACACGGGTCATATTCCTGCGGAGCCCTTTTTAATTATTGGAAAAAGATTTTTCCAGCACGCAAAAAAGCAAGTTGCCCGTTCCTCTATTGGAGTAGGCAGCTTGCTTTTTGCTGTTAAATCTGCAATGGGGTGAATTTTACCCCTCGGTCATTTCTCTTGTCATCTCAAAATATGGTGAAATGCCATATCCATTCTTTTTGTATACGGCTATCGCATGTTCATTCTCCTGTTCCACCTCAAGCTTAAACCGCACCGCATCCGGATACTGCTGTTCAAGATAGGCAAACAACTTTGTTCCCAATCCCATGTGTCGATACTCCGGTTTGATGTAAAGATCCTCAAGCCATATACATGGTCCACCGTACTCTGTTGTGTAGCTTGGAGCCGTCATCGCATATCCCAGGAGAATTCCATCCTCTTCAAACACGAAACCTTCCACAAAAGGCGTGTCGCCGATGCAATCCTCGATATCTTTTTTCAAAACTGTATCGCTTGATGTATGAAAAACAGCAGGTGAATCATAAAATACCCGCATCATCTCATAAACCTCTGCGGCGTCATTTTGTTTCATTTTTCGAATTAGCATTTCTAAAACCTCATTTTCCTTTTTATCTCTCACAACGTCCGGGCATTAATCCATGTCAATGTATCCCGGATCATCAGACATGATCAGCGCTGCGATAATATAAGCGATAATTCCGCTGCCTCCTGCCAATGTGAAAATAACCCACAGCAGACGGATAAATGTGGAATCAACACCAAAGTATTCTGCAATTCCTCCACAAACGCCGCAAACCTTTCTATCATGTGTACTCTTATATAATTTCTTGCCTTTCATATTCAGTTCCTCCTTTGGTTTTCTATCGTTTATTTCCATTTGATACACCTATCATACACCATCTTTCAAATGACATAAACCGATTCTTTTGCGAAATAAACGTTTCTAATTTGCTGCTCACCAGTTACAACTGCTTCATCTGTTTTTTCCACTTTGCAATCTGCTTTTTCTTTACGGTATTGTTGGCATTTTCTCTCTGTAATTTAAGATAAAGATCATACCGTTCTCTCGGAAGAGTCCCATCTGCAAGTGCTTTCTTTACCGCACATCCCGGCTCTGTATCATGTTTGCAGTCACGGAATCGGCACTGATTTTCCAATTCCACAATATCAGAAAATGTATCATTGATTCCATCCGCAACACTCTGCATTCCGATTTCACGCATTCCAGGAGTGTCAATGATTGTTACTCCGCTTGGCAGCTCGATCAACTGCCGGTAGGTTGTTGTGTGTCTGCCCCTCGCATCACTTTCCCTGATTTGGGAAGTCTTCATGATTTCCGTCCCGGCAATAGCATTCACAAATGTTGATTTTCCTGCTCCGGATGATCCTAATAGAACAACCGTATTTCCGGGTTCCAGATACTCTTTCATCTCATCAATTCCGATGCCATACAGTGCACTGACCGAATGCACGCGGACCTTATCCGACAGTTCTTCCACCTCACGGATATATCTGCCCGGATTACTGCACAAATCTGATTTCGTTAAAACGACTACCGGAAGAGCATCTGCCTGCAATGCTATGCTGACATATCTCGCGATACGGTTGATATTATAATTGGCATTTAGAGATGTCACGATAAATACAATATCCACATTGGAAACCATGTTCTGTTCTACTGCCGTCTTCGCCTGATCCGGGCGCTTCAGCAGATTCTTTCTCTCGCATACTGTCTGAATGACAGAGTCTCCATTCGGGTTGTAACAAAATGTCACATAATCTCCTACGATCGGCCACACTGCATTCTCATCTTTGTAGAAAGAACCCTTCAGCTTTGCCGGAATCTCTTTCTCCCAAAATCGAATCACATAAGTGTTCTTCTGCACTTCGCAGATACGTCCCAGACGTTCCTTATGAAGCCATTGACAAGAAAGTTCAAGCGGCTTTGCATATGGAAATGCGGCATCGAACGCAGCGAGTTCTTCTTTATCATTGCATTCCTCGAATACAGGAGCCTCCCGGAAGCGTCCGTGTACATCTCCAAATGCCTCCTGAAGCGGATACGCCATAAAGGCATCGAAATTGTTGCCATTCCAATCCGTGATTCCAAACCGGTCGCATGTGACAAATCCGTGCTTCGGATAATATTCCGGCTCCCCGAAAATACAGATTCCCGGATATTTTGTCTCCTTCGCAAGCGCGATCGTCTCCTCCAAAAGCATTTTGCCGATGTGCAGATTGTGAAGCGTCGGCTCCACGCAGAGCGGTCCAAAGGTCAGGACTTCACATATCTGTTCCCCCTGTACTATCTGAGCTACCGAGTACATGATCACGCCGACAATTTTGCCGTCGAGTTCTGCGATGCGGCTCAACTCCGGCAGATAATCCGGCGATTGTCTCAGCTTATGCACCATCAGATGCTCATTGCAGCCCGGTCCATGAATGTTCCAGAAGGCTCTGCGCACCATCTGCTCTGTCTGTCTATAATCCTTTTCGGTTTCTTTTCTTATAATAACCTTATTCATTATTCGATTCTCTCCATTCTATACACATAAAAATCCTACATTCTCTGATTTTGCAAGGTTACCCGGCTGTAAATCTTGTCGACGGTAACCGTTCAACAAAAGTCAGCTTTTTACCTTAAACAAACGTTATAGGTAACAAAATAAGGCCATCTTTCCATAAAATGGCTTCTCTTTTATTGGCTTGTATGAATACAGTATGGATTTTCGGAATCATGAAAAAAAGAAAAACCGCAGTCAGCGCTGCGATCCTTGAACAAATGATATAAGTGATATGTGCATCTCACATAAAACGATTATGCAATAACAACCGAGGTCCGCATACTGTATTCAGTTCTGACATTCCTACATACTCTTACCATATATGTGTTCCTCGCTTTCTTCGTATTTGATCGCATCCCATCTAGATAATGTTCACAATCTATTAATTATAATACTCTCTTCTCCTTTATGTGTCAAGCAGCAGACCGTTTTCTCCAAAATAAAAGCACCCTGCCGGCCACGGCACGATGTCTATGTTTGGAAATTTAATTTTGGGTATAAAAAATGCCTAGTTCCGGAATCGAACCAGAGACATAAGGATTTTCAGTCCTCCGCTCTACCAACTGAGCTAACTAGGCATATGCTTTCGCATAAAGTTGCGGGAATAGGATTTGAACCTATGACCTCCGGGTTATGAGCCCGGCGAGCTTCCAGACTGCTCCATCCCGCGATAATATTTTAACTCTATAAAGAGTAATGGGCAGAGATGGATTCGAACCATCGAAGCAAGTTGCAGCAGATTTACAGTCTGTCCCCTTTGGCCACTCGGGAATCTGCCCATTCTTGTCAGCACAAATGTCCTAACAAGGATTGATTATAACATATCATTTTTCATTGTGCAAGATAAGATTTTATATTTTTTACACTTTATATTTCAGCACCGCAGCCGAATGTGGCAGCAGCATGACGGTGATCCTTCCATCTTCCACTTCGTATTCTTTCGGCATGAGCGAATAGCCAGCCTCCGTGGTGATGATCAGACGCTCCATCTTACAATTTTTCGGAATACCGATACTCCATACTTCCTTTGTGATCTCCTTCTTCTCATCGCTATTATTCAGGATCACAACAAATTGCTGCTTCCGGTTGAATCTGCCGTAACACAGAACATCTTTCTCTCCCTGTAAAAATTTTAATGAACCGGTGCGTAAGGCTTCATTCTCCTTGTGGATACGGATCATATCCCGGTGGAAATCCACGAGCACCACATCCTCTTTTCCCCACGGATAAGTCCGGCGGTTGTCAGGATCGGTGAATCCGCACACGCCTGCTTCATCCCCATAGTAAACGGTCGGTGCGCCCGGCCATGTCATCTGCACAACAACCGCTTCCCGGAAAATTCCAAAGCTGACGCCGCGCTCTGCTGCTTCCGAACCGTGAGTTCCCACACGTCCCACGGTTCCGTTGGTTCTCGTGAGGAATCTCGAATGATCGTGGTTGGATAATTCATTCATTGCGCACTGCAATTGGGAAGTCTGAAAACTTGCCATAAAGTGGCGCATAGCTCCCTCAAAATCTTCCACCTTTCCCTTTTTCTCCGGGATATACTCATCACTGTGTTTTTCCATTCCCGTCAAAAACCATGTCAGCGGCTCCATAAATGCATCATAATTCATGACCGTATCCCACTGATCCCCTCTTACGAGCCAGTCTTTCGGATCACCGTAATGTTCCGCAAGAATAATTGCATCTGGATTGGCTGTTTTGACCGCTTTTCGGAAATCTTTCCAGAATCTGTGGTTCATCTCAGGGGAGTGTCCGAGATCCGCCGCAACATCCAGACGCCAGCCATCCACATGATACGGTTCCGACACCCATTTTGCCGCGATGCCAAGAATGTAATCGTACAACTCTTTCGAGCCTTCATAATTTAATTTTGGCAGCGTGTCATAGTCCCACCAGCCCTCATAAGTGGTGTTATCCGGCCAGGCATTTTCATCCCGGAAACCGAAGAAACTGCGGTAAGGGCTCTCTTTCGACAAAAATGCACCGTCCTCGTAACCTCCGTTTGCGTGATAGATTTTTTCCCGGTCTAACCATTTATTGAACGAACCGCAGTGGTTAAACACACCGTCTAAAATAACTTTCATTCCTCTGGCGTGGATCTCTCTGACCAGCTCCGCAAAAAAAGCATTACTTGCCTCTAAATTTTTTAAATTTGTCACACGGTTTACATAACGTGTTGCCTTGCTGTTATCCGTTGTCCCGGATTGTAAAAGCTCCCCCTCATCGACCACAATTTTTCCATAATGCGGATCGATATGGTCATAGTCCTGAATATCATATTTGTGATTGGATGGTGATACAAAAAGCGGGTTAAAGTAAATGACTTCCACGCCAAGATTCTGTAAGTAATCTAACTTCTGTCTCACGCCCTCTAAATCTCCGCCGTAAAACTCTCCAACAGAAAAATCGGACGGACACTGATTCCAGTCCTCCATTTTTTTACTCGGTGTCTGGATATAATAGTACTCATCCGTCAATACATCGTTAGCCGGATCACCATTGTAAAAACGATCCACAAGGATCTGGTACATGACGGCTCCCTTTGACCACTCCGGTGTGGAAAATCCCGGAATGATGCAGAACCGGTAAGCATCCCGCCGCTCCTTGCTCACACCATAACGGTCAAAAAAGACATGCAGCAGACCGGAAGCCACCTCGAAATAATAGTAAAACGGCTCCTCTCCCATTGTCATCTCAACCGCATAATAGTCAAATTCACGATCACTTTCTGTTTTTTTCATTTTATAATGTTCACAATCTGTGCAAAGCCAGACGATATCCACGTTATTCCTTCCGGTGCGGAAACGGATCGTCACCTTTTCTCCTGCCTCCGGTTCCGTCGGATCGCGGTAATCTTTTGTTCCATCCGAAAACAGCGCCTCCTTCTTCAAAACCGG
>JALEKN010000017.1 GCA_022769125.1 Agathobacter sp.
TTAAATTCCTTCTGTAAAATGCATAACCAGCACTCCGTAAATTCTGTGTAAAAAGCGTGTGGAGTCTGTTGTCGTTTCGAAAGAGATGCCACTGCGTGAGAAATTCAAGCCAACGCCCTGATTTAAAGTTCATTTAAGGAACCGAAGATATAATTCTACTTATAGATATGTTAGAATGTGTTCGTAAAGAACAAGGAGGAATCACCTATGCGTTTACTGCTTGCAGAAGATGAAAAAGAATTATCGGATGCACTTGTCACAGTGCTAAAACATAATAACTACTCGGTGGATGCCGTCTACAACGGAGAGGATGCTTTGGATTATCTGAATGCCGACAACTATGATGGTGCAATCCTCGATATCATGATGCCGAAAATGGACGGAATCACTGTTCTTAAGAATGTACGTGCTTCCGGCAACCACATCCCGATCATCATGCTGACCGCCAAATCTGAAATTGATGATCGCGTCACAGGGTTGGACAGCGGTGCGGATGATTACCTCACCAAGCCTTTTTCTATGAAGGAACTGCTTGCGAGAATCCGCGCAATGACAAGAAGACAGGAAAAGACAACGGATACCGTACTCAGCTTCGGCGATATCACACTTGACCGTGCAACCTACCAGCTTTCCTGTGGCGGGCAGACGATCCGTCTGGCAAGCCGCGAATACCAGATGCTCGAAATGCTGATGGTAAGTCCCGGACAGGTCATCTCCGTGGATCAGTTCATGGACAAGATCTGGGGATATGACAGCGATGCGGAGCTGAATGTCGTATGGGTATATATCTCTTACTTAAGGAAGAAGCTGAACGGACTCGGTTCGAAAGTATCGATCAAGGCGACACGAGGACTTGGGTATTCGCTGGAAAATGGTGCAGAATAGACCTGAAAATGCATAATCCAAATAAAATACAAAATCATTTAGAATAGAGGTTTGATCATATGCTTCGTAAACTAAGACATAAATTTATTGCGACCGCGATGTGTTCCATCGCTGCCGTTCTTCTGCTGATCATGTCAGCCATCAATATCGCAAACTATGTAAATGTCTGCAATCGCGCCGACTCACGTATCACTATGATTGCGGACAACGGAGGTCATCTGGATCCAACTTCAGCAAACACTCCACCAAAATCAACTTCCGGCTCCGTCGATAGCACGGATAAAAATGCAGTTCCTGATGCAGGCAAGAAGCCATCCGATGGTCCTGATAACCCGCAAAAGAAGGATGGCATGTCACCGGAAGCCATGTTTGACACACGCTTTTTTACCGTAACCCTGTTAGAAGACGGAACCATCGATCAGATTGACACCGGTAAGATTGCCGCGATCTCTTCCGATTCCGCAAGTGCGTATGCTTCCACATTATACGAACGTCATAAAACAACGGGTTTTATCGACTGCTACCGTTACAAGCTGGTTACGACCGATGCTACACGGATGTACATCTTCGTCAACTGCGAACGTGAGCTTGGTACTTTCCGAACCTTCCTGCTCACCAGTGCCTGTATCAGCGTTGCCGGAATGTTTGTCGTCTATCTGCTCGTCTTGTTCTTCTCCGGTAAAATTATGAAACCCGTTGCAGAAAGCTACGAGAAGCAGAAGCGTTTCATCACAGATGCCAGCCACGAGATCAAGACTCCGCTGACCATCATTGATGCCAACACCGAAGTTCTCGAAATGACCGGTGGAGAAAACCAGTGGACCAAAAGTATCCGAAAGCAGATTGCAAGACTGACTTCTCTGACCGAGAAACTTGTCTTTTTATCCCGCATGGACGAGGAATCAACCAGACTCGAAATGGAAAACTTCGCGATCTCCGATGCAGTCCTTGATACCGCGGATCCGTTTATGGCAGTGGCAGCCTCACGCGGTAAGGAACTGTCTATCGATGTCACACCAGATCTCACATATAAAGGAAATGAAGGATCAATCCGCCAGCTTGTCTCTTTGCTTCTTGATAATGCGATCAAGTATTCCACAGAAAACGGGCAGATTCGGCTGACTTTCCACACGCGCGGTAAGAACCTGATCCTTAGTGTGTGGAATACCGTAGAAAACATAGAACCCGGACGCCACGACGAACTGTTCGAACGCTTCTACCGCGCCGACAAATCCCGTAACCAGAAGAGTGGTGGATTCGGGATTGGACTCTCCGTTGTCAGCGCGATCGTGCATGCCCACAAAGGAAAAATATGTGCCCATAGCGAAGATGGACACTCTCTGCTCCTAACAATTGTGCTTTAAATTCGGGTTTGCCGCGCTCAGATTTGAGTTCAAACGGAAGATACCGGATATAAGATATTCTACGAAAATTAGCAGTGGTTTGTTTATAATCAACGGACTTTGAACGATACAGACTTTCTCTCAGTTTTTTCTGCGAGTTAACTCCTGCAACGATTTTGGATAGGCTTTCACAATGTTAAAGTAAACGCTATTATCCAAGATAATGGAACGCAGGAGCA
>JALEKN010000018.1 GCA_022769125.1 Agathobacter sp.
GCCTGAGCTGCAGCAAGTCTTGCGATCGGCACACGGAATGGTGAGCAAGATACATAATCAAGACCGATCTTGTGGCAGAACTCTACGGAAGAAGGATCTCCGCCGTGCTCACCACAGATACCAACGTGAAGGTTTGGATTAACCGGCTTACCAAGCTTGATAGCCATCTCCATTAACTTACCAACACCGGTCTGATCCAGCTTAGCGAATGGATCATTCTCGAAGATCTTGGTATCGTAGTAAGCTCCTAAGAACTTACCAGCGTCATCACGGGAGAATCCGAAGGTCATCTGAGTAAGGTCGTTGGTACCGAAGCAGAAGAAATCAGCTTCCTTAGCGATCTCATCAGCGGTAAGAGCTGCACGAGGGATCTCGATCATAGTACCTACATGGTACTTAAGCTCAACGCCTGCTGCTGCGATCTCAGCGTCAGCGGTCTCAACAACGATATTCTTAACGTACTTAAGCTCCTTAACTTCGCAAACGAGTGGAATCATGATTTCCGGCTCAACTGCCCAGTCTGGATGAGCTTTCTTTACTTCGATAGCTGCACGGATAACAGCCTTTGTCTGCATCTTAGCGATAGAAGGATAAGTAACTGCAAGACGGCATCCTCTGTGTCCCATCATTGGGTTGAACTCATGAAGTGACTCGCAGATAGCCTTGATCTCTTCTACGGATTTATTCTTAGCCTTTGCAAGCTTCTCGATATCAGCTTCCTCAGTAGGAACGAACTCGTGAAGTGGCGGATCTAAGAAACGGATGGTAACCGGGTTGCCCTCAAGTGCTTCGTAAAGAGCCTTGAAGTCTCCCTGCTGATATGGAAGGATCTTGTCAAGAGCAACTTCTCTCTCTTCCTCAGTATCAGAGCAGATCATCTCACGGAATGCTGCGATTCTCTCTGGATCGAAGAACATATGCTCTGTACGGCAAAGACCGATACCTTCTGCACCAAGCTCACGAGCCTTCTTAGCGTCAGCCGGAGTATCAGCATTGGTACGAACCTTAAGAGTTCTGATCTCATCAGCCCAAGCCATTACACGGCCAAACTCGCCAGCGATCTGAGCATCTACGGTTGGGATAATTCCAGAGTAAATGTTACCGGTTGTACCATCGATAGAGATCTCAGATCCCTCGGTAAAGGTCTGTCCAGCTAATGTGAACTTCTTGTTCTCCTCATCCATAACGATGTCGCCACAACCAGATACACAGCAGGTACCCATACCACGGGCAACTACTGCAGCGTGAGAGGTCATACCACCACGAACAGTTAAGATACCCTGAGCAGCCTTCATACCGGTAATATCTTCCGGAGAGGTCTCAAGACGTACAAGAACAACCTTCTCGCCTCTTGCAGCCCATGCTTCTGCATCATCTGCTGTAAATACAACCTTACCACAAGCAGCTCCCGGAGAAGCGCCAAGTCCCTTTCCAAGTGGAGTTGCAGCCTTAAGAGCAGCAGCATCGAACTGTGGGTGAAGTAAGGTATCAAGATTACGAGGATCGATCATAGCAACTGCTTCTTCTGGAGTCTTGTGTCCCTCATCAACAAGGTCACAAGCGATCTTAAGAGCTGCCGGAGCTGTTCTCTTTCCGTTACGGCACTGAAGCATGTACAGCTTCTTGTTCTCAACGGTGAACTCCATATCCTGCATATCATGGTAGTGATTCTCAAGAGTCTCACAAACCTTGATGAACTCTGCGTATGCTTCTGGGAACTCCTTCTCCATCTGAGCGATTGGCATTGGTGTACGAACACCTGCAACTACGTCCTCGCCCTGTGCATTGATAAGGAACTCACCCATAAGCTTCTTCTCACCTGTTGCAGGGTCACGGGTAAATGCAACACCTGTACCAGACTCGTTATTTAAGTTACCAAATACCATTGGCATTACGTTAACAGCGGTTCCCCAAGAATATGGGATATCGTTGTCACGGCGATATACGTTTGCACGTGGGTTGTCCCATGAACGGAATACAGCCTCGATAGCAAGCTTTAACTGCTCAACAGGATCTGAAGGGAAGTCTGTTCCCAACTGGTTCTTGTACTCAGCCTTGAACTGCTCAGCAAGCTCCTTAAGGTCAGCAGCGGTAAGCTCAACATCGTACTTAACGCCTCTATCCTCTTTCATCTTGTCGATAAGCTGCTCGAAATACTTCTTACCAACTTCCATTACAACGTCAGAGAACATCTGGATGAATCTTCTGTAAGAGTCATATACGAAACGCTCAAACTTTGGATCTGGGTTGCCCTCGATCATGGCTGCTACTACTTCGTCGTTAAGACCAAGGTTAAGGATGGTATCCATCATACCTGGCATTGAAGCACGAGCTCCGGAACGAACAGAAACAAGAAGTGGATTCTTAAGATCACCAAACTTCTTACCATTCTCCTTTTCCATCCAAGCTACACCTTCCATAGCCTGTGCCATAATTTCGTCGTTAATCTTGCGTCCATCCTCATAATACTGAGTACATGCCTCAGTTGTGATGGTAAATCCCTGTGGTACCGGAAGACCGATTTCAGTCATCTCAGCCAGGTTGGCACCCTTTCCACCGAGAAGGTTACGCATGGTCATATTACCTTCTTTGAAGGTATAAACCCACTTGTTTGCCATTTGACAATTCCTCCTATATAAAAATATATTTGCTGAACAGGTCGCCCCATTCATTGACATGTTTCAATGCGCGCCTATATTTGCGCGCACACATTTATAATATCATAATTTTCGCAAAAGGCAACCAAAAAATGGACAAAATCTGTTCACAGATCACTCCGTGAACAGATTTAAAAGCCGCATCCTATTCGTCGCTTACCTCAATCTCTTTGATGTTAAATTCATTCCCCCGCAAAAGGAACGTATGCTCACTTCCGCAGTACGGGCAGATTTTGGCATATTGGATTGTCGGATACTCCTGTTTGCAGTCCTCGCAGAAGGAAACTGCCTCCATTTTTTCGATGCGGAGCTCTGCATTTTCCATGACAGGCTCCTTTTTCCTCGCCCAGTTCCAGCAGTCAACCAGATACTCCGGTATGACTGCGGAAACCTCGCCAAGTTCGATCGTGACGGCGGAAATATGCCTGACATCGTTCTCCTCCGCCACTTTTTTTACATCTTTTACAACGTAGAATACTACACCAAGTTCGTGCATGATTCCCCCTTAGTTCTTTTTGTGTAATAAAATCTTTCCGGCACGCTTTAACTGGTAAGGGATGATCGCCTTAAACTTATCCTCGGCAACCACCATCTTAGAGCATTCCGGATGATCGCGGTGGAGGGTAATCGCATCAAATGCACACTTTGTCGTACATACGCCGCAGCCGATACACTTATTCGGATCAACGATCGTAGCACCACAGCCTAAGCAGCGGGCAGTCTCGATCTTAACCTGTGCCTCGGTTAGTGTACGGTGGGCATCCTTAAAAGAGTTTGCCGGAACGGTATCATCCACACCAGCCTCCTGACGGGAAGAATTGTCGTAGCTTGGCACAGAGATATTGTACTTGTCAAGCTCGGTGAACTCCCAACGGTTACGTCCGATCTTCATGTGTGCGTCATGCACATAGCGGTGCAGGGATTCTGCAGCGATCTTTCCTGCTGCGATCGCATCAATCGCAAACTTTGGTCCTGTATACACATCACCGCCGACAAAGATATCCGGCTGGGTAGTCTGGTATGTAAGCTTGTCAGCAACAACAGCCGGTCCATTGAACTCGAGCTTCTCATTTGCCACAAGGTCTCCCCATACGGAAGCCTGTCCGACAGCGAAAATCACACGGTCACACTCGATGGTGATCGTCTCATTCTCATCGTAGGTCGGTGCGAAACGTCCCTCTGCATTCTTAACAGATAAGCATCTCTTAAATACGATTCCGGAAACCTTGCCGTCTGTTACGAGAACTTCCTTCGGTCCCCATCCGCACTTGATCTTAACGCCATCCTCTGCTGCCTCTAATACTTCTTCCTTGGAAGCCGGCATATCAGCCTCAGACTCCAGACATAGCTGGGTAATCTCGGAGGCACCGTTTCTTGAAGAAACTCTTGCAGCATCGATTGCAACGTTTCCACCACCGATTACAACTACGCGGCCCGTATACTCAACACCACCGCAGTTTGCCTCATGCAGATAGTCAATTGCTGTAAAGGTTCCCTCTGCATTGTCATTCGGAATTCCCGGACGGCGTCCTGCGCTGCATCCGATTGCAATATAAAATGCCTTATACCCCTGCTTGCGGAGGAAATCGATCGTGATGTCTTTTCCAACTTCAATGCCGGTCTTGATCTCGACACCCATCTGACGCATAACATCGATCTCGGCATCAATCACATTCTTCTCAAGCTTGTAAGATGGGATACCATAGCGGAGCATACCGCCGGCATACTCGTTCTTCTCAAATACGGTCGGACGATAGCCTTTTTCTGCAAGATAAAATGCTGCGGTAAGTCCTGCCGGACCTCCACCGATGATCGCGATCTTCTCATCAAAGTGATCCATGTGGATACTTGCGGGGATGACTGTCGGCGGAATATATCTTGTCTCAGCGTTTAGATCCTGCTCAGCGATAAACTTCTTAACTGCATCGATTGCAATAGCCTGATCGATGGTCGCTCTTGTACATGCATCCTCGCAACGTCTGTTACATACGCGTCCGCAGATTGCCGGGAATGGGTTCTGCTTCTTGATAAGAGCAAGTGCATCCTGGTATCTTCCCTGGGAAGCCAGCTTTAAGTAACCCTGAACAGCGATATGTGCCGGACATGCGGTCTTACATGGAGCAGTACCGGTCTTGTGGGTGTTGATGCGGTTGTTGTCGCGGTAATTGTAATCCCACTTGTCCTCGCCCCACTTGGTTGCATCCGGAAGCTCCTGTCTTGGATACTGGATCTCCTTGCCTTCCTTGTCGCACAGCTTCTGACCAAGTCTGGTAGCACCAGCCGGACAATACTCTACGCAGCGGCCGCAGGCAACACACTTCTCCTTGTCAACGTGTGCAACATACGCAGAACGTGACATATTCGGAGTGTTGAACAACTGTGAGGTACGCAGCGCATTACAGATTTCCACGTTACAGTTACAGATACCAAAGATCTTGTTCTCACCATCAATATTGGTGATCTGGTGTACAAAACCATTTTCCTCGGCTCTCTGTAAAATTGCAAGCGCTTCCTCTTTAGTAATGTCGTGTCCCTTACCGGTCTCACGGCAGTAGTCCGCGAAATCGCCGACACCAATACACCATCCGAAATCGTCATCTGCACAACCGTCACCGATCGCTTTTCTGGAAGCACGGCAGGAGCAGCGTCCAACACCGATCTTTCCTTCATACTTGCTTAACCAATAAGACAGCTTCTCGATATCGATTGCTTCATTCTCCATAGAGATCGCCTTCTCAACCGGAATAACATGCATTCCGACACCTGCGCCTCCCGGAGGAACCATCTGTGTAATTCCGGCAAGCGGAATAAATGTCATACGCTCAAAGAAAGATGCTACATCCGGATGATCCTTCAGACGCGGATTACTCTTATCCGGAAGTTCTTCCATGTTAAACAGCTCGGCAGACCCCGGCACAAACATCGGAAGTGTATATCTTCTCTCAGACTGTGGAGCGGTACGGCCATTGTGGTCGTAGTGGTATCCGTAATCGTACTCCAAAAGTCCGATATAGCTCATCTCATCCAAAAGCTTCTGGAATCCCTCTGTTCCAAGCTTTTCCACCTTATCCGGGTTCATTTTGCAAAGTTCATCAAACGTGTAATGTACACGTTTTTTCATGGTCAGCCCAACCTCTGCCATCTCCTCGGTGACGATCTCGGCAAGTCCCCAGTATTCCGGGTCCTCCACCTTTACCCCACCAAAAATGTGTCCGGCTACATCTGTGATTTTTCTTCCAAGCTTGATGATCTTGTCGCTTGGAGCCTTATCATTCTTGTGATTTGCAGCCCATTTTGAATAATCTTCAAAATTTGTGTACTTGTCCTCTCTCATTTTATACTCCTTTAAATAAATATTAGTTACTTGCGTAACTGTTTCAAGACTCCGGCTTCATCCCCTCAAAGTGAAGTTCACGCAGTCCTTCTACCTCATCACATACCGGCTTGAGATTGCACACGTTGCAATCCATCTTCAGATCTTTTAACATGTGGTCAATCGTCTCTGTGATCGATTCACTCTGTGCCAGCAGATCCTTCAATGCCGGGTAATCAAATGCCGGATCGGTAATGTAGATCAGCTTTACCGCCCGGACTGCCTCCTGCTTTTCAAATGCCTGTATCATGGCACTTCCGACCTTTCCGAAAGTGATGCCATCATTAAGGGCTTCCTTTGATACACGGACACTCTCCTTGTTCTTTGAAGCAGAAATCCGCATCATAAATCCTTCCGGATAAAAGTGATAACGGACATATTCCAGCTTGCGGATGGCATTGTAGAGTGCGTTGCCCGTACCCATCCTGTCATCCTCCACACGAACCAGCGCAATACGCGCATAAGGCAGATCTTTGTCGATCTCGCTTAGATCCCTCCCGCAGACAATAATCTCATTCTGTGGTACAAGATCGGCATTGTCCGTAAGAATTGTTGCTCCCAGCCCCGGATTTAAGTCCGAGCCAAGCTCATACGCCAGCTCACTCCGAAGCACCATATTGCGCTCCGAGGTAAGCGGCCATGGGGCATCTGCCGTCAAAGTTGCATGACCGCCACACGCCGCTGCCAGTTCTATGGTCTTTTCCATAATCTCATCGTATAGTTTCATAATTACAGATGCTTGTCTCTCTTTATCTTGTCATAATGCTTTAGGAACAGCGGCTCAAGCGCTGCCAGAAGCTTCATGTCCAGATTGAAAAAGTAGACAATAAAGCTTAACACAAACAGGCATACAAATACAATCGCCAAAATAAGAATTACATGTAAAAATGTTGCCATCGCTGCCTCCTTTTAGCCCCTTGCCATTCCCTTTTGTCTCGCGAACTCTGCTGCACCGAGCGCTCCGATCAGCTGTGGGTCGACCGGAAGATCGATCACCTTAAGATTCAAGACCTTCTCGATCGCTTCTTTTAAGCCTGCATTCTTTGCACATCCGCCGGTAAGCGTAATGGAATCCACAGCGCCTGCCTTCTTTGACATAACAAAGCACCTCTTTGCCACAGACAGCTCGATTCCTGCCGCGATCTCGTCCATCGGCTTGCCCTCTCCGACTAGGGAGATAACCTCGGACTCCGCGAAAACCGTACACTGCGCTGTGATCGGGATCACATTTTTTGCCTTTAAGGAAAGCTTTGAGAACTCGTCAAGATCCATCTCAAAAGCTCTTGCCATTGCCTCGAAAAACCGTCCGGTTCCAGCAGCACACTTGTCATTCATCGCGAAGTTAAGTACCGTTCCGTCGGTGTCGACCGCGATACCCTTTACGTCCTGTCCTCCGATATCAATGATTGCCTTTACATCCGGGTTTGCCACATGCACGCCCATCGCATGGCAGCTGATCTCGGAAATATTCTCATCCGCAAACGGAACCTTATTTCTTCCGTATCCCGTACCAACCAGATATGCCAGATCCTTTGCGCTGCCAAGATCCGGCACCTGCTCTGCCGCAAGCTTTAACGACTCCTCACAGCTTAGCACTGCATTGATGCGGCTACGGAGCGTCACATCCGCTACCATCTTTCCCGTCTCATCGATGATGACACACTTTGTATAGGTACTGCCTGAATCGCATCCACCAAAATACCTCATTTATTTATCCTCCTAAGTGTCTTTCTCTTAATCCGTCCTATCCTACCAGGAATGCTCATCCGGCAGAATTTCAAGAGATGGGTCGATCGGCTCCTCTCTCATGACCGAACGCATATAACGGTTGACCTGATCACGCACACCCTGTCTGGAAACGATACGTGGATCAAACAGATCGTGATTTACCCACATCAGCTTGATGCCTCGCTCTCTTGCCTTCTCCTCAAACTGTCCGTGCATACCATCGAGTGCCTTGCAGCTCATGTGCTCCCAAAGAATGACCATATCCGCATTGAACTCCTCGCAGAACTCCCAGAGTTCATCGAGAAGAACCTTGTAGCCGCCGTGTGTACGGTTACGCATGATCATATTCTCGGTCAGCCATGCCATATCATAGATTGCCTGCTTGCGGTTCTCCGGAGTATCCTCCTCCGCGATCATCTTGGTGGACACCATGGAAAGCATGTCCGTAAGCGGAACAATGCCCCAACAGTTTAACAGCCATACAAGGAAATCCATGTAGAAGTGCGACTGAACGCCCCATACAATCGCACGGTGGCGATATTCCTTTGCTGCGCGCTTCTTTGCCTTATAGGCCTGCTCTGCAAGTGCAGAGATCTTGCGGTCTGTCTCAACAAACGCCGGGATCTTGCCGCAGATTGCCATGTAATTTGTCTCCGTGTAAAGTGCAAGGTTGGAACCGAACACCTGCGGATAGTCCGTCTTGTTCATATCAAGCCAGTCCATGCGGTGACGGGTCGATTCGTTTACACGCTTTGCACATTCAAAGTAATACTTCCAATCCCATTTCTCCCCGGTATGTTCCTCGATAAATGCAATCGCATTGCGCACCTCCTGCGCCGCATATTCCTGAACATCATCCTCCCTGTGCCGGAGTGGCGCTGCGAGCTGGAATACCGGGATGCCGTCCTCAAGCTCCAGACGCTTTGAGATAACACCGTTGCCCATCAGTGATCCATCACAGGTCGTATTACACTGTACTGCACATGCCCCGAGTACCGGATAATCGTCGTCAATGGATACGCCTGCCTCTGCCTCCGGCATCGGGCATACGTCTCCGGACAATCCATATTCCTGTGCAACATCGATATAGTGGAGTGCCGCACTCTGATTCAACAGTACCGATACATAGGTTGCCGGTGTCTCACGGCTGAGCCCCTTAACATTTGGGAATCCCATGAGAATCGCTGTCATCTCATTCTCATCCACCAGACATACTTTCTTGGAAAATTCCGTATCATTTCCAAGTCTTCTGTCCCCGCGGAACAAATTGTCCAGAAGCTTTGCAACATCCTCGATAATCAGATCCTGCTCCAGATGGCAGATGCGCAGATATTCCCCTCGAAGTCCCTGTGTATGCCGGTCTACCATCATCGGAACCGCAAAATAATTGACCATCCAGCGGTAACGGAACAGTCCCTTGATATTGCGCGGTTTCATAAGGAACAGGGATAATGTCTTCATGATCCACAGCCATCTCGTATAATCATACCAGGTGTCCTTTAAGCCTCTCCACTCTCGTCTCTTCCTGACCTTTCCATGGGAGTAAAAATCGCCCAATCGGTCTTTTCCGATCTCTTTTGCCATTATTTTGCACCCCCTTGGATTTTCTTGATCTCAATGCTTTCCACAAAAGCCTGCACTCTTGTACGCATCTGTCCGGAGCTTCCGATAGAATACGGACGATCGACCGCCAGCACCGGATATTTGTAATCATCGCGGAGCACTACGGTTCCCACCATGCGCTCGTAAGCCCACGGGTCGCAGAACTTGATCTGTTCATAGATCACACCATCCGCGTGATATTCCCTTGCAAGATCCGCCACATATTTGCGGCGCTCCTGGATCTTCGCCTGATTCATGTATCTCGGGCACTGTCCGCGGTACATATACTGTCTGCAGATCTGTGTCAGCGCATCCTCGTCATCCGTCAGAATAATCTCATTTCTCCCTGGGAACGAGCCAAGGCAGAAACGGTCAGCACATACATAAGCGCCGGACTCTTCCACCAGACGGATCACATCGACATCGTCCACCTCAGAGCCTACAAACACGACTCTTGCACGATATTTGTTCTTCTCATCCGGTTCTCTCGTCTTAAGTTCCTCCAAGGTCTCCTTCAGCTTGTCGATCAGAAGGTACTTCGGAGCGACATAGGTTGCCAGCGTAAGGATATGGTATTCATATCCGGTGATGCGTGGATTCTCCTCCTTACGATATTCACCGATCTGGCGGATCAGGCGGCAGATCTCGTTGTGTTCTGCAACCGCAGCCCGGATCGCCTCGTCCGAAATATCAACGCCGAAGCTCTCGTGAAGCGGTTTCAGGATATGGTTCTTACACTGTAAGACATAGAGATTCAGTCCGTTGTCATCCGCCTTCATCGGGATTTCCATGTACTGATAGAAATAGTTCTCTTTGCCCTTTCCCATCGTCTTAAGAAGTTCCATGTTCTCAACACAGCGGTTCATCATGGAGCAGCCATCCGGCGTGATGATGCAGTCAGTAAAATTGTAACCACCCTCTATCGCACGCTCCAACAAAGCTCTGGTATATTCACACAAAAAGCTTGTCATGTAATAGGTTGCCATCTCCATCGAGCCGGTGCGCGGTGCACGCAGACGCACCGAAAAAAGCCCCGGCAGGTTCAAAAGCGGTTCCGGGATATTCTCGCAGACCGTCGCAACGCACTTTTTACCCTCTGCCTGTGCCTGCCTCACAAGTTCATTGTTGGCATCCTCAAGAAGCTTCTCAAAATAATACAAATGCTTTAAATCTTTCATATAATTTCCTTTTCGTTTGTATAGTCACACAATTGTCAGTTAATTGCCAATTTATAGCTTTCTCCGCGTGGCCTATCTATTTCAGAATGCCAATCCCGGTAAGTGCCTGTTCTACTCCCTGCACAATTGCGGCATCAGCAGGCAGATAAAAAACGTTCTCTCCCTTAAGGTCAAACTCCGCAAGAGCCAAATCCGATGGGATATAGCTTAGAACAGGAATATTACCGGTGTCCATGATTTCCTTGATTGCCTCCGGAACGACACCATTCTCAGATGGAATGCGGTTCGCGATCACGCCGACACGTTCATACATGACAAGCTCATCCGCTACCGATTTGATTGTCTTTATAACCTGTGTTCCCTTTTTACTTGAATCCGTGATTAAAAACAGATGTGTTACCTTCTCCATCACACGGCGGTTGATCTGCTCGATGCCTGCCTCGCCGTCGATCACAACATAATCAAAATTGTCCGATAGGATTCCGATAACTTCTTTCAGATACGAATTGATTTTACAGTAGCAGCCTGCAGCCTCCGGACGCCCAATCGCAATAAAGCTGAATCCATCCGTCTCCACAAGTGCGTCAAAGATCCGATATCTTGCCTCTCCAAGCAGTTCGATTGCAGCCTTTGAATTGCCATCCTCCACGGTAGCGATTACATCCTTGCGGATATCATCGATCGTAGTCTGCACTTCAATTCCGAGCGCAGTTGACAATCCCACCGCCGGATCTGCATCAATGGCAAGGATCTTTTTGTCCGGGAAATGCTCCGTCAAAAGACGCACCATGGTCGCCGCGATCGAAGTCTTTCCCACCCCGCCTTTGCCTGCAACAGCAAGAATCTTAGGTGAATTGTTATTCATTTGTTTTCCCTCTTATTTATCCCTCATACTCACACCACAGATATAATCTGTATGTATAAAAAGTATAACATATATCCCCCCTGCGAGGATATTGTAAAACATGCACAAATTACCATTTCTTTTTTGTCCAATATAACGGCTGACAAGATTCACTGCGTCGTACTTTTTTATAAAATTAAAAAGGCAGAACCTCACACCTCTTTGGTGCAGCGTCCTGCCTTCTGTCTCATTCAGATTGCATTTTAATTAAAATTCAAACTTCTTTGCAAAATATGCCTCAAGATCCTCGATCTTTACACGCTCCTGCTGCATGGTATCGCGGTCACGGACAGTAACTGCATGGTCTTCCTCAGAATCAAAATCGTAGGTGATGCAGAATGGTGTACCGATCTCATCCTGACGGCGGTAGCGCTTTCCGATCGTTCCTCTGTCATCAAACTCACAGTTGTAGGTCTTAGACAACTGTGTAAAGATCTTCTCAGCACCTTCGTTAAGCTTCTTGGAAAGCGGAAGCACACCAATCTTAACCGGTGCAAGTGCCGGATGGAAGTGGAATACAGTACGAACGTCGCCACCCTCAAGTTCTTCCTCGTCGTAAGCTGCGCAGAGGAATGCCAATACGACACGGTCTGCACCAAGTGAAGGCTCGATGACATACGGGATATATTTTTCATTCTTGGTATCATCAAAGTAAGACATATCCTGACCTGATGTATTCTGATGCTGGGTAAGATCATAATCGGTACGGTCTGCAATACCCCAAAGTTCGCCCCATCCGAATGGGAATAAGAACTCGATATCGGTTGTTCCCTTTGAGTAGAAGCAAAGCTCCTCCGGAGAGTGATCACGGAGTCTCATCTCATCTTCCTTGATGCCGAGGGAAAGCAGCCAGTCACGGCAGAAGCCTCTCCAATACTGGAACCAGTCCAGGTCGGTTCCCGGCTCGCAGAAGAACTCAAGCTCCATCTGTTCAAACTCTCTGGTACGGAATGTAAAGTTACCCGGTGTGATCTCATTACGGAAGGACTTTCCGATCTGACCGATACCAAACGGAATCTTCTTTCTGGAGGTACGCTGTACATTCTTGAAGTTGACAAAGATACCCTGTGCAGTCTCCGGGCGGAGATATACGGTATTCTTTGCATCCTCGGTAACACCCTGGAAAGTCTTAAACATCAGGTTGAACTGACGTATATCTGTAAAGTTGTGCTTGCCGCAGGATGGGCAGCATACATGATGTTCCTCGATGAAGTTTACCATCTGTTCATTGGTCCAGCCATCAACAGAACCGCCAAGATCGATGGAATTTTCGTCTGCATAATCCTCGATCAGCTTGTCTGCACGGAAACGCTCATGACACTCCTTGCAGTCCATAAGAGGATCGGAAAAGCCTCCGAGATGTCCGGATGCCACCCAGGTCTGCGGGTTCATAAGAATTGCACAGTCCACGCCGACGTTGTATGGGTTCTCCTGAATGAACTTCTTCCACCATGCACGTTTTACATTGTTCTTCAGCTCAACACCGAGGTTACCATAATCCCATGTATTCGCAAGACCTCCATAAATCTCAGATCCCGGATATACAAAACCTCTCGCTTTTGCTACCTGAACAATTTTGTCCATTGACTTTTCCATAACACTTTTCCTCGCCTTCTTATTATTTGTATATGATATATGTGTATTTGTTGGAATAACTGCTGTTTACAGATGAAGCAGAATCGTCCTCCTGCTGCTCATCCTCATCGAAAACAAACACCACTTCGGTGTCTTCTTCATCTAGCAGCAGATCGTCCTCACCAACGCTTCCTTCATCCGCATCGCTCGGGCTTTCCGTCATGGCATCAACCACTTCCGTCTGGGTATCCTCCACCTCAGTATCATCTGTCACCACACTGTCATCCATTGTATTCTCATTTGAAATAGATACCGTGCTGTTATCAAGCATTGCTACGTTCTGTGCAGAAACATAACGCACTTTTCCATTCACATGCACATTGGTGTTTGCCTTGATGATGACTACCTTGTAGCCATCTCCGTTTAAAAAGGCAGACGCATCACATATCTTTCTTTCTCCGTCACTAATCTCTGCAAATTCACCATCAAATGTATATCCGGCGGCAAGTGCCTCCGCAAGACTCCCGGAGAATAATTCGATTTCATTAAAAGCTGTATAATCAGAAACGGATGCATACCGGATTGACAGCTTTGCCTGTCCTTCCTCAAATGTAAGATCCTGCAGGGAAACGGAATTCTTTCCGTGCTCTGCGGTATATCCATCAATTGTCTCTTCCACGAATGACTTCAGGCCATTTTCATCATAAGTTGCAGGATCAAAGGATTCAATATCTGTCGATAACACGGTTCCGTCCTTCTCGATAAATACAGTACTGTCAACAGCCTCATACTTATCCCCGCAACCGCTCAGAAGTCCTACAGCAAACGCAAGGACAACAAAAACAGTGGTAAACCTCTTCATATTCTGTTCCTCGTTTCATTTAAGAATCCATGCTATTATACACTTTTCACCTTACCGCTTCAAGTCAAAAATGTCGCCCCATCGGCAATTATCTGCAATGATTTGAAGGTATGCCGCACATAGTGGGAAATATATGCCGTTGCAATCTCGCAAAGTTCCTTTGCCACTTCATTGGACACCTTAAAGGAAAACAGCTTCTCAACCGATGATGACACGACATACTGTAATGCGTATCTGGTGGAGTTGCACACACTAATACCCTTTTGTACATGTGCACAGCTCTCGCAGAGCATTCCTCCCCTTGGGACGGAAAAACTTACCAGCGCAACATCCTTCTTGTGGCAGTTCATGCAGGAAAACACCTGCGGTCCTTCGCCGTTTATTGTCATTGCCTTCAGTTCAAACACCGCACGCACCAGCCGGTTGTCATACGCCGGGCTCTCCACCGCCCGGAGCGACTGATACAAGAGCTTTAGCATCTCCTTCTCGTCGTTGTTCTCCTGACAGAAATACTCCGCGAACTCCAAAAAATAAAATCCGGTGTACACTCCTTCAACATCAAGCGTAAGTTCCCGGAAATAATTATGTATGCTGGCTTTGATAAGATTGTAGGCACTTTTTCCCTCGTACAGTTCAAACTCTCCGAAGCAAAACGGATTGGTTGCGGCAAGGAGCTGGCTCTGGGGGCGTCTCGCCCCCCTTGCAAACGCCGTAATCTTGCCTCTTTCCTTCGTCAGGATCGTTATTCGCTTGTCATAGTCACTGATTGGCATGGCAGTCAGTACCATCCCCGTCAAAACGACAGACTCACTCATTGCTCTCTTCCTTTTTTGTAGGCCACTCCCCGGCAAACTCGCAGTTTCCCGACGGATACAAGTGCCGTGTCACCTGTTCCACCCGCTTTGTCTGCTCCTTTGCCATTGTACCTTTATACTTTAAATAATCCGTTACTTTTCCTGTGGTCAAAAATGCTTCCCAGAATTCCTCCATATGCATATCCTCCAGTCCTAAAACCGATCTTACTGTTAGGATTTGCATTTGGCTATGGTCATATTCCTATCAAAAAATGGAAGTTCGCTCCCGATTAATCTTCTTCTCGGTATCCAAAGTTTTTGATCAGGAAATCACTGTCTCTCCAATCTTTCTTTACCTTTACCCAGAGCTTAAGATTGACCTGTGCATCCAGCATTTTCTCCATCTCATAGCGCGCATTCGAACCAATCTTCTTTAGCATCGCGCCCTGTTTTCCGATGATAATACCCTTGTGGGAATCACGCTCGCAGACGATCGTTGCATCAATGTCCACGATACCGCCTCCCTTGCGGAACTTCATCTGGTCGATGGCAACCGCAATGCCGTGCGGCACCTCATCATTTAACGCATGAAGTGCCTTCTCCCGGATGATCTCCGCACAGATCGCGCGCTCCGGCTGATCCGTGATCGTATCCTCATCATAGAACTGAGGCCCATACGGCAGATACTTAAAGATCGTGTCGATCACATCCTGTGTATTCTGTCCACGCAGCGCCGAGGTCGGAATGATCTCGTCAAAGTCATACAGCTTCCGGTAGGTGTCGATGTACTCAAACACCTTGTCGTGCTCCACGGTGTCAACCTTGTTGATGACAAGGATTACCGGTGTCCTGACTTTTTTGAGCTGCTCGATGATATGCTGCTCGCCCGCCCCGACAAAGTTGGTCGGCTCCACCAGCCACAGGATCACATCCACCTCATTGAGCGTCTTTTCCGCCACATTGACCATGTATTCGCCAAGCTTGTTCTTCGCCTTGTGGATTCCCGGCGTGTCCAAAAACACGATCTGTCCGCGTTCCATATCCGTATATACTGTCTGTATGCGGTTGCGTGTCGTCTGCGGTTTGTTGGATGTTATTGCGATCTTCTGTCCGATCAGCCGGTTCATCAGTGTGGACTTACCAACATTCGGACGTCCGATGATCGTCACAAAACCAGATTTAAAATTGTCATTCATTCTTTTTCCTCTGTTATCTTCTATCTTATTAAACGTACAGCTTCTCAATCTTGTCAAACATGCCGGATGCCTCGCGGATCATGTTCTCGTTGCCGATGACGCAGAGATTGCCGTCGGAAAGAACTGCCTCGATGCGGTTTGCAAGTGCGCGGATGTCCTCCTTTGTTGCAGCAAGGATCTCATCACGCTCTCTCTGTACATCCTCAAATGTAAGATCCTCTAAATATGCAGCCATCGATCTAGAGCCCTTTGCCTCCGGATTAAGTGGTGTGTCAAGGCTTCCGAACGTTCCGATGATATACTTTGTCATATCGCGCTCATCCGGATCAAAATTCTTTACATACTCCGGGATGCCCTCATAGACCTCGTTGGTCTTGGCAAGGTTCGGATCGCGGTAAGAAACAAAATACGTCTCTCCTGTGCGCAGGAATGCGGCCATACATCCGTATGCACCGCCCTTTACACGGATATTGATCCACATGTAGTCATACTCAAGGATCAGACGGAGGACTTTTAATGCACCGTGATAAGCAAGCCCATGCTTCGTAAAGCTTCCCGCACGCGCAACATACTGGATCTGTGACGCATCGGTAAAGCCTTCATTCTTCTTTGTAAGCGGAAGCTCGGCTTCTTTTCCGACAGCAGACTCAGCCTTTAACAGATTGATTGCAGCCGCAAGCTCCCCTTCTGCCTTCTCGTAGCTTTCGCGGCTTGCGGTAAAGCTTACGATCAGACGATTCTTTGCGAAAAGCTTGTCGGAAAGCTCTCTTAATTTTGCAACCAGCTTCTGCGGATCATCCTTTAACAGCTTCTCGATCTCGCAGATCACGCGATAGAACTCCACGCCGTACATTGCATCCTGATAATATGCATACTTGGAGAAGTATGACATTGCGCGCATCGTTGACACGCGATGACCGGTTCCGCTCAAGGTAGACTGCAATCTTGCCTTGGTCTGCGCGGTAATCTCGGTCAGGCGCTTAATGTCGGTAAGATCAGAAGAATGGATGATCTCATTGCACAGATTCATCGCATCCTTTAAATTCTCCTCAAGAACTTTGATTTTGACTTCATACTTAACCTCGATCACATCCTGCTTCTTCACATTCGGGTACACGCTCGCCCCAGTATTGATTCCGCCGGTGTAGATGTTGATTGCATTAGAAAGATCCGCAAACTTGTAGGACTTGGTATCTACATAGCCGAGCACACCGGATAAAAATGCCATGTATCCGATATCCTCTGCCGCAACATCCTTCGCTTCAAACATCAAATCTATATAGTCAATTCCATTCGCATCCACATCATGCAAGACAACCTTTGTCCCTGCAAGTGTTGTCTCTTCGTTGGAGAACGGCATTGCCTCCTTCTTCATATCGCTTCTGGAGAGCATCGGGATTTTTTTCATGTCTTCCTCTGAAGTTGGCTCCTCCTGATATGCCTTCAGGCTCTTGGTATCTGCAACAAGCTGCGCCAGCTCCTCCTTGGAGAGGCTTGCCTTGTACTGTGCGAGCTTTTCCTTAAGTGCGTTTTCTTCCTCGGTATTCTTGTTGCGTTTCGGCACGATCATAACCGTTGATCCGTGTGTGTTGTCGAGGAGATATTTCTTTACCAGCTCCTCAAAATAATTAGTCTTTACCTGCTCCTTCAAAAATGCAAAAGTATCTAAGCATTCCAGATGGATAAACGGCTTTCTGTCGTCAAACAGCCAGCTATCCATGCAGGTAAGTCCATATAAAAGTCCCTTCGGGAACTGTCCGAAATCTGCCTCACGGAAACGGAACTCTGCACTGTTGATTCCTGCTAAAAGCGCATCCTTGTTGATTCCGCCCGCTACCAGCTTCTCCAGCGTTTCGCGGATGATCTGCTCGAAACGCTCCTTGTCGGAAGCGTTTGCATTTTTTGCCATAACAGAAAATACCGGCTGCTTGATGCCGCTCTCAAAGGAGCCGGACACATCATCGCCTATCCCCGCATCGATCAATGCCTGACGAACCGGTGCTCCCGGTGCACTGAACAGTGCATAGTCAAGTACATCAAACGCGCGATACAATACCGGATCAGTCGACTCACCGATGACACGGTTGTAAGAAAGGTAGGTCTGGTTCTCTTCCGGGTCATCCGATGCGATTGAGTAATCCGCAACCACATCCTTCGGCTTATCGAATGGCTTCTGCATCGGAATATCAGACTCCACCTCGATCTGCTCGTACTTGCTCAAATACTCCTCATCCATCCATGTGAGGCGCTCCTCGATATCCATATTGCCGTACAGATAAATGTAAGAGTTCACCGGATGGTAATACTTGTGATAAAATGCCAGATACTCCTGATAGGTCAGTGTCGGAATATATGCCGGATTACCGCCGGAATTTTTGCTATAAGTGTTGTCCGGGAAAAGTGACTTAAAAATATGGTTTGCAAGTACCTCCTCCGGGGAAGAGTATGCACCCTTCATCTCGTTATATACAACACCATTGATCGTAAGCGGAGCGTCCTCGCTCTCAAGCTCGTAGTGCCAGCCCTCCTGCTTAAAGATTTCCTCATACTTCGTAATGTTCGGATGAAAAACAGCATCCATATAAACATCCATCAGGTTCTTATAATCCTGATCGTTACAGCTTGCGATCGGGTACACCGTCTTGTCCGGGTACGTCATCGCATTTAAGAACGTATTCAGTGAACCCTTTACCAGCTCTACAAACGGATCCTTTAATGGGAACTTATCAGAGCCGCAAAGAACGGTATGCTCAATAATATGTGGCACGCCAGTCTCGTCCTGCGGAGTTGTCCGGAATCCGATATAGAACACCTTATTGTCATCATCGTTGGACAGAATTGCAACTCTTGCCCCACTCTTCTTATGCCGTAAAATATAACCGCGGGATTTGACATCGCTTACCTCGCGGTCCTCCAACACTTCATATGCCTTCAGATCATAAATACTCATACATGTTTCTCCTACTCTTTGTCATTTTGACACAATATGGTAATAGTATAGCCCAAAATGTGGTATTTGAAAAGTAAAAAAGAGACAAGCGGTTCATCCAGAACCGATTGCCTCTTTTGGTGTCTTTATTGTACCGCTCTATGCGGCTTTGGACTAAGCCAAACGTGATACGTTTGCTGCCTGTGGTCCCTTCTCGCCGTCAACGACTTCAAACTCAACCTTCTCGCCGTCCTTAAGCTCCTTGAATCCATCCATGTTCAAAGCAGAAAAATGTACAAACACATCGTTTCCAGCTTCATCTGAGATAAATCCGTAACCCTTCTTTGCGTTAAACCACTTTACTGTTCCCTGCTGCATAACTCTAAAAACCTCCTGAATACTTATAGATCCACGACACTATTGTCGATAAATTGAAACTATCACAAGAAGAACCATTTGTCAACAGTTCAGGCAGCGAAAAAGCGCTATTTAACTGGGTTACCATATAGTTATGTAATTTTGCCCTCTACTTTTCATGGCAAAAAAGTGGATAGGGTACAACCAAAATTTTTATTCCTGCACTTGTCCAAAGGAGTTTCCGATTATCTTACTTTATTACAGTTCTAATTCAAGTGTTGGCTCGTACACTTCCATCATCAGCCGCGATGCAAATCGAAATCCGTTTGTGAACGCTTGTAGTTCATGCCGTTTGCTATACTCTGCACTGTTTTTTCAAAGAATGAGCGCCTTAATGCAATCTTAATACAGAGCACCGAATCATTACACCGTTTTTTTATATTTCATAATATACTCTTTGTAAACAAACAAAAACAGGAGAAGTATATATGTCTGAAATTAAACATAGAAAAAAGCGACTGTCATCCTTTAAGCTGATCGTTTTGGGCTTTGCCGGGGTT
>JALEKN010000023.1 GCA_022769125.1 Agathobacter sp.
CGTAAACTCCGGCAGAATATCCGTTCCCGGAAACAGCTTACTTCTGTGCTGTGTGTACTGTTCTTTGATCAGCTTGTCCTGTGGGTGAATGACCAGCACTTTTTTTCCGGCAAGTGACGCCGTCCAAGGATGGTCAGGGCAGCGGAACGGATCAATGTAATGCAGGTACGTCATGTGCATATCCCTTGGAAATACATTCGCCAGATAGTAATCTTCAAAGGGCTGGAACCACGCTGCAAGATAGTCTGTATTTTTGCAGGCTTTTATCATTCTCTCCCAAAATTCCGGTAAAAGCCCCGGATCATTCGGAAAAAATCCTGCGTTCGTGCACAGCTGCAAAAGATTCTTGCGGATGATCCGTTTATCATCAAATTCATACGAGCGCATTGCTGCCAGCTCCACCGCTCCGAGTCGCCCCGCCATAAACGGCTTTCCCTGCCGGATATCTTCCGCCATCTGCGCCTGAACCGCCTCGGCAGGCTCAATATCGCGCCCGGCAAACCGGTTGTTTGCCCCGGTCATATATGGAATTGCATCGATCCTTTCGATCGTCTTTGTTCTGTTTTTCCCTTTTAGCAGATAATAGCCATATGTCAGAGGTCTTTTCATTTTCTCCGGAACACCTTTTTTACAATCATTTTACCGTATTGCTTCATATTTTCATCTATAACATCCCGAAAGATCATTCCTTGCAGGATCAAAACTGCTGCCTCTCTGGTATCTTTGATCACAAGCGGCATCACAATATGGATCACGCAGTAGGTGGCAAGCGTCGCAACCGCCGCGCCCATAATTCCAAAATGCGGGATGAGCAGTGCGTTTAGCACCACGTCTGTCACAAGTCCTGCCAGTGCAAAGTAGTTGATGTACTTGTTTTTATTTTCCGTGGCAAGATACACCTGCGTCAGGCTTCCGAGAGATGAAATTCCCGAATACCATACCACGATGATCAGCGCCTTCCGCGCCCCCATATATTCCGCACCATACAAAAGCAGTACCACCCAGTAGGAAAACAGTGAGATCGCCAGTGACCAGCACACATTTAAAAACCAGATCCCGGCATACGACTGCTTTAACCGCTTTAAAAACATCCCCCGGTCAGTCTGTGCATTCTTGTACAGGATCGGGCTTACCGACTGGATAAACGCCGATGGGATCATTCCCCACAGGCCTGCAATGGTAAGTGCCGCGGAGTACAGTCCGACAGATGCCTTATCCAGCATATCGCCAAGCATGATCTGATCGATCTTTGAATACAGGATCGCGATCAGCCCTGAGATCAGATAGTGATACGATTGTTTTAACAGCTTCTTTCCAAGCGGCAGCGATATCACCGGCCGGAAGCCATTCTCCTTCACATAGAAGATGAACAGCACAAGTGCCAGCACCAATGTATCCACGGAGGTTGCAAACGCAAACCACAGGATGTCTGCACCATTTGCCAGAAGATAAAGCCGGTACAGAGACATCGCCAGATACGCGATAACTCCCGCAATACTTACAAACTTTCCGAGCAGCTTTCCCTGAAACCAATACATAAATGTATCAAAGGCGCTCGCTAAAATTGCAATCGACTCAAGTGCCGCAATCGGTACAAGAAGCGGATCATTTTTCTTTGCGATCGCAAAAAAGGCAACTACCGCAACGGTGGAGACAACTGCCGTCAGGAAACGCATAAGGATTCCTGTCCAGATAACCTTATTATCATCCTCCTCCCCGGAAGAGACCTCCTTGATCACGATCACACTCAGCCCAAGTGATGCGATTGAAGAGAAAAAGGAGACATACGCGGCAACGTAATTGATGGAGCCAAAATTTGATGGGCCAAGATACCTCGCAGTTGCAAGAGACACAAAGAAAGACAGGATCATATTTACGATCTTGCCGCCCATCAGCCAGCTCATATTTGCAATTACACGTTTCTTGTTCTTTTCCATCCCTGCTACTCCATTTTTACTGTCCGTTCTCGGAATGCGTCTCTATAACCTGCCAATCCTCCGGATAGAAATCTCTTTTCCAGAATCCGGTGATCGGTGCGATGACCTTTTTCCCCGGATTGGGATTTAAATATGCCCCCCACCAGCTAAATGAGCTGTTGGAGATAATATCATGCGAGCATTCCCGCATGCAGAAAAATTCTTCGATATAATCAATGTTCTCCTGTCCGGAGATGTACAAAACATTTTCACTTTCCGGGAACTGCTCCTTCACCCATTCCATATCATCGGAAAAGAAGCAGAATGTGGCATCCGGATACTGCTGCCGCATGTTCTCCATCGCCTGCCGGAAATAGGTCAGTTCCAGATTGGCATTGTTCATCAGATAGTCGCCTCTTCGGATATGAACAGCCACCGTATCTTTTCTCGCATGGATCAGATCCACAAGGCGCTTTGCGCCTTCCGACAGCGGCTCCTTCGGGGTAAACATTCTCCGGATATCCGCGGCATATTCTTTAAAATACCGCTCATTCTGGTAATAGCCATTGAACATCACATCTCTGCTTTGCTCCATGACCTCCGGATGGTACACAAAGAGCTCCGGCTCTTTTATGATCTTTGTTCCGAGCCCGATTGCTTTTCTTCTTCTTATCTTATTAAAAATCGCCCGGTTTATAATGTCCTTTTTGTAAAGATAGCTGATCCTGCCATCATATGCAATATTAAGGCGTGTGATTCCAAGCTCCCTCGTCATGCCGTTGTCTGACATATAGGTGTTGATATAGAGCTTAGCATTATTCTTTTTTGCACAGCTATACGCACATGCATACGCAAATAGCTGATTGCCAAAGCCTCCGGTAAGTTCTGAAATAACCTTCATTCTATTTGTCCCATTCTATCTAAATCTGCTTCTTTTTTTCTTTTTGTATCCCCGGATGATGCACATCCGAAATCATACTGTGGTACACATCCACATACTTCTGCACCTGCTTAGCGATATCATACAATTCAGCTGCGCGGATGCTCTGCTCTTCCTGTGGTATGAGCAAGCCCTCCTCCATGCGGTCAATATACGCATCCAATTTTCCGGCAAGCGCCTCCGCCGTCGGTTCGAAGTAATCCACATTGCACAGCTCTTTGTCTTTAAATTCGTTAAGCCCACGTACATCCGCAAGCAATACCGGCATCCCGGTAAAGATTGCTTCAAGTGCCGCAATACTCAGGCCTTCATACTTCGATGTCATCAGATACACATCGGCCCCCTTCAGGTAAGGCATCGGCTGCGTTCTCCCTGCAAACACCACCTGTTGTTCGATCCCAAGCTGCCCGACAAGCGCTTGTTCATCTTCTGTCGCATGTTCCGCATATCCGACGTGGAAATACCGGATCTGTTCTTTATGCCGCATAAGGGCGATTGCCTGCAGCAATAGCACATGGTTTTTTACATCAGCGCAGTTACCGACAGTTGTAATCGCAAGGATCCTTGGGGCCTGCAAGGAAAGCCTCGGGCTTATCTTTGCAAGCAATTCCCTCTTTGAAATCGTCTTTTCTTCCTGCGGAATAAATGCAAATTCCTTGTTATTGCACCAATTATAAATAGTCGCATTGCAGGTAATTCCGAATACCCGCTTCTCATTTGCTGCCACACCGTCACTGATTGCAATAAACTGTACTCCCATGCAGCGGCTCATCAGATTCCTCGTAACAGACTTAATCGCACGCTGTATTCCGGTATGTGCAAAAGTGCTGTGAACGGTTCTGCAGATCTTTCTGTTCCCGGTGAGCTTACAGATGAGCGCATACTCAAACGCAAGTGACTCCCTATGGATGTGTACCACATCATAGGTGTGTCTCCTCATATACCGCCAGAACGCCCACAGGTGTCTTATCTTTGCCTTTTTCCCCGTTCCAATGGTTGGAACATGGATCACCGCGTATCCGGTCTGTCGCAGGGACTCTGCAAAAGGGCCTTCCTCATTTCCGGTCGCCATGATAGTTCCGTCTGTCTCGTCTTTCCAATACGGATATGCATTTTTGATCATCATCTCTGCCCCGGACGGATAAAGTTCGTGCAGAATATGCAATACTCTCATCTATACTCCCTGTACTTCTTTTCCTATAAGTTCTGCTGTACAATTCCACAGAAATTGTGTCATAACCTTCTCGTGGGCACGTTCGGTAAGCACGCGCCGCATATCAGGATCCTTGCATAGCCGTTCTGCCGCGTCCCACACTTTCTCATCGCTTTCACATAAAATCCCATCCTGCAGATCCGCAATGATATACTCCGGTCCCGGCGCGCGTCTTGCGACAACCGCGCATTCGTAATACATAGCTTCAAGGATTGCCATTCCAAAGATTTCCTGTATATTTAAATTGACAAACACATCTGCCGCACAAAAATACTGCCAGATGGTTGCATTCGGAACCTGTTCCAGATATGTTACGGATTGTTCCAGCCCTTTTTGTGATATCGCCCGTTGCATATCTTCTTCTAGTTCGCCCTTTCCGATTACAACAAGATGAAAGCGGCTGTCTTCTTTATAAAGCTTATCAAAAATCTCTGTCATCGCAAGCGGCCGCTTTTCTTCTGTCATCCTTGCAAGAAACAATATAATTTTTCCATCCTCCGGCAAATGAAGCAGCCCTCGCATGGTCCGTTTATCCACTTTCGCATAATCCGTATGCAGCAGGGCATCGTCCAGCCCCACGGGCGCCAGCACAACATTCTCTATATGACGCAGCTTAAGCTCCTTCTGTACCTGTGGGGTCTTGGCAAGGACTGTCATGTCTCTGTAGTGCCGCACATTGGAAGCAAGCAGATCTTTTATCTTTCGCTTTATGCCAGAAGTGCTGTTGCTTCCCAGCACGCCCACATACGGCAGACATTGTACATGAAGCTTTCTGCACCGTCTTTTTAACCGTCCAAAACCAATCTGATTATCGGAAAAGCAGAGCAAAAGATTGCATTCTTCCGTGATAAATGCATACTCGTTCACGGAATGGGATCCAATGGATCTGCTGTGTATATAGTGTACACAAAGTCGTTCTTCCGGTGAATACATGCTGTTGTCTTCTTTTACGAATTTATAGATGTCAACCTTATGTCCCCGCCGTGCAAGTGCTCTGCCGAGACCGACATCCTGCGTATTGTAATAGGCTCCATGCCCGGCTGTTGTCATAGCCAGCGTCACAATCAAAATATTCAATGTCATCTCTCCAGGATCTTCTGATATATTTGTTCGAGAATTGCAAGATTTCCCGAAGGACTTAAAGCAGTCTCATAAAAGGCGGCTGCGTTTTTTTGCATGTCCTTATGCTTACTTTCATCAAATTTCCTTACCGCGTTGATCAGTGCCTCTGCACTGTCATACGCATAAAGCATGCCCGTTCTGCCGGATTCAACAAGGGATGACAGATTACCGATATTGCCTGCGATAACCGGCAGTCCATGCGCATATGCCTCCGTGATCACCATCGGAAATCCCTCATACCACTGGGATGCAAGAATAAGTGCAGCGGATGTCCTGTAGTATTCCAGAAGCATCTTTTTATCAAGCTGTCCAAGGAAATGAATATTCCTTATTCCGTTATCTGCCACATACCGGCGCAGTTCTTCTCCAAGAGGACCGTCTCCCGCCACACTAAGTTCCATCTCCGGCATCTGTGCAAAGGCTTCGACCACCAGATTGATTCCCTTCATCGGCTCAAGGCGTCCGACAAACAAAAAGTGGCGTGCGGCCGGGTTCATGGTTCCTTTTCCGTCTTCCCCACTTGTCCGTTCGTCCCGAAACGTAAAATTCGGCTTTACAAATATCCTGGAAGCGTCCAGGATATGTTTTCCATTTTGATTGAGTTCCAGCAGTTTGTCCCGGTTAAACTCCGTCAGGCAGATAAAATATGCCCGGCGGTATGTGCCAAGCATCTGATGGATTTTTGTCACTGCCGCATTAACAGCAGTCTGTGCTTTGCTGCTTCGGTAGCAGCTATGCTTCACCGCACAGCCAAGGCCCTTTTGCAGACATTCCTCACAGATATGTCCATCCCGGTAAAACACCCCTGCCGGACAGGCCAGCCGGAAATTATGCAGCGTCTGTACTGCCGGAACGCCCATTTTCCTTGCCGCATAGAAAACGGATGGGCTGATCCGCATATGTGTATTGTGTATATGCACCAGGTCAACGCTCTGTTCCTTTATAAGTCTTTTGATGTCACAGTAAGTTCTTATGGAAAATACTGCCGTAAACGGGATCAAAAATTTCTTAATTCCATGCAGCTCATTCAACTCCGCATTGCTTCTGTAGTAGGTAACCACATGATGCCCCGCCTGCTCCAAAAGCCTTTTTTCATTTGCAGCCACGGTGTCTTCCCCTCCTGGCTGCTGGTAAAAGTTATGAACCTGCAGGATATTTAATTTGCCATTTGCATTCATAACTTTCCACCTTTCTATTTTCCGGTATGCGTAAATACTGCTGCAACCGTTTTCAAAAGAATCTTAATGTCAAGTCCTATAGACCAATTGTCGATATATTCAAGATCGAGCTTTACGACATCCTCAAAATTGCTGATATCATTGCGCCCGCTTACCTGCCATAATCCGGTAATTCCCGGCTTAGCGCTCAGACGTCTCTTGTGATAAGACTTATACTGCGCAAACTCATCCAGCGTCGGAGGTCTTGTTCCGACAAGACTCATATCCCCCTTTAGGACATTAAAAAATTGCGGGAACTCATCCAGACTTGTCTTCCGGATAAATTTTCCAACCTTTGTGACACGAGGATCATCCTCCATTTTAAACATCAGACCGTCCATCTCGTTTTGCGCGGTAAGCTCTGCTTTTCTCTCCTCGGCATCGATATACATGGATCGGAACTTGTACATATAGAAGAAACGACCGTTTTTTCCAACCCGCTTCTGCTTAAAAATCGCTGGTCCCTCCGATTCCAATTTGATTGCCGGGACAAGAACGATTCCGATTACAATGGTAAGAGCCATTCCGATAAGCGCCCCACAGATATCCATAACACGCTTCCAGAGCAGCTGGCGGTAGTCATAGTTATTATTGGAAAATGAAATCACCGGAATATCCCCCATGGATTCAAGTGCCACATGGAAATCCTTAAACTGGTTTAAGATCTCGACAGACAGGTTGACACGAATCCCCATATTTTCCAGCTCCATAATAATATCATGCAGATTATCCCCTGTATCATATGGGACGCTGATAAATACCTCATCCACAATCTGACGCCGCACATATTCAAGCATATCTGCCTCGCATGCTACGACCGGAACTCCGCAAATATTCTGCCCCGTACAGTCGCAGTCAACAATCACAATTCCCGTGATCCGCTTCGTCCACTCGCGCCCCTCCACCACGGACTGCAAAATATCCTCCGCGCGCTCTGTCGTAGTCATAAGAAGCATCTGATTCGTGGAGAAACGATTCTTGTATACCTTTAGGAGATAATCCTTCAGCAAAAGATGCGACACATACATCAGAACCACATTGAGCATAACTGTGATGTATGATACGCCTCGCCCGATCGGTGATACTTCATGCATCGCAAATTCAATAACGGAAATGACCGCACCAAAAATGAGGTTGATGCGGATTACGCTTCCAAGTTCTACCAGCTTTCCTCTCTGGATGAACTTGTCATTGGAATTAAAAAATATCACAATGATTGCATAGGCGATCACAATGATCTCAACATTATCCCACAGCTCACTTGCCATTCTGGCAAAGGAATTGCCTCTGTACCAGCCAAACCACAGTACCCCTGCAAGGAAATAGCTTGCTGCGATACAGAGTGTATCAACAATCAGCAATATGAAGTTTTGGATACGGTCCTTTGACTGCTGCATATCTTTACCTTCCTGCAATAATTCGTATATACGGAGTAAATCCGTGTAAAAGCGCTGTCTTCGCGCCAAAATTCTTCCTCAGGAAATGAAACCACTGCCGAAAGGGTGCCCCCTTCGGACTCGCCTTTTTCTTAAGCCGGACCCGTCTTGGTAATGACCGGTCCATCCATGTTCCCTTTTCGCTGTTCTTCTCGCACTTTCCCACATAAAAGGATGCAACCCAAAGCAAAATATTCCTGCGCTTCATATCAAGGCCGTAGTCGAAATCTGCCAGCCCATGAATATAGCAGGGATCGAAATTCGCATTTGCCTTGAAAAGTTCACCTCCAAGCAGGAGGCAGTTCATGTTAAACGTATCACAGCTTCTGTCATTCATCTCCGGTGTCACCGCCGTATAATGAATCCCCCTGTCATAGCGTATACCGCCGTAGGTAAACTCCCCAGCCCTGTTGCAGGTCGGTCCCACCAGAGCTGTCTGTGTTTTTCCACCTTCGGAAACCTCTCCGTACTCCGCCAGCAGCTGTTCCACAGCGCCTTTTTCAAAATCCACATCATCGTTCACCAGAAGATAAAACTCAGACTTCGTGTTCTCCTTCGCATAGGCGATTGCCTTTCGCATGCCTCCTGCCCAGAATGAATTGCCGTCTCCGTGAAGGATCATGATATCTATTCCATCTCTTTGAAGTTGTTCTAACATCTGCATTGTCCGGTCAGTGCTTGCATCATCAAGCAGCACAAAGGAAAAGGAAAGTCCGGGATTTCCTTCGACAATGCTCCGGATGCAATGTTCCGTCTTCTCTGCCCGGTTAAAACAAGTCAAAAGCACTGTGATCATTTTTCGCGCCATACCTTCCAGATAAATTTGAGATTCGTCTTCAGATAACGTCCTGCAAGCCGCTTCGGGTCCTGCAGCAAACGGTAAAACCATTCCATACCGATCCTCTGCATCCACATCGGCGCGCGCCGGATCTGTCCGGCATGGTAAGCAAATCCCGCTCCCACACCGATCATCACGCCATGGAATATCCCCTTATGGGCATACATATAGCGTTCCTGCTTCGGAGCACCAAGCCCGATCCAGATGATATCTGCCCCGCTCTCGTTAATTGTGGCAATGTCTGCTGCTTCCTCTTCCTTTGTGAGCGGCCGGAACGGCGGCGAAATCATCCCCACGATCTGAAGGTGCGGATATTTTGCCGTAAGCGTTTCTTTAAGGACAGCAAGCGTCTCCGGCGTATCTCCGTAGAAGAAATGCTTAAGACCGTTATCCCTGGCAAAAAGTTCACCCATCAGATCAGGTCCCGTCACACGCTCAGCCTGCGGGTAGCCTCTTTTTTTGCTGACCACAGACAATGGTTTTCCATCCGGCAATGCGAATGCCGCCTCATTTTGTACCTTGCAGTACTCCGGATCGTCATACGCAGTTACTGTCGTATGAACATTTGACACACAAATATAGGAGCCGCGCAGCTTGTCCATGTTATTCTCTATATAGTTTACCGTTTCCGCCATGTTCGTCACGGCGATATTTACTCCAAGGATCTTACAGGTTTTCATTCTTTTCCTTCCTACGGATCAATAATCCAAAATCTGAGAACTCGCCATAAGCTGCCCCCATCAAAAAAACATTGAAATAAACGTACATCATATAAACTTCGGAAATTCCGTAGATACCAAACGCCAAAAGCCCGATGATCAATCCCCAGTCATGCATGCGGATTGCATAGAGCATCGCTGCGATCATCACAAACAAAACAATCAGAAGTCCGATGATACCGATGCTTACATATAGCCGCATGTACGCACTGTCCAGATACATATTCGGCTTTCCCGTCTTCTGGGATTCCGCGGTACCTACCATCTTGATCTTCTGTCCCATCCATGTATGCAGATACTTGTCTAAAAAGGCATGACCGAACGCAACCCGCCCACTGAGTGCCGCATTGATTTTCTGGAAGAAAGCATTATCCGGCGTATAGAGATAAGACAGTCCAAAAATCAAAAGAAAGCAAAATGGTGCAAACAGGCTTAAAAGCCACCGGATAACAATACAATCAAGCAGCTTTTCTCCCCAGAAGTGCGCAACGAGCATAAGCAATACCGCAAACGCAAGGGAAATCGCGGAGGTTCTGCTCATCGGTCCCAACCAGCAGAATGCAGCCAATGCGATAACCACAAGATAATCCCAGAGCTTACTACGCTTTGCAAATACAGCCACCCAGATCAGTCCGAAAGTCATGACAATGCAGCCCAGGACGTTCGGGTGATTATAGCCAAGAACCAGCCGCATCTTCTCGCCCTTGTAGTACTCAAATCCGATCAGTACACCTGCCGCATAGAGGATAAGGCATATTGCAATTAATGCCCCCATTCCATATAGCAGCACTTTTCTCAAGTGTTTCCAATCGACAGGGCGTGCGGACAAAGCAATGACAAAACCTTGATATACAAGTCTTGTACCACAACTCTTGTACGACTGATACAGCAGGATCATCATTGCAATATAGAGAACAATCTGTATCAGCGAATAATCTGCAAACAGGATAATATTTGCAGTTGCAACATATACACAATACCACGTAATCTGCGTGAGTACTTTATTAAACTCCGGATAGCTGGTTTTTATGGAAGTATACTGCAACAGGGAAGCTGTCATATACACCGCCAGACAGATATAAAACACCACCCGGGAAATGCACCTTCTTGCACGCTCGTCCCCAATTATATCCGCAACGGAATATCTGTTTATCGCATTTACCAAACCATTCATCGTTCCTATTTCCATTCTTTTTATTTCGTCGGACGCGCAATGATCACATTGTACATCTTATCTCCGTACCATTTGGTACGCTCAACGGTAAGTGAACTGTAATTGCCCGTATACAGATCCACATGATAGATGCCCTTGTATCTTCCGTTGTTCTCCCCGGTTTCAAAAATAAGGTCTCCCGGAAGCAACTTTGCCACATCAACCTCATCCGTTTCATCATAGATTACATAGCCCTTATTTGCACACCACTTTGCAAGATCGGCTGCTGTCGGAGCATAGCTTCTATCGTTACCGAGTATGATTCCGGCATCGCGATATGCCCTGTAAACATAAGAGCTGCAGTCATATTTTCCTTCTGACATACGCTGAGCCTGTGAATATTCAGAACCAAAATGCTTGATCGCATAATACACGGCCTTGATCGCTCCCTTAGAAGCAACGCCCACCTCATAGGTAATACTGCTGCCACCTGCAATCTTTGCACTGATCGTACAGTAACCATTTCCGGTTGCCTTTACCAGACCATTCTTGTTTACCGTAGCTACTTTCTTGTTGCTGCTTGTCCATTTAACAGAAGTGCCTGCCTTTAAGCCTTTGATCTTAAGCTGTTCCGTCTCGCCCTTATACAATGCGAGCATCGTCTCCCCTTCATGCCACTTCTTGTCCATCCAGGTATCCACGCTGTGGGAAGCTTTGCAGGTATAATGGGCAGAGAATACATTGACTTTTACCTTGAAATTCTTGCCGTCAATATTGACATCGACCGTGTAGTTTCCCTTCTTGGAACCACTGACCGACAGTACCATCTTCTCATCCCACCATGAGTAATATGCATATGCGTCAATTTTCTTGCTGCTTGGCGTACAGGTAATACTGCTGTACTCGTTGCAGCCGGTAATTTCCACACTTGCACTGTCCGATACATACTTGTTGATTCCAATCGTCTTCTGCTTAATTTTCGGTGCAGATACGTGGATCGTTGCAGTGGATGTATACCGTTTGATATAGCTGCTGTATTCAATATCATAGGTCACGGTAAGGGTTGCCTCGCCCTCTGATTTTGCCTTTATCTTTACGGATTTTCCACCTTTGCCCGTAGACTTGATCTTGGCAGCATCACCGTCAATCTTCCATGTCACATTCTTTGGGGTCAGATACCCGCCCGTATACCAGTCATAGTAAAGATCGCTAGCCAGCTCTATTTTCTGTGTGACCCCTTTCGCGATGGTCTGGTCAGACAGAATCCATGAAGTCTCCTCATAGACATCCTTTTGTGCCGGTGTTTCTTCCTGTCCGCTGTAATTATCATAGCTGTCATCTTCCCATCCATAGATATCGCTCTCAGCGCGGACCGGTTCTGCTTTCATTGCAAGCGGCAGAAGAACTGCCATGCAACCGATTGTCAATCCTTTTATAAACTTTTTCATCTGTGAACTCCTATTTCAACTTATAATAATACAGAGTAAGTTTATCATTCTAATAGTAAAAATTCAACCTTTGTGACTTTTTTCCGGAGAAATCGAATCCAGGCATATGGGATTTTTCAAATAGACAAAAGCCATTATTTATAGTATGATAGAAATACTATGACTAAGGAGAAGTCTATATAATGAATACAGTCAAAGTGTCTGTCATTATACCTATATATAATACAGCTCAATATCTGCGCCAATGTCTTGATTCCATCATCGGCCAGACCTTACAGGAAATTGAAATCATCTGCGTGGATGACGGCTCTACCGATGAATGTCCACAGATACTTGCGGAATACGCTGCCCGGGATCCCCGGATCAAGCTTCTTCATCAGGAAAATAAATATGCAGGAACCGCCCGCAATTACGGAATGACGATTGCATCCGGCAAGTATTTCGCCTTTTGGGACTCGGATGACTTCTTCCGTCCAAAGGCTTTAGAGCTTATGTACAAGCAATGTGAAAAGGACGATGCTGACTTGTGTATCTGTTCCGCAACTCATTACTTCGATGACATCCAGAAATCTTTTCCAAACTCCGGCTATCTCCGGAAGAAGTACATTCCTAGCAAGCGTCCGTTTAGCAGTGAGGACATTCCGGATCACATTTTAAATTTTGCCACGGCGCACCCATGGAACAAGCTGTTTCGTCGTTCCTTTATTGAGGAGATGGGACTTACCTTCCATGAGACACCGAACGGTAATGATATTTTCTTTGTCATCAACTGCATTGCCCGTGCCAAGCGGATTACCATTGTGGACAAGCCGCTGGTGTGCTACAGGGTCAACCAGCCTCGCAGTCAGTTCGGGGCAGCTAACAGAACGCCGTTGACACCGATCAACAATTGGCTGCTTACGCGCGAATGTTTGATTGCAAATAATGCTTATCCGAAGCGCAGCTTCGATAATAAGATTCTTGGCACATTATTATACTTTTTGCATAACATGCGAAGCTGGGAAGCTTTCCGGACCACCTATCTCTATATAAAGGAGGAGGTTCTCCCTCAGATGGAGATTACAGTTCAGGAAGACGGTTATTATTACAGCGCTGCCAATGCACAGAGCCTGGAGCGTATTTTTGCCGACACACCCGAGGAATTTTTAGTGTACTTTTCCCATGCAACCTACAAGCAGTTCAACGAAAAGAACGGACGCTATCAGATTCTTGCTCGAAAGAACAAAAAACAGGCGGCAGAACTTCTTGCAAGCCGTTCTCAGATAGATGCTCTCTCTCACGAACTGACTGCGATCAAAGAATCACGTTCTTATCGTTTTGCATGTGCCCTTGCAGCAATTCCCCGCAAGCTCAGAGACCTGTTCGCACATCATAAATAAACCTTTTCATTGGTCTCATAAAATAATAAAATCCTGTATGCATCTTTTCATGCATACAGGATTTTTGTTTTGCCGGCTGTTTAATTATTTTTGTAGATTCTTACTCCATTGTATGTCTTGTAAGCGTAAGCTCTCACATAATATGCAGCACCATCCGTAAGATCAGTGATCTGCACATTTTTCTTGTTTTTCTTATAGCGATAGATTCTTATATTCTCCGCAAAGTTTTCGTCCTCAGATACCTGTACCTCATATCCTTTGATATTCTTTACCTTTGGAAGCTCCGGCGAAAGAATTCCGCTCTCTACCACCATATTCTCCTGCATAGCTTCTGACATGTAGTAGTTTTTATCCACAAACCGGATTCTTGATGCTGCTTTGGAGCTGAAGCTATTTGCGTAGACAGATCCGCCTATATTCTCACCGGTTCCTATTGTAACACCATCTGACACCTTGGAAATCGTGTTATCCGCAACAACAAACTTTCCATTATCTATACGGATCGCAGCATTATTCTTATACCCCTTTAAGACATTGTCTCTGATATAATGCTTTGTCTTAGCCGTCGTGTTGAGATAGATCAGCGCTTCTGCCTCAGATTTGCTCTTAATACTGTTGCCAATAATGCCAACCTTTGCATTGGAGCCGCTGTACAAATAGATTCCATAACGCTTTACCCCGCTTATTGTGTTGTTCTTGATTCCACCCAAAGCAGTAGATTCGGACAGGTAGATTCCTCCACCGTTCATATTGCGGATGGTATTACCGGACAGATCCAATGTGGAAGACTTCCTGGTAATATAAATTCCATCGTATGTATTGCCGTTTTTGATATGGGAATCATTCTCCGAGAAGTTCTTTCCGATGATCGTGTTATTCGTAACCGTGCATTTCTTTGCATTCTGCAGGCGGATTCCATATCCTGCTGTCACGATGGTATTGTCTGCCACCGTCACTCCGCTCACATAGTAGTTCTGGGCCTTTACCCGGTTCCCGGCGGCACCTGTAATTGCACTTGTCCGCTTATATCCGTAGATATTGATGCCCGTGCATCCCACATAATTGCTGTGATAATTGATAGTCATCGTATTTCCGCTGATCACAGTTTCTGCCTTGTGCTTAATTCCCTTATTGTACGTCTGCTGACCGTCAAATATTGTATTATAAATGCAATACCGGTTCGGAAGATAATATTCAAACTCAATTCCTGCACCGCAATTGTCCATCGTATTGTTTTTGATCTCGCATTTGTAATAATTCAGACAGATGATAGCTTCATTTGTAATATTGGTAAATGTATTGTTATTGATCTTCAGATTCTCATGGTAAGCTCCCACAAGCATCGTATGGCTTCCGACGCCCTTGGAGAGGTTTTGGAATGTATTTCCGGTAATCTCAACATTGCGCATCACACTTCCGTCTTCGTATGCGCCCTCATACGGGCTCTTCGCACACGGGATGTCAAGCTGCAGGGCCTCATAATTGCCGGTGATGCCCTTAATTCCATAGAAATCGCTGAACGTACAGTTCTTCACCGTGAATCCGTCAATCGCTGCGACCTCAACCTGATGTGCTCCTGCTCCACCCGAGAATGTCACTCCATCCAGCGTCACGTTTGTTGCGTGAGCCATGCGGATCAGGCATGATCTGCTCTTGTTATTGCCTACCAGCCTGCCGCCACGGATCGTGATGTTTTTGAATCCACCGTACCCTGCGCAAAGCTCGCTCTCGTTGTAGTTCGCCTGTCCCATATATTCACCTGTGGTTCCGAGCAGGAACATATTGTATCCGGAACCTGCGGTTGTTGTAATTACAGTCTGCGGGTCCATATCAAGTGTGACATTGCTGTACAGATGGACTACATCGGATAGCGTATAGTTTCCAGCCGGAATTTTGATGGCATAGTGATCCGCATCCGTTGCGAGGTCTCTTACCTGTGCACTTGCCTCGATCAGGCTGTATGTAATATCGTTATTCTCTAACAGGCTCGGATCGATTGTGAGTGTATTACCGCTTCTCGTATAGGCAACCACCCGCACATATACTGTGGTAGTCTCAGTTACCGTATAGCTGCTGAATACATATTTGTATGTAACTTTAATACTGGATGTTCCTTCTTTATATCCGGTTACAACTCCGTTATTATATCCTACGATTGAAGGTTTTGAATTCTTCACCTTGGTAACCTGCGGATAAGCTGTCTCATATTGGATACTTCCATCCGCACCGGTTGTCTCAATTGTCTGTGTCGGGATCTGCAGGTACAGGGTATCGCTGGTTCCCTTTGTGATGCGGTATATTCCATCCGATTCACCGCTCTCTATCTTATCGAGATCAGCCGTAATAGCATAAGCCGTATGTTTTCCCCACAGGGTGATTCCCAGAAAAAGCAGCAGGCATACCACATATCTTAGGCATCCTTCCAATGATTTTTTGGTTTCTTGTTTCTTTGTTTCTAAGTACTTCATTTGTTACTATTCATCTCACTTTCTTAACACTTCTCCCATTTTATATAATCCGGACCGGAAAAGCAACTTTAGACACACAAAAAACATATCCATAGACAAACGTCGGGAATTATTGTATGATAGAAATAGGATTTAACTATAAGAGGGATTTTGTATTATGTCAACCAACAAAGTATCGGTCATTGTACCTATATATAACGCAAGCAGATATTTACGTACCTGCCTCGACAGTATTCTCTGCCAGACACTCACGGAATTCGAGTTAATCTGTGTGGACGATGGCTCCACCGACGATACCCCTTCCATTTTAAAAGAATACGAAGCAAAGGATTCAAGGGTCCGGGTCATCACGCAGCAGAACCAATTTGCCGGTGCAGCCCGCAACGCAGGAAAGGCCATCGCGACCGGAGAATATCTTGTATTTTGGGATTCGGATGATTTCTTCAAGCCGCAGGCTCTTGAAATTCTTTACAGCAAATGCAAAGCAGATGATGCGGATGTCTGCATCTGTGCAGTCAGCCATTACTTCGAAGATCTGCAGAAGACACTCCCGAGTGCCGGCTACATCAAGAAAAGCTATGTTCCCAAGGAACTTCCGTTTGCACCTGATGATGTTCCGGACTACATCTTAAATATCACTACGGCTCATCCGTGGAATAAGATGTTCCGCCGTGCATACATTGAGTCCATTGCACTTGATTTTCAGGCTACCCGAAACGGCAACGACATCTTCTTTGTCATCAATGCGATTGCCCGTGCTAGTCGGATCACTGTTGTCAATAAGCCGCTGATCTGCTACCGTGTCAATCAGGCAGATAGTTTATTCGGCACACTGACCACCTCTCCGCTTACTCCTATCAACAATTGGATTGCTACCAGAGAGAGCCTGATCGCACATGATGCCTATCCAAAGCACAGCTTTGACAACAAAATACTTGGCACTCTTGTCTATTTTCTTCACAATATCCAGAATTGGAGTGCCTTTGAAGAAACCTTTCGCTTTCTCCAGACAGAGGGATTAAAGAAGCTTGACCTTACGGTGCAGCCGGAGGGATATTACTACAGCGCAGCCAATGCTGATTGCCTGAAGCATATGTTGTCCGACAGCCCGAACGACTTTTTGGTATACTTTTCCAATCTGACCTATCACCAGCATACGGAGTTAAATGGGAAATACCAATCCTTAAACAATCGTCAGAAGAAGGTGAAAAAGCAGTATACGTTGCAGGAGAAATCATTAGACAGTCTCCGGCAGGCTTTAGAGGACTCTGAGCAGGCTTTGGAATATGAGCGCAAACAGAACAAGGATCTGAAAAATTCCCGTGCTTACCGGATCGGCCGGTTCTTTACCTGTATTCCGGAGAAGCTTCGCAAATTATTTTACAGACATTAATGTAAAATTTACCCCATATATGTGTAATCCGCACATATATGGGGTTCTTTTTATCTTGCTCCGGTCAGGATACTCCAGGTGTGTGGCAGGAAGTGCTTCAGAAACTTCGCGATCCCCACCAACAATCCGAACACAAGCACCGGAATAAGTATATAACTGGCAAGTGCAAGCACCGGTTTATTGCCTCCCAGAATAAAGAATACTTTTTCGATTGCTTCCAATAATATATCGTGTGCTACATACGTAAAGAAGGTTATCTTCATCCACCACGGGAATTCTTTTTGCAAAGAGAACACATCAAATGCAAACCACAGTGTCACAAATAGTAGGAGTTCACTGACAAGTCCATACCAGCGGAACCCTGTTACAAGCAGATATACTGTATAGATCCATCCGGCAACAGAAAGGTATTTGTTTCGATATAGTGCCGCTTCCTTGTGGTTGATTGCAATCCATGCACCCGCAGCATATTCGATCATTCCTCCTGGCAGCGGTATCCATTTAAAATATACATTCAGGATCCCTGCAATCAGGACAATCGCGCCAACCGGAACCTTCTTCCTGTCCTTTAACAGTATATAGAATACCGGACAAAGCAGAATATACACAATAAGATTCTGCAGAAACCAAAGTGTATAATATTCATCCGGTCCGATCCATCGAAGCCATGTAAGAAAAGACAGCGGTGTTGCCTCTGTTCGGTTCATCAGGCTCTTAATTACCGGCACATTCGTTATCAATACAAAATAAAGATAATAGATCGTGCACCAGCAGACATATGGAATCAGAATGCTCTTGAATCTCGACCTGTATTTATTCCACGTATCTTTCAATTCATATGTCCGAAAGAATAAGAAACCTGATACGAAGAAGAAAAGCGGCACAGCTATATCCGTCAATCGCTTCCAATAGTTTTCTGTCAGATACGCGATTTTTGCAATCCCCTGTGAATCTGCCGTAATACCATACATCTCCAGATTGTAGGTATGGATCCATATAACAAGTAAACTGCATATAAACGTCAAAAGTGTTATCTTATTTCTAAGCTTTTGCTCTGCCTGGTACATTTTATCTTCCTCACTCACAATAACGGAATTTTTTACAAAGGGCTGTCACTTATTCCAAGTGACAGCCCCTATAATTTTTCTTTTACAAGTACATGATATTATACTGCGTGTAATTCTTTCCTGCAATATATACCTGATGCGTGATGCCGCTTCCATATGTATTCATACCGAGTGAACCGCTTACGCCCTTGGCAATATGAAGTCCGTATGCAGCATTTGAGACGGTGTTATCCGCAATGTATACGCTTCCCTTTACCACATGGATTGCATTTGCAGATCCATTTCCCTGAATCGTATTTCCTGTGATGGTAATCTTATATGCACTTGTAGATGGCTGGATCATCAGACAGTGATTTCCGCAGCCGGATACATTGTTTCCTGAAATCGTAATCTCATTATTCGCACTTGTCAGGTTGATACCATAAGCACCTGCGGATGTGATCGTGTTATTTTTGATCTCTCCAACCGTGGACTTTCCGGAATCATCATAGATGAAAATTGCACGCTTGCCAACGGAGGCAATTTCATTGCTGTTGATTCCCCCAGATACCTTCGACTTGGAATTGATAAGAATTCCATCATCTGTTGCTCCGGTTATCTTATTGCCAGAAACACTGCCGGCAACAGAACTACCGGAATATACAAAGATTGAACTCTTCTGTACATTCTTAATGGTATTTCCGGAAACGCTTCCTCCAACGGTTGCATCTGTTGTGATTGAAATTCCATATTCCTTAGCCTTGTCTACGGTGTTTCCGCTGATATCCCCGGTAACGCCCGCCTTATTATAAATAATAATACCGCAGCCGAGCTTTGACCCGGATGCACTGTCGCCGGTCTTTACGGTATTGTCCTTCACATCACCGATGGTTGCATTCGTTGTTGCCTTGATTCCATGGGTATTCCCTTTCGGGCCACTTCCGGTAACCTCGATCGTGTTATTTGTGATTGCTGTAACCTTAGACTTATTATAAACCGTAATTGCAGAATCGCCGGTCGTTTCCTTAAAGGTATTGTCAGAGATATTCTTAACGGAGCTGTTGTCATTGACAAGCATACCGCCGTCTTTGCATCCGGTGATCGTATTTCCGGACACAGATCCCGAACATTTGCTCTGACTGTAGATATCAATTCCGTATCCGATCATATCCTTAACGGTATTATCCTTTATGTTCTTTGCAGATGAACCTGCAGTCAGATAAATGCCATCATAGTTTGTGATCTTAAGAAGCGGATCGGATGATTTGACACCCTTTCCGGTAATATTGTTTCCGGTGATCGTGCAGTCCACCGCATCAATCAGATGAATGCCGTATCCAGCAGTTACGATCGTGTTCTTGCTTACCGTCACACCGCTGATATAGTAATTCTGTGCGGCAAGTTTCTTGCCGTCCGCACCCTTTTCTGCTTTTTCGAGATTGACGCCATATACCTTGATTCCCTGAATCTCATCGGATTCCTTGGTATATTTTATCGTAATCTTATTGCCGCTGATCACGCTGTTTGCATCGTGTTCCACAGTTCCCTTATAATTCTTCTTTCCATCTAAGATGGTAGAGTATACAGAGTCTGTGTTCGCCTTAAAATATTGGAACAGGATTCCTGCGCCGCAATCTTTGATTGTATTGTTCTTGACCTCGGAGTTCTTGTATCCGAGACATACAACCGCTTCCTCCTCAATATTCTTGAAGGTGTTATTATTAATCTTGATGTTCTCATGGTAAGCACCCAGAAGGAATGTATGCGTTCCGACGCCTCTCGGCACATCCGAAAATGTACATCCGGTAACCTCAACATTCTTCATAACGGTTCCGTCCTGATATACATTGCGGAACACGCGCGTTGCACAAGGAATATCAAGCTGGAGTGCCTCATACTTTTCAGCCTCATAGCCCTCTTCCGGCACCGCTGGGCCTTCCCAGTCAATGAAATTACAATCTTTTACATAGAATCCATCTATGGCAGCAACTTCCACCTGATGTGCACATCCACCGCCCTTAAAAGTAATTCCTTCGAGCGTGACATTCTTTGCATGTGCGATTCGCATGATAGAGCCTGAGTTGGAATCAATACTCTGGAATGTTCCACCTTTGATGGTAATGTTTTCAAATCCCTTATATCCGGCACATTTCTTGCTCTGGTTGTAATCGGAAGCGCCCTTATATGCGCCATTTGTTCCGGATTGGAGCATTACATGGGATTCTTTGCCGGTATATTTTAGAGTTACACCTGTCAGGTCTAAGGTTGTATTGCTGAAAATACGCAGATTGCTGGTCAGCTTGTAGGTTCCCTTCGGTACCTTAACAGTTATCTGTTTTTTGGAGGTCGCACTGTCCCTTGCCTCTACAAGAGCGGCATTTACGATTTCCGTGATATCCTTGTTCTTATATCCCTTTTTGATCGTAATCGTCTTACCTGATATCTTATAGCAATCCGAGTAATCCGTCTTTGCCGCGTATACAGTCTCCGGTGCTGCAACAGCGGAAACTGCTGTGTAGGCCCCGATTGCCAAAGCTAGTGCACCCAGCACACCTGCTGCAATTTTTGTAGCTCTTCTCATAATACATCCTCCTTGTTTTCTATCTCCATGCTGCCACGAAAAACAGCTTCCGTTCTTCGTTTATGAGACTTATGTTTATGTTCTCGCCATCGGCAGCGCAGTATTTTGTGAATCCGTTACCGGCAATATCGCCTTCTGTCCGCCAGCTTCCGTCCGTGCAGTACCACACCCATTGTCCCGCATCATTGCGGCGGCGTATCTCCCAGCCAGCAAACTTTCGGAATCCTTTGGAAAAATGGTTTGCCATCAGTTTGTAAGTTCCGTCAGCCGCAAACGTAACATCCTCTATATATTCGTAAGAATCCTTGACGGTCCTGACAAGGTTCCCTCTGAGGACATTCTTCTGGATCATCCTGGACAGATGTTCTTTCGCTTTTGGCGTGCTGTTGTATACGATCTTGACCGGTGCTGTAAGATCCCCCGCATCAAATGGGGTCAGGAAATTGCTGCAGATCGTATTTGCTCCCCACCGGAGATACTTTTGTGCTTCAAGGTAATTATCCACAGAAAATACCAGAAGTGCCAATCCGGCTTTTCTGACCTTTTCGATATTTTCTTTTGTTGCAAAAGCACTCTTCATCGCCATCGCACAGATATGATTATCAACCGAAAACTGAATATATTCATCCAGCTTGTCAATCGCATTTTTGATGTTGTATTGATAATATTTGAAATGATATACGCTGTCGATTCCCGCATACATTGCCTTGCTGTTTACCTGTACAAGGCATCTCTCAAGAACAGATTCATTGTGTTCAAATATCTCAAGTATCTTCTCTGCCATACGGATTGCCGTCGGCTTTGGAAGGGTGTGCAGGTCCAGCTCCCAATACGTATCCGGGAACATCACCATATACCGGTAAAGCCGTCTGACATCCATGGTGGTCAGTCCGTGTACCTTCTGCTGGAGAAACATTTCGCGCGTCATATGCGCAAACTCTTCCTTATATGGCATTCCTGTCTTTTTACAGTTCTCCTCATTCCATCCGTGGGAGCAGACAAGCTCACCATCTTCTGTAAATAGGAAGTCCACTTCAAAATATTTGTGTCCATGTAGCAGAGAGTTCAGTAAACCCTCTTCGCAGTTTAAATACTTCAGCCCCCGATAGCCCCCCAACGAGTGTGCCAAATATTTATTGCGGTACATTGGTGGAACATCTTCACAAAATGCTGTTTGTTCCATTCATACATTCTCCTTACTTGTTTTTCATCAATTCCTTTTCGCTTAAGAGCTCCCTGATCTGCTTTGCGTTTTCAATCACCTGGACATAAATGCCTCTCGGCAGAATCTGTTCAGCAGCAATTTTCGCACTTTCGTTATGCGCAAAGACACCCCTGCAATGCCTGATAGCGAACAGAACGATTTTGCGGAAATATTCATCTCCCTGCATCTTCGCTACTGCTGCATTGCTCAAAAACAACAGCTTGTCTCCCGGCATTGCAAGAAGTGTAAGCAATCTGTCTGCATCTGCGACGTCATAGATCACTTCCACATCAAAATGGGCATTTCCAAACCAGCGATGGGCATTTAAGTAGTAATCATATTTCAAATAAGCTAACAATGCTTCAAAGCTTAAATCACCCTGCTCAAATAGTGCCACCGCACCTCTTCCCGTTCTTCCGAAATGAGGGTCGACCCTCGTACCAATAACAGAAGTGTTGTACAAAAGCGGGTATGCAACATCCTTATTCTCGTCGACAAGATCCCTGTCACATCCGACATAGTAGCTATCACCGTCAATCGTCTGTTTTGTCACAAATTCATTGAGCATAAATGTCTCAATCTCATTGCCGCAGCTCTCGTCAAAGAATAAAATATTCCTTTTATCCTCTGTCGCAATCGGTGCTACACGGTCTGACACTTCTTCCTCACCAAGCAGTGTTTCGCAAAGCAGATATGCATTCTGTGTGGAATCATATGCGCAAAACCGCTCATATGCCGCCTGATCGTCATACGTCTTACCCCGGTTCAGTGCTGCAAGCACTTCTTCCGGTGTCATTGCCTTATCAAACGGAAGTTCGCTGATATCCATATAGGTTCCGCGGACCTTCTTATATTTCTCATAGTCTGCACAATACAATACAATCTGTTTGCGCAAAGCAAGATAATCATAAAATACGCTGGAGTAATCAGTAATCAGCGCATCTGTTGTTGCAAGAAGTTCATAGGTATCCACATCTGCCGGGAATTTTCGGATGCGTCTGAATTTGCTGTAATCCAGTGAATCACTGACCTTATGGTGCAGATTCACATACAGGATCTGCTCATCGGACAGATTCTCGTCTAAATAGTCCAGCAGTTCCTTCGATTCCGCTACAACTGCATCAACCTCCAGATAATCCTTCCATGTCGGCATATATGCATAGATCCGCTCTCCGTTCGGTGCAAGCTTTGCAACAAGCCCGGAAAGATCACGTTCTGCTGCCTGCAGCATCCCTCCGGTACGTGGATAACCAAGCATAAGCGTTTTGCCATTCATCAGTTCTGCGACCTTGTAGGAAGCTAACATGTTGTCCCGGGTATAGTCATTCGGATATAACAGGTAATCCGCGTCAATAAAGTTACGCTGGGTATTGCCATCCTTGTGTCTTCCCCGGTAATTCTTTGCTAATCCGAGCTTCTTGAGCGGAGTTCCATGCCAGATATTGATGTATACCTGTCCCGGTCTCTTCACCCATCCTTCCGGGAAAAATACCTCGGTGATCAGATATTTCGAAGTTTCCATTGCCTCACGGTAAGGTTCATCCTTCGTGACTGGGACAGTTCTCTTCCAGCCGTTTTTCTCGATATACTGCTCGACGATCGGCTGGGTATCTTCGTCTGTACGCACATAAATCTGAAATCCTTCAAATTTGTCTGAGGAATTCAGTTCATTTAAGATATATAGCATGTTTCCACGGACATGCTTTCCAAGTCCGAGTAATACGATAGCCTTCTCATTTAATGGATAATCATAGTAGAAATCAGAGATTCCGCGCTGACCAGCCTTGATCTTCTTCTCCTTGATCTGCCTGTCAATCTCTTCCTTCCGTTCCTTTCTCTCTTCGAGGTCATATGTGATGTTCTCCTGCGGCTGAAGTTCAACTTCAAGCGGAAGTTCCTTATGGAACACATGCACATCCTGATATCTGCGCATCTCCTTGTAAATACGCGCACAGTTGTTATGATCATCATAGTAGAAGAAATCGTCTGCTCTTCTTACATATTCTTCCTTCATCTTGCAGCCGTTCGCCATATACTCGCACAGAGTATCAATCAGCTCATCATTATCGTGGCAGATCTCGCCGAACGCCATGGTATCATAGAAGAAGGATCCCTCCTCATAGTGCTGTGGAATATCCTTGTGATGCAGATATACAAGCGGCTTGCGCATATATGCAAAGTCAAACTGGATGCCGGAAAAGTCCGTCACCATCAGGCTTGACTCGCAGAACATCTTCTCGTAGCTCATATCTCCGACTGCCGGAACGATATCTACATATTCATTCTTGTCAAAATCATTCACCTGTGCACTTACAATCGGGTGAAGAACATATTTGATACGATATCCGTAACGCTTTGCCGCATCGATCAGACGCGGATCGTTAATAAGTGAATTGAACACCTTAAAATAAGTGCTCTCCTTAAACAGCGGATTGTAATCCCTCTGCTCTCCCTCGCTTGTACGCACCGGCACAGCCGCCTGCATACGCCAGGTAGGGCTGATCATGATCTGCTTGCACTCGCGATCCTTTAACCCATCATACCGTGGCACGCCTGTAAGCTTAAGTGCATTATAACCCACATAGTCATATACCGGGTGGCTCAAGTTCTTAAGCTCATACTTTGAAGCGCAGAAATACAGCCTTGTATTGTCTCTTAAACGATTCTGTGCCACTGCGATCTTCTGTACGGACATTCCATGCTGTACACAGCAGACATGGAAATTAACAAGATCACGGATATAGCTGGAATTGACCATTCCAAAATTATTAAACGCAAAAACGGTAGAGTTCGAGATTACCATCATGTCAGAAAGCAGGAACACAAGTCGGTGCTTGATACTTCCTCTTACGAGTGGTTTATATCCTTCCTTCTTAAGTCTTGCATAGTCAGTTGCTTTCTTGTCGATGAGGTAATAATGCTTGATGCCATCATGCTGTGCACAGGCATACTTGTACAAATATTCAGATGAGTCTCCGCCCTTATATATTTTATCCAGATACATCCAGATTGGCTTACGCTTCATGAATGGTCTCGCAGCAAAATAAGCCAGACGCACAAATATAAACATAAGTGCACGCTTGTTCTTCGCACGGAGCATATCATAATATAACTTCATCTCGCGCAATATCTTCTGTTTTCTTCCCACGCGGGTAAATACAATGCCGTCTTTCGCCTTAAAGGCCATAAACTGACGATTGTCACCAAAGCACCAGTAGCTGTGACGGAATCTTCCGCTCATGCGGCTGAAGTGGGATTCATAGCTGAATTTGATCTTAATTTTCTCATCACCGATCTGGGCATAGCAATACAGAGCTTCTCCATTCGGCTTTGCCATCGGAAGTGACACGTGGAAAGAATGGGATTTGTATATGGTTACGCCAAACACCTTTGTATGTGCATACCGCTCATTGTAGACAAGCGGATATTTCTTGTCCCCATACATGAAATACACTTCATCTGCCATCGAATAGAGGATTGGATGAACCGTTCCGTCAATCTCAAGCCGGTCATTCCAATACTCCATAAACACCATGTTGGTTTTCAGATTATTGATCTGGCCAAGCATGATGTTGTCCGCCCCATAATATGCGGTTGTATTTGAGAATCCGAGTTTAAATCTGTAGTTCTCTCCATATTTTAGGATGCCAAGTACCCATTTCATCGAATCCGGCAGGTTATTCGGTCCAAGCTTCCGCACATTGAAGACCGCCCTGTCATCCAGTTTCTTAAGGAGAGTTCCCATCGCGCGCAGGCAGTCCTCACCTTCGCCCTCCGGGATTACATGCTTATTCTTATTATTCCAATTACTGTTCAACCGGTTTGCGATAGTAAATCCCACATGATACTGAATGAACATCGGGATCTTACCATACTTCTGCTCCATATGGTCTAAAAATGCCGGCCAGAAAACATTTAAAGAATCTGTATACCACGCAAGGTCATAGATGCCTTCAAAGAAAACATTATCTCCCTCTCTGGTCACTGCGCTTGTATACGTGGCGGTCTTGATATGAACCACCTGCATCTCTTTCGCGCAGGCGGACAGCACAAGTTCGCGTTCAGCCTCCATGCCGTATTCCGGATTGATTCCGATTTCTTTGCAGGCCTTTGCCGACAATATGGTTCCTCCCAGAAAATACGGATAGCACCCTATCCGCTCAGCAAGTGGAAGCAGCATACAATTCTCCGCGTCAGCCCTATGCGAAAATGGAATTCTCGAGCCATCCTCCTCAAGCTTCTGCATCATATAAATCTTGCATTGCTTGGAATACTGTTTCACAGCAGCATGTAACTGTTCAAATGCACCTTCCGAAAAAACATCTCCGCCGTTGACCGCAGTCAGGTATGTTCCTGTCACATGTGTAAGTGCATCCCTATATAGCGCACCCTCATTGACAAATTCGTTGTCGAAATAGGAGGCTGTCGTTTTGTCCGGAAATGCAATCTTCTCTGACGTCAGCAGCTCCTTTTTTCCATATATCAGCAATTGGACAGCGTCCTTGCAGGCCGGAATTTCCTTCAGAAGACATTCCAGCGTCTTTTTATTTTTTTCTTTCTGCTTGGACAGTATCCAGATAATCGACAGTTTCATTCTTTTTCCTCACTTATATGTTCCTTCATCCACACTGTAAGACCGTGGCTGACCTGCTTCTCTTTTGGCGGAGGGGTCATATAATCCCCAAATATTCCCGTCAGATAGGAGTCTGTACATCCCGGTGCCGGAAACTTTCGGTTTTCAAATGTAACCGTCTTCATCGGAAACATCTCATCACGCCTGCACCGTTCGCCCACACCATATATTCCATAGGTTATGGCTCCTACGTATTTACTTGAATCATAGTCATACTTTTTTGCAATCGCATCGAGGTGCCGGTTAATCCGATCCGTCCCGATTACACGTCCCAGCAGAATTGCCGGCGTCTTTGCAATTGTTTTAAGGATGCTTGTCCCCGCCCCCAGCGTGGCACGGGATTCCGTACTCAGTTTGCGAAGGAAATTCGTCCGCCGCACCAATCTCTTTGCGGCATGTTCGTTCTCCGGCCAACCATCCTGTGGAAAAATATCCAAAAAAAGATATAGCTGACGGTAATCTCCGTCAATATACTTAGATGTTGGTCGCTCCAATCTCGTATCCAGATGGATCATCTCCGCAAACGGAAGGGAAAGCGTGCCATCACCCGCTGAGATAATCCGGTACTCCGGTGCGATCGGTTCTTTCTTTACCAATACAAGCAGCCTCTCATAATCAGGCCTTGGCATGCCGACATCAATATCATCGTCCCACGGGATAAATCCCGCATGGCGGACTGCACCAAGCAGCGTCCCTCCAACCAGATAGAACCTTAAATCGTGCTTTTTACAATATGCAGCAAATGCATCCAGCATCTTAAGAAGCACGCCTTGCACTTCCTGACGTTCTAATTGCCGTTCCATTATATTCCCTGCTCACGGAAGCTTTCTACCAGACGTTCGTACATCTGAGGCAGATCATATACCGGTTTCCATCCAAGCGCTTGAAGCTTATCGGAGTTCAGATGCATAGCCACATCCGGAGCATATCCATAAGTAAGTGCATCCTGAGGGATATCAAAAATCACTTTTATTCTGCCATTACCAAGCGTATCGCATACCATCTGTGCCATATCTTTAATTCTGATGGTCGTGGAAGGATTGGCTACCGTGTACACCTCTCCCGAATTGCCCTTCAGCAAAATCGTAAGGATACCTAATACCGCGTCCATTGTATAACAGTAATTGCCTGTAGACTCACCCTTGGTATGCAATACAATATCGTCACCGAAAATCGCGCTCTTTGCAAATTGTGCAAATACGCGCCCCTCTTCCTTGGAGACTCCTGCACCAAACGTCTGTGCAAGTCTTGCGACCTTTACCGGGACCTGATATTCATGCGCGTAGGATGCGCACATTACCTCACACATGCGCTTGCTCTCAGAATAGCAGCTTCTCACATTCATAACATCAATGTAACCTAAATCTTCTTCCTTCACACTGGAAAGAGCCGGATTTGTAATTCCAAATGCTTCCATTGATGAAATATATACCATACTGCGCACATGCTTTTCGCATGCTAATTTAAGCAGACTTTCTGTTCCCTTTACCGCGGTGGAGATTGTCTCCACCGGCTGTGTTACAAATGTCTTTGAAGCTGTAACACTCGCTCCATGAATGATATAGTCGACCGGTACCTCCGTCCGGATCGGATTTAAGATATCTCCCTCGACAAATGAAATATCTTCGCGCTCTGCAAGTGCTCCAAATACTCTTTTTGCCTTTTCCATATTGCGGATCATTGGATGTATCGTCATCTTAAGTCCGCGTTTCCTGTTGCAGCAGGCAAGTGCCTTTACTGCCATGGAGCCTACAAGCCCCGTCGCTCCTGTAATCAGAATATGGGAGCCGCTTAACTGCTCCCAAGGTAATTCCGCTGATGCAATTGTATCAAGATCCTCCTGCAACACCTTATCAAGAGGACTCTCCATTATTTCTAAGTTCATATCATGCTCCTTTGATTCTATGAATCCTGATGTCTTTTTGCGTCCATGCGGTTGGTAAGTCCAAGTCCGAATGCCTGTTCATTTTCCTTGTACTGTAAAAGCGCACGGTACATATATACATCCTCCGGAGTAGTAACTTTGATGTTACCGCGATTTCCTGCAACCATATGCACATCGATTCCCTGACTCTTACAGATCGTGCATGCATCAACCATATTATCATAGCCTTCCGGACGGTTTCTTACCACATCATGTGCGGCAATGATATCCTTCAGACGGAAGCTCTGTGGTGCCTGAGCTGCAAATGTCTCCTTGCGGTACGGAACAGAATCCACATAATTGCCATCCTTACTGATCAGAATTGTCTCATAGCATGATGTCGTAGTGATGGCATTGCCATATTCCTCTACACTCTTGATATTCTCTGCGATCACATCATAAGAGACAAACGGTCTTACCCCATCATGCAGCAGTACAATAGAGTCACCCGGATTCTCTGATTCAGCCTTCTTCAACGCATTGTAAATGGAATCCTGCGCTGTCTCGCCACCCGGAATAACAGAAACAACCTTCTTTAAGTGGTACTCTTCTACCAATTCTTCCATATAAGATACATAATCCTTCAAAATGGATACATAGATTTTATCGATCTTGTCGTGATATTGGAAAAGCTGCAGTGTATGCACAATAATCGGCTTTCCGTTGATCTCCAAAAACTGTTTCGGTACTCCGGCTCCCATGCGGACTCCGCTTCCACCTGCAAAAATAATCGCGATATTCATCTCATTCTCATCCTTCTTTGCTCTTTTTTTTGTTCTTTACATCATCGTCATCTTCCGGACCGACCATCGCTTCATACTGCTGCGCAATCGGTTCGATATCACCAAAAGCAAGCATATGTCCTTTGTCCAGGATCATCGCCTTTGTACATAGTCTGCGCACCTGCTTTAAGCTGTGCGATACGAATAACACCGTAACACCATCTTCCATCATGGAGAGCACTTTCTGCTCACTCTTTTTCCGGAACTTGGCATCCCCCACAGAAAGCACTTCGTCCAGAATCAGGATATCCGGCTCCACTACCGTTGCAACCGAAAATCCAAGTCTGCTCTTCATGCCGGAGGAATAATTCTTAAGCGGAACATCAATAAACTTTTCAAGTTCAGAAAACGCTACGATTTCATCAAATTTGCTATCAATAAAGCTCTTGCTGTAACCAAGCATTGCACCGTAGAGATAAATATTCTCACGGCCGGTATATTCCTTGTCGAATCCGGCGCCAAGCTCCAGAAGCGGAACTATCTTTCCTTTATGGGTTACTTTTCCTTCTGTCGGTTTGAATACGCCTGCAATCACTTTAAGAAGTGTACTCTTTCCGGCTCCGTTCATTCCAAGGATTCCAAGCCGGTCTCCCTTTTTCAGTTTGAAGCTGACGTCGGTAAGCGCCCAGAACTCATCGAACTGCATCTGCCGGGTGATTGATTTCAGTACATAGTCCTTAAGACTGTCTACCTTTTCTTTGCTCAGATTAAAACGAATGCTGACGTGATCCACATTTAACGCGTCATTTGCCATCTTATTACTCCTATTGTTTCTGTTCTCCGAGATTCTGCTTGATCTGTGTTGTAGAAATCTCCGGGGTACGAGGCAGATATACAACCTCGCAGTATTCCTTTAAGAAATCAAACTTGCCTTCCCAATCGTCGCCGATCACAAAGGTATCTACCTTGAACTCCTTCACATCGGAAATCTTCTGTTCCCAGCTCTCCTCCGGGATCACAAGATCCACATAACGGATTGCCTCAAGGATCTGTTTGCGTTTCTCGTATGAGAAGTAACACTTCTTGCGCTTCTCATTCCAGTTAAACTCATCTGTGGAAAGAGCAACGATCAGATAATCGCCTCTCTCCTTTGCCCGCTTTAAAAGATTGATATGCCCATAATGTAAGAGATCAAATGTACCATAGGTAATAACCTTTCTCATAGCATTTTCTCCTTTCAGAATATGTTCGAAATTATATTTTAAGAATAAACTTGTCCTGATTATGCCGGAATACGATCAGACCGATCAGTAAGCACACCAGGCTGAAAACAGCCGCATACAGCATGCTCATCCAATTGATCGGATCTCCAAACAAAATTGCACGGGCATTCTCAATGATCGCATATAACGGATTTATGGTGAGTACCCAGCTGTATCCACTCTTCAGCAATCTATGCGGATAGTAGAAGATCGCGCAGGAGTACATGATAAGCATAAGCGCAACTTCCCAAAGATATTCCATATCGCGGAAGAATACGCCTACTGTTGCAAGGATCATTCCCACTCCAAAGGACAATACCAGAAGTATCAGAAGTGGAAGAAAAATCGCAAACCATCTCAGGGTCGGGAATACTCCGCAGTAAAATCCTAAAAGCACCAACACAATAAGTGAAATAAAAAAGATCACATAGTTGTATAGAATACTTGACAGCGGGTACAGATACTTCGGTACATATACTTTCTTGATCATGCCGGAGTGCTGCCGGATAGACTTCAAAGCACCCTTGGTGCTGGAAGAAAAGTAAGAATACAGCAAACGTCCTGTCAGGATATACATCGGAAACGTCTTCGAATCATTTCCAAACAAGGTTCCGAATATAATCGTCAGTACCGTTGTAGTCAGGATCGGCTCTAACAATGACCAAATGATTCCAAGGTAAGAACGCCTGTATTTTAATTTTATTCCCTTCTTAACCAATTCATATAACAGATAATGATATTTCCAAAAATTATCAAAATATTTCTTCATATAAATCTCCAAACATTATTTGGAAACATTTTACCACATTTCGCTATTTAGAGCAACTTTTATACCTTAACGTCGTAAATAATGTGGTGTTCCCTTGCAGATTCCGGCGGTAATTCCATATATTTGCCATACAGATTTTGAAGATAATGATCATAATCAGCTGTGACCGGCATGATTTTATCCTCAAATTGCATGGGAACCGTCTGCAAAAAAGTCTCTCTTTTGTACAATTCTCCCCAAAAATGTCCACGCCCGGACGGAATGGCCACATATCTGGAGTTTTCCTTTGTGCACCGCATCAGACATCGTTCGACACGGTCATACCAATAACCGCCCTTTGACGCAAACATCCTGCCAATCATTTCTTTCAGGCGAATCACAAATTCCGCCTTCTTATTGCCTGCGGCGAGCGCATGAAATTCTTCGCGCCACAGGTACATACGGTAGCAGGATAAAAGAAACAGACCCGCCTCACAGCAAATTCCGTGCCATACCCTGCGAAGCGGATTATCATATGTGCTTTCGATAACAAAAATGTCAATCTTGATACCATTTTCGCGTCCTGATTTGACCAGATACTCCTGAAAAACTGTCCCATTCTTATGGATCATCACCCATGAGCTTAAATATCCCGGAGTCCGCAGCGGTGCTTCTATATAATATTTATCTTTATAACGTGCTTCTATTTCATCCAGCAGGGTATCTATATATTTCCGTTCAATGTTCAGGTCAATATCATCATCCCACGGAATAAACCCCCGGTGCCGTACAGCTCCGAGAGCGGTTCCACCGCCAAGCATATAAGGAATGCCCAGATCATCGCAGACTGCTACCACATCACACAGGATTTCATATACGACCGCTTTTACTCCTGCCAGTTCTTCGTCTGTCAGACGATGCTGTTTATGGGACAACTCACGTTTGAACATTTCGTTTGTCTGCAAAATTGCCATATATCTTTCCGCCTATCTGTGTGAACGCAGCAACGCAAACAGTTTGCCGTTGTGTTCCTTTACAAATGTAATCACCGTAGCCTCAAGCCATGCCAGCCGAACCGCTTTCCAGCGGATTGGCAAAAGTGCAAGCTTTGTATAAGCAGAGCGTATTTTTGCGTAACGCAGGCACTCATCAATTTTCGGGTTGCTAAGTATCCGCCCGATTTCCTGCATACGCTCTTTGTGGCTTAATGTGCAGGATGAGCAGGTGAGATTGGTCACACACTCAATGATGCGTTCCACGTAGCGTCTTGAAATCATTTCCCGTACTTCGGGATTATCAATGTTCCATTCCTTATACAAGTCGACCATCCAGCCATGCTCCTCCTCTCTCTTCTCATAGAGATTGCGGTAGAACTTGGTTGTCTCAGACTCTTCCCTCGCGCGCAGGAAATGATAGTATGCATCCGTGCACACAACCACGCGCTGTGCGTCCCGCACAATCGCAAGATTAAATGGAAAATCATCACGGAACATCTCCGGGAAAAAGATATCATGCTCTCTGAGGTAAGACGCAAGCACAAGCTTATTCCATGGAGCATACAACAGATTCCTGTCAAAATAGCGGTAGGAATTCTCGCGGAAGGATTGTGCATCCTCATACACCGCATCATCCACACAATACTTTTCGGAAATATAATGCTCCTGGTTTTTCCCATAATAGGTATCAATGTAAAAGCCGCAGATTACAAACTGCGCCTGGTTTTTCTCTGCTTTTTCGTACAGATCCTGTAACATATCCGGCTCGGCCCAGTCATCCGCGTCAAGGAAGAAAAAGTATTTTCCTTTTGCAAGTTTCATCGCTGCATTGCGCGCACTCGGTGCCCCGCCATTCTCTTTATGAATCACATGGATACGCGGATCCTTTGCAGCATAAGCATCACAGATTTCACCGCTCTTGTCTGGGCTTCCATCATCCACAGTCCAGAGTTCAAACTCCGAAAGTGTCTGATGTAAAATACTTTCGATGGCTTTTGCCACATATTTCTCCACTTTGTAGACGGGCATGATAACACTGATTTTAATGTCGTCCATAATTGCTCCTTTTAATGCTTAAGCGCAGTCGTCTGCGATTCGTCCACTCCCTCGGTATTCTCTTTCATAAAAAGGACCTTGAAGGTGAGCATCAGAATCTTAAGATCAAGCCACAGGGAATACTGTTCAATGTATGTCATATCTAATTTGAGTTTATCATATGGAGTAGTGTTGTACTTGCCCCACACCTGCGCATATCCGGTCAGTCCGGCCTTTACCTTCAGACGGAACGGGAATTCCGGGATCTGTTCGCAGTACTGCTCTGTAGTCACATTCCACTCTGGTCTTGGTCCGACAATTGACATATCCCCCTTTAAGATATTGAACAACTGTGGAAGTTCATCAAAATGAATTGCACGGATCAGCTTTCCGACCGGCGTTACACGTGAATCTTCCTTACCTGTAATCCGTTGTTCTTCCTTGTCGGAATCCACACGCATGCTCCGGAACTTGATAATCCGGAATATGCGGTCATCCCGCGTATAGCGCTCCTGCGTGTAAAAGACAGGGCCGCCATCATAAATCTTGATTGCAAGCGCGATCAGCACCATAAACGGCGATGCGATCACGAGTCCGATCAATGACAGTACAATGTCAAAGAAGCGCTTAAAGAAGCGCTGATCGATCGTGAGCCCCTGGTTCCGGAACACATAAAGCGGGGTATCAAACAGGTGAATGTCATCCGCGCCGCGAAACATGATATCCGTAAGCTTCGGAGTGCAATACGCACGGATTGATTTCTGATAACAGAATTTCATCAGATCATTGCGCGTTTCCGCCGGCAGATCGCACAATACAACAGTCGGATATTTTTCCATCAGTTCAAAAAGCCTGCGGTATCCGATCGTGCAGCTTACCGTCTCACATATATTATATTTGTCTTTGCGGGAATTGATTTTCTCGATGAGGTCATCCGGAGCATACCTTCCGTACACCACAAGCATATCTCTCGGCGGGTACAAATGCTTGTACATTGCACGCACAAGAAACGTCCACAAGGTAATCATAACAATTTCCAAAAGAAATATGCAGAACAAAGGTCCCGGATTCGCGTAGGTACGCGTAATGAGCACTAACTCCAGATAGGCAACGATGTTACCCAGAAACAGCGCAAGGATATTTGATAAGATAATATCTCCTACCCTGAGGTATCCGATCTTGTACCCACCGAATACTTTAGTGAAGAAAAAGAGAATCAGGATATACATTCCGATCACTGCCCAGTTACCTCGCTGATGGTAATTGGCAATGATGTCCGTCTCCATAATGGTAATCTTTGAGTAATACTTATACCATACAAGGCCGAACAGAACGCCCTCTACAAGCAATGTTATTAAGTTTGCCGTATAATTTAATAAATGTTTATAGCTCTCTTTCATATCCTCTTCCCATAAAACCGGTACTGTTACTTTGTGGTCACAGAGAATCCAGCCGGATGTTTTTTGCTAAAGCTGTCTGTCTCTGCCATATGCGCTTTTACCGTATAATAGTAGGTAGTACCTGACGAAAAGTCGTGATCATTAAAATAATCCTTCTTTGTCTTTTTAACTTTCTCCCACTCTGAGTAGACGGCATCCTTTTTGCCCTTTGCCGGGGTAAGAAGTTCCCGCCGCATAACAATGTAATAGTCTGCCCCCTCAAGCGCGCTCCATGTGATTTTTACGGTATCCTGCTCCACCTGCACAACTTTTTTCAGATTTGGCCGTGTGGTTTTTTTCTTCTTCAGTCCATAATACGCTACAATTCCCTTTGCATCCGCTTCCCCGAGCTTTTTAAGCTTCTCGTCACTGTCCAGAAAGGAATTCACGTCCGATGAATTTGTCATGAAAGCATGCTCTACGATGATTGCAGGAAGGTTGTTAATCTTTGCTGTCTTAATGATATTATAATAGTCCGCCTTACTGTTATCCGGATATTTTGTCCCATCCTCAGAATTGCGGATGGAAAGTCCCCTGTCTCTTAGACCGAGCTTAACCAGCTGGTTTAAGATCTCCGCAGCGGCTTCCTTTCCCGTATCACTTACACGTTTATTGTAGCTGGTATTCGGATAATATACGGTAGCTCCCTTTGCAGAAGAAGATGGACAGGAATTGTTATGAAGTGCCACATACAATGTGGCATTCTTTGCGACAGCATCCTCGACCCTTCCAATGTTGTCATCCACGGAAATTGTTCCCGGATGCGGGCATTTGCTGTCCTCGCGTGACATATAAACGGTTACGCCTTCATATTCTTCCAATTTTTCTTTACAGTACTTTGCTATTTTAAGGTTTAGCACCTCTTCATGCAAGCCTTTTTTGTAGCTTCCGCCATGTGACGCGTCATGGCCTGCATCCAGATAAATAATAATTCCCTCGCCGTCCGATACAACATCTGCTGCTGCCTTTTGCGGACAAGTGGTAATTGTCGCCAAAAGCAGCACAAATGCCAGCACCGGGCGTATATATTTTTTCATTTGCATTGTGATCGCCTACCGATTCATCTGTACCAGCCGGTTCAATGCAGAAAACATTCCCCGGATGGAGGCGCGCGTTATGTTAGAGCTTACTCCCACACCAAATGTCACATTGCCGTTGCGGTTGTCTCTCATCTGAATATAAGCTGCTGCCTTTGCTCCGCTGCCTTCCGATAATGCATGTTCATCATAATCAAGCACCGTGATATCCACATTGTTGACACACTGGCGGATTGCAAGCTTAACCGCGTCAATCGGTCCATTGCCCTGCGCCTCGGAGTGAATCGCTTCTCCTCTGTATATAAAGTCCAAAGAAACAAAGGTCTCATCATCGTCTTCTTCGTCCCTGAAATTAACATATTTCAATTCAAACGGGCTCTTATTCTTCAGATACTGCTGCTGGAATGCTTCCATAATACGGCTTGGCGGCACCTCACCGCCCTCTGTCTCAGAGATCTTCTGAATAACATCCGCGAACTCTCTCTGCATCGCCTTCGGGAGCTTGTAGCCGTAAACTGTATTCATGACAAATGCCACACCGCCCTTGCCGGACTGGCTGTTGATCCGGACAACCGGCTCGTACTCGCGTCCGATATCGGACGGATCAATCGGAAGGTACGGCACCTGCCAATATGGTGATCCACTTTCCTTAAGTGCCTGTTCTCCCTTGTTGATTGCATCCTGATGTGATCCGGAAAAGGCCGTAAATACGAGTTTTCCTGCATATGGGTGTCTCATGTCCACATGCATCTTGCAGCAGCGCTCATATACATCAATGATCTCATTGATATTTTCAATGTTTAAGTTCGGGTTGATTCCCTGTGAGAACATATTATAGGCAACCGTAAGTATATCTACATTTCCAGTGCGCTCACCATTTCCGAGCAATGTGCCCTCCACACGGTCAGCGCCCGCCAAAAGTGCAAGCTCCGTGATAGCTACACCGGTCCCCCTGTCATTATGCGGATGCACGCTCAAAATAACATTCTCGCGTTCCTTGAAGTGTCTGCTCATCCATTCAATCTGGTCTGCATATACATTCGGGGTGTTCATCTCTACGGTTGCAGGCAGATTAAAAATGATCGGATTGTCGTTTGCGTGATCCCATGCATCCTGAACAGCTGTGCAGATCTCAAGCGCAAAATCCATCTCCGTTCCGGTAAAGCTCTCTGGAGAATATTCCAGCTGGATATTTCCATCGAATGATGCCATGCGCTCCCGCACCATTTTAGTGCCCTCTACCGCAATCTGAATAATCTCCGGTCTATCCTTATGGAAAACAACCTCACGCTGCAAGGTGGAGGTAGAATTGTAGATATGGAATACAACATTCTTAATTCCCCGTATTGCTTCGAAGGTACGGTCAATCAGCTCCTCGCGGCACTGTGTAAGTACCTGCACTTTCACATCATCCGGAATCTTATGCTCCGCCACCAATTTTCTCAGGAAGTCAAATTCAATCTGGGAAGCAGCCGGAAAACCAATCTCGATTTCCTTAAATCCAAGCTTTAGCAGAAGCTCAAACATCTCCATTTTTTCGTCAACGTTCATCGGCTCAATCAAAGCCTGATTTCCGTCTCTAAGGTCAACCGAGCACCAGATCGGTGCTTTTTCGATTTCTTTGTTCGGCCACTCGCGCTCCGGATAGTGCAATACCGGGTTGCGTCTATATCTCTGATAATTTAACATTCCTTTACTCTCCTCTTATTCCTATTCTCCCAGACCGCTCTCGATGTATGCAATCAGGTTGGAAAGTGCCTGTCTCTCGTCCTCGCCGTCGCACACAAGCGTGATCTCTGTGCCGCATTTGATGCAGGCGCCAAGCACGCTTAATACGCTCTTCGCGTTTGCAGTATTGCCATCATAGTCAAATGTAATACGGCATTTGTATTTCATTGCTTCCCTGCAAAGATTTCCTGCCGGGCGCAAATGCAGTCCTGTCGGATTTTTGATTGTAATTTTCTGTGATACCAATGTATTTTCCCCCTTATAACATAATTTTACGTTATCATTACCATCCGGTTCTCCGGATTGATGTGGATTCTGCAGTACCGGTCTCCTCATCTGCAGATGTATCTGCATCATTCTGCCCCGCATCTGAGGAATCCGTTCCATCTGTTGTATCATCCGCTCCGTTTTCGGAATCATCTGTTGTACCGGTGCCATCATCAGCCGTTGTATCATCTTCAACCGGCTTCACATCAATATATACCTGTGTGCGCGAAGATGCTACCACAAATTTGCTTGAATCCACGTCAACATCAATATTTACCACATGGCTTCCAAGTGTCATGTCTGTAACATCAATGCTTCCCCGAAGCGTCTTGGCATCAAGTCCGTTTAAGTCCCCGGCCAATCCTGTAATGCTTACATACACTGCATCTAGTGGATACGTAAGCGTATTTTCGACGGAAAGTCCTTCAATTGTGATATTCTCTACCGGAATTTCAAAGGTTCTCGTCTCATAAGCCTCAATATCGACCGCTACCGTTATTGCCGCGTCGGATGCATTCAGGAGCGATACTCCTGATGGCAGATAGTCCGTAATATTGATTGTCGTCTCAAAGCTCTCGGAAGCATTCGTAATATCAAGAACACTCGCAGGAATCTCAATCACATTGATTGGATTGATAACAGATGTCGAGCCCTTAATCCACACGCTCGTTGCACTTGACTCTATTCCGGCAAGTGCATAATCCTCTGCCGGGGTTCCCTTTGTTGTCAGACTTAAGGAGACCTTCTTAGTGCCAAGGATTACCGCGGAAACCGTTACCGTCGTCCGCGAAAGCGTAAGTTTCGTTGTATCAACTTCATTGCCATCTTCGTCATAGAGGACCGGCACCACGCTGTCCGAAACTGTCTGCGCCATTCCGTCCACATTGATCGTAGCTGTCACCCTTGAGATCCTGCTGACTACCGATGTTGGTCCGGAAACCTTTATGATGTTTGAGCTTGATATGGTCACGTCGCCGAGTGCATATCCATCTGCGACTTCACCTTCCGTTGTAGGATTAACAACAAACTGTTTGCTCTTTGCATCCTCAAGGGATACAACCAATAGTTTGTTGGAGCCGTTGATCTTTAAGAGACTTGCGGATCTCTTTGCCATGATATTGATCTTAACGCTTCCTCTTGCCCCGCCTTCACTTACGATCATCTCATTAAAATCCGCTGTAGCTGTAAAATCGCTGTCATCAATTTTATCTAGTATGCTACGCTTGCCGGATACCGTAAATGAAACATTATGGCTGTTATCAAGGATCTCATAGTACTTATCCTGAATGGAATCCTCGTTTTGCAGTGTAACAGTTGTCATGTACGTGCGTGTGATCACCGGATCATCTACATTGTACACGACCAGCCATAAAATAATTGCAAATAACAGGGCAAGAACTTTATACCAGAAATTATTCGTTAAGGTTTTTAGAATTCTTTTTTGCATTTAAAAACCTCCTCTTCAAAAGCTCGAGCCGGGACACTTCATGCGTTCTGTTCTGTACGTACTGCAGCTTTGCCCGAAGAAAATCAGCATCGATATCACGGTAGATCTGACCGCGCATCGCAACAGATACGCCTCCGGTCTCCTCCGATACGACAATAGTAAGGGAATCGCTGACCTCACTGATGCCAACCGCCGCACGATGTCTTGTGCCGAGATCTTTGCTAAGCGCAAGGCTGTCGGAAAGTGGAAGGTAGCAGGTGGCCGATACCACACGGTCTCCGCGGACAATGACTGCTCCATCGTGAAGCGGAGTGTTCTTCTCAAAGATGTTAATCAGCAGCTGGCTGGTCAGAATACCATCCACATCAATTCCGGTACGAATGTACTCAGTAAGCATGATCTGATCCTCAATCACAATCAGGGCACCTGTCTTTACACGCCCCATCGCATAGCATGCTTTCACAAGCTCTTCCACCGTCTTGTCAGAAAACTTCGCCGTATCTGTCTTACCAATTGAGAGCACTCTTCCAAAGAAATTCTTCCCGCCAAGGTTTTCAAGTGCCTTTCGCAGTTCCGGCTGAAAAACAATAACAATTGCAATAACCCCGACACTGAAGAGATTTTCCGCCAGCCACAGGATTGTCGTCATTTCAAAAAGCGATGCAATCAGCACAAACACCAGAATGACCACAATGCCTTTTAACAGATTCCATGCACGTGTATTCTTGATCCAGAGCAAAACGTGGTAAATCAGGAAAGCAATGATAAGAATCTGCACATAATCTACTGCCGTAAGTGTTATATCTGAAATATTAAATCCGGAATCTATCCTATCCATAAACAAATTAAGCATATTTGACAGTTTTTCCACGTCATACTCCTTTCTGCGGGTTCCGTGCCGCTTTTTTTATCTAAGGTATTTTACAAAGTTCTATTTCAGAAGGTTCTCGTCAATGTCAAGTTCTTCCGCAATTGCCTTGCGGTTTTTCTCCGCCTCTTTATCCGGCGTGTTGGCAGGCTTGACCCTTTTTCCCATAGTCGTAGTATTTCCAAACCGCTGAACCTTTTTCTCTTTTGAGGCAATCATCTTCTTCGGAATTGCAACTACATAGTAATAATAGTCATCGTCCTCAAACTGTACCCGTTCCGTTCTCGCATAATCCAGATTCATCATAAAAAACTGGATAACAAAGCAAAGAAGAACAGATACTACGCCGCCAACCACAACCCCAAGTGTCTTACCCGGAATACCGATCAGCGTAAAGCCAACCGAAAGCCCGATGATCTGGATGATTCCGCCGGCAATGATTGCAATGGTCCAGGAATGCTCAATCGGCATGGACCGGACAAAATAAGCAACCAGGCTTGTGACAACAAAGATCAAAATGACAAGGAGCATTTCTTTATTGCCCTTCAACTGTCCGATGATGATATTCAGCTTAGAAAGTGTGTCACTCTCCTCACCGTTTGCACTCGTGAGTATCGCCGCATTCAGGCGGACTCCATCGACAAAATAGTAGATTACCGTTCCACAGACAACCGCCAGGACCGATTGTGCGGAGCGAAGCAATCCGGAAGCCATCGGCATTACATACTGCACATTGTACCGGAACAACACCGGTGTGAGTACCGCCGATACGCCGTCCTTCGGAGAGAACCGAAAGTACAGCAGATACAATATCAATAAAAGAAGCAGCGTGACCAGAGCGGCCTCCATTGCAAGTGCATACATATTTAAAACAACAACCAGCCCTCCAATCAGGATTGTCGCATTGACCGGAAGCACACTGCACACTAATGCCAGGATCAACGCAACCGGGGTTGAGCTGATCCGGCTCATGTATCCAATATTGGCATTGACCGTCAGGAACATACAAAAGGCGATGAAAAATTTGACCGCAATAATAATATATGTCTCAAATCTGCTGAAAAAACGTATCAGCTTATCTTTCATTTCTAATAGCTGTGTCATACAGACCCCCTATGATTTCAGTTTAGTTTCCCGCTCGTATTCACGGTTGACATTCTTCAGATGTCCGTAATATTTTCTCAACTGTTTTCTTCCATAGCGATAACGCACGCGGTACACCAATGAAGTAATCAGTAGATACACCGCCATAAATCCGGCATACGCCAGCCCAATCCTGACCAGATACCCCATCCAGTCCGCATCATTTAGCTTATCCAGAAAAGTCTCCATAGATCCCAGAACCTGGAATACCGCAATAAGCAGGAAGGCAAATGTCCCTGTAAAGGCGCTCTTTACCAATTCCTTTCCAACATAATCGCTCTTATAGTATTCCCCCATCTGGCGGTAGCGGGCTTCTTCCCGCTGATCAAAAACGGCCATCTGAAAAAATTCTTTTACTCTGTCCTCATTAACCATTTCCATACCTCATCAATACACATTATTCTTATTATACCATAGTATCATCTATTTTTAAAGAACATTTCCGTATCTACGTGGAAGTTAAAAATCCCCCCGAATTATTCGGAGGGATGATAATACTGTTTATAAATAGCGCATACGATTCGTGGTATCACGGTAATTATCGTTTGACTTTCTCTGTGGTTCTTTGTTTATAGTGCTCATCAGGTTGTTGGAAATCTTGGCCTTGCATGCATCGCAAAACCGGCCTGTCTTAATCAGCTTACCGCAATTTTCACACTCAATTCCCTCTATGGAATTCTCCGAAAATGTCAGTCGTTCTTCCCTGATCCAGCGTTTTATCTGTCCGACGCTCACATCACAGTCCCTGGAAATATCATTCATTCCGGCATTCGGATGTTCCTCCAGATACTCCTTCACTTCCTGAAACTTCTCATCAAGCTTCTTTCTGCACTCCGGGCACAAGCGCTCTGTGGCTACCGCGTTAAATAACCTTCCGCATCCTTTACAATTCAACACATTCATACTATCTCCTCCTAATGCCCCTTGCCAATACATATGCTCATGTAAAAAACATCGTTCACACCGGCCTGCCGCATACATTCCGCAACTGCATCTGCCGTGCTTCCCGTCGTATAAATATCATCCACCAATAATATTTTTTTATATTTTACAATACTTTGCGTAGTCTGAAAAGCATTTTTAAGATTATTTTTGCGTTCTGTGTCATTTAAAAGCTTCATCGGTGTCGTATTTCTGGTACGACGCACCAGATCTGTGCGTACCGGCACCCCTATCTGTCTGGCGAGAGCATTCGCAAACACCTTCGCCTGATTGTAGCCACGCTTTCTCTGTTTTTTCCCATACATTGGCACCGGAACGATCGCTTCCGGTGCTATTTTCCTCAGCCATTCTCCATATTTTTCATCCGCATATACCGCAAAATACGCAGCATATTCCCGCCTGTTTGCATATTTGAACCGATACATGGCCTTTTTGATCCTGCCCTGATATACAAATAGCGCCTTTCCCTGCCGAAACGAAAATGAACCGTTTTTCTTTCTTTTGCAATCCGGACAAAATTCCTCCCCCTCGGCAAGGACCGGACGGCCGCAATGCATGCAGACAGGTTCCTGCACCCGGAAAATATCCTTTTCGCACTGTGGGTGCAGCCACGTCTGCCCCGGTTCCAAAAGTTCGTCGCAAAGCACGCAACGCGGCGGGAAGATTACTCTTCCTACCGCGTCTGCTATATGATGTATTATCTTCTGCCACTTTTTCTTCAACGGCTATTCTTCCTCTTCCTCGTCTTTTGCCCAGCCATATGCATACTTTACGGCTTTATTCCAGCCCTTTCGCTTTGCAATGCGCTCCTTTGGATCAATATTCGGTGTGAATACCCGATCTAACTGCTGGTTTTTGATAACATCCTCTTTGCTTGACCAATATCCGACCGCAAGACCTGCCAGATATGCTGCCCCCATCGCAGTTGATTCCACACATGCCGGCCGATTAACCGGGGCATTCAGCATGTCTGCCTGAAACTGCATCAGGAAATTGTTTGCGCTCGCGCCTCCGTCCACTTTCAGTGCCCGGATATCCACATCGGCATCTGCTTTCATCGCATCAATAACATCACATACCTGAAGTGCAATAGATTCTAGTGTCGCGCGGATAATGTGATTCTTGTTTGTCCCACGGGTAATGCCAACGATCGTGCCTCTTGCATACTGATCCCAATGCGGTGCTCCCAGCCCCGTAAACGCCGGAACAACATAACATCCATGTGTTCCCTTAACTTTCGTCGCCATATACTCGGAATCAGCCGCGGAATCAATCAGGCGCATGCCGTCCCGCAGCCACTGAATTGCAGCACCTGCCACAAAAATCGAACCTTCCAGCGCATAATTAACCTTTCCATCAAGCCCCCATGCAATCGTTGTGACGAGCCCGTTTTGGGAAAAGACAGGTTTCTCTCCGGTATTCATCAAAAGGAAACAGCCTGTACCGTATGTATTCTTTGCCTCACCTTCATTGAAACATGTCTGTCCAAACAAAGCTGCCTGCTGATCCCCGGCGGCACCTGCAATCGGAATCTCATCCCCGAAAAATGCCGGTTCTGTGTAGCCGTAGACGCAGCTTGACGGCATCGGTGTCGGAAGCATGCACTCCGGAATATCAAGTTCCGCAAGAATTTCTTTATCCCACTCCAATGTATTGATATTAAACAGCATTGTGCGGCTTGCGTTGGAATAGTCCGTGACATGTACCTTTCCCTTGGTAAACTTCCAGATAAGCCATGTCTCAACCGTTCCAAACAGAAGCTTCCCTTCTTCCGCAAGTGTCCGGGCGCCTTCGACATTATCAAGAATCCATTTAATTTTCGTTGCAGAAAAATATGCATCGATGATCAGCCCCGTTTTCTGGCGGAAGCTCTCCTGCAGGTCTTTTTTCTTCAGCGCATCCGCAATGTCTGATGTCCGCCGGCACTGCCAGACAATTGCATTATAAATCGGTTCACCTGTCTCTTTATTCCATACAATCGCAGTCTCACGCTGATTGGTAATGCCAATTGCAGCTATATCTGCTGCCTTCGCATTGATCATACTCATCGCCTCAACTGCCACGCCAAGCTGCGTTGACCAGATTTCATTTGCATCATGTTCCACCCAGCCCGGGTTTGGGAAAAACTGCCGGAACTCCTTCTGTGCCACCGAACAGATATTTCCCTCCTTGTCAAACAGGATGCAGCGGTTGCTCGTTGTACCGGCATCCAATGCCATAATATACTTTGCCATGTAAATACCTCCCCATATTCTCTTTTGTTTTGGATATCCCCATACCCAAAATAAACAAAACCCTTTGGAAAACAAATAACCGGATCAGTTTTCCAAAGGGAATAAAAACGTAAATACTATGCCAGACGAATCCGGTTGATCAGCTCGATCTTAGATACTCTGCTCTCAAATTCGCCTTCTGTCATAAGCTCCGTGGTAAACGCAGTCTCGCCCTCCACATCTGCATCTACATAGTTTACATGTCCGAATGCATCAAGTACCGCTGCCGGATAAGAGCTGGTGCGGACGAAAAACTTAGTCTGGCTGTCTCTGTAATCAAGCAATTCCATCTTTTCCTCGCTCCAGTCAATGTAGATATTGGTGTGCTGATGCTTAACCATATCAACCACATCGGCCACGACAGCACTTGCGGTCGGGAGTTTACCTGCTCCACTTCCATAGAACATTGCGTCACCAAGTACATTACCATGAACAAAAATACCGTTGAATACATCGCCAACTCCACAGAGTGCATGATCTTTCGGCAGCATAAATGGTGCAACAATGCAGGAATAACTCTCTCCAACTTTCTTGCTTGTTGCAAGAAGCTTGATAGAGCAGCCCATCGCCTTTGCATACTTGATATCAATCGGAGTAATTTTTGTTATGCCTTCACAGTGAATATCCTCAAAATCAACCTGTTTTCCACACACCATCGAAGTAAGGATTGCAATCTTTCTGCACGGGTCAAAGCCCTCCACATCCGCAGTTGGATCTTTTTCCGCATAGCCCTTTTCCTGAGCATCGCGGAGTGCCTCGGAGAACTCGGTTCCCTCCTCGCTCATCTTGGTAAGCATATAGTTTGTTGTTCCGTTTAAAATACCTGTGATCTGTTCAATCTCATCAGCGGTAAGGCACTTATTAAGAGGACGGATGATTGGAATACCTCCGCCTACACTTGCCTCAAACAAGAAATTAACATTGTGTTCTCTCGCAATGCGGATAAGCTCCGCACCCTTTGTCGCAACAAGATTCTTGTTAGATGTAGCAACCTGTTTACCGGCTTCAAGCATAGCCTTTACAAACGTGTATGCAGGCTCTACTCCTCCCATTGTCTCAACAACTACGCCGACTTCCGGATCATTTACAATCGTCATATAATCCTTGATCAGCCGGTCTTCAATCGGACTGCCCGGAAAATCCCTAAGGTCAAGTACATACTTTACCTCGACAGGTTCTCCTGCTCTCTTTGCAATTTTCTCCTGATTGATGTTCAATACTTCTACAACACCTGATCCTATTGTGCCGTAGCCCATTACCGCGATTTTCATTTTAATTACTCCTTGGCTAAAATTTTCACATAATCTATTCCGGAGATTGTCTCAATGGTGCTCACCATCTGTTCGATATCTCCCGTTTCCGGAAAGACATCCACGCTAAGTGTAAGCGATGCGATGCCGTTTACCGGTATGCTCTGATGGATGGTCAAAATATTGGCATGGAAATCAGCAATCGTCTTAAGGACCGCAGACAACAGTCCCGGTTCATCCTCCAGACGAATTACCATGGTGATTGTACGCCCCTTTTCGTTTTCATGAAAGGGAAAAATATCGTCCTTATATTTATAGAACGAGCTACGGCTGATGCCGACCGCTTCCGTCGCTTCCTGCACCGAAATCGCTTTGCCGGAATCAATCAGCCGCTTCGCCTCCACGACCTTTAGTAAGACCTCTGGCACAGCCCTCTCCTTCAAAACGAAGTAGGATGTTTTATCTGCCATTCCTTACCTCCATAATCTGTCTTTATGGTCTTGCCTTTCCGCAATTGCTGCAGAATTTTCCGGTGTTGACAGCTCCACATTCGCAGGTCCACTCCGGGATTGGTGCAGGCTTTCCACACTCACTGCAGAACTTTCCGGTATTGACTGTGCCGCACTCGCAGGTCCACTCATTCTTTACCGGTGCTGCCTTTCCGCAATTGCTGCAGAATTTTCCGGTGTTAGCTGTGCCGCATTCGCAGGTCCATTCATTCTTTGCCACACCTGCTGCCATTGCTCCTGCTGCTACCGCACCTGCTGTAGCGCCTCCTGCCTGCACACCTGCAGCGGTCTGCTGTGCAGCCTGCTGGTTAGGGGCAAAGCTGTTCATCATATTACCCATTGCATTGATTCCCATACCAACACCCATAAATCCGGTCATCGCTCCTGCCGAATTAGAACCGGCTGCCTTTACGCCCTCGGTAAGATTCTTTGCCATATATCCCTGTGCAATTGTAGGATCGGAGAGCATTGCTCCCTCGTTTCTTGTATTGATCAGTTCCTGTGACTTCTCATCATAAGAAATGCTCTTGATACCAACTGCCTGAATCTCCATACCACGAAGCTGGTTCCAATCTTCGTCAAGGACATTCGCCATGTATTTTCCGAGTTCTCTCGCCTTGCTGCTTACAAAAGAAATCCGCGTACCATCCGCAGACATCTGGTTGATTGCAGACTGTAAAGCCTCCATAAATTCGGACAGATACTGTTCATTGATCTCTGTGATCTCGACATGATCCTTATTTCTCGGAATCACCTCCGCATAAAACTGAAGCGGATTTACGATTTTAATGGAATAGGTACCATGTGCACGAATAAACAGTTCCGCATTGTAAAATGTATCGAAATAGTTAACCGGATTGGTCGTTCCAAACTTGATTCCTTTAATCTCCTGAAGGTTAAGATAATATACCTTCTGCTTTGTCGGGGTTGCCCCGCCAAAACCGATACGGTTCCATGCATCCTTGAGAGAATCTCCGAACTGTCCGTTAAATAAAGATGGGAGTGAAGAATTATCCACCGTATAGTATCCCGGCTCTGCTGTATAATCTACGATCTTCCCACCATCAACCAGCATCATGAACTGGTTATCGTATACATGGATCACGGAGCCGTTGCTGACGGTATCATCTGTTCCCTTCTGGTTATTCCCTCTGCGAACCAGCTGCCCGTATGTAAAAACTGTCTGATCCCCCATGTTGCTCGGCTCAAAGACCTCTTTGTACTGATCACCCAGATTGCCCCTGACTGCCTGAGAAACTGCTTTAATGATTCCCATATATTTATCCTCCTAATGAATGTTCCAAAACACTATCAAATATGATTATAATCCACTTCATAAAATTTGTGAAGAGACCAAACCTTAATATTGATCGGAGTTACGCTGCTTCCGCAATATTCACAGATCATATTACCCAGATTTTTAATCGGAGCACCGCAATGTGGACATCTTGTCCCATAAGCATTGTCATAGCCAAACTCTGAGGCATCCTGGATATATACAAGTTCAATATTGTATCTGGTCTGTTCCTTACGTTCCGTCTGTCCCGCTATGACTGTCTCGTTCTGTTTCTTATAATGATAATAACCGACTGCGGACTGAATGACAATCACACATTTTCCTTTTTCATGCTTATAATTGGCAATCTCTGTCTGATGGATGGTAATTTCACTGAAGGTTTCTTTTATCCCTTCTGCCTTATTCTGCTCGATTCTGCCCAGGATCTGCTGTTTCACCTCGTCCGAAGCATCACTCCCAAGCATTCCCGCATCAGTGCTTGTAATTGCAAGCAGCGCAGATTTCAGCATATTCTCCGCCTTTGCCTTAAACTGCGGCCATGAAAAATCCGGAAAATCCCGCATGATCTGCGGTTCCATCAGCTTCGTCATACTCGTTACCGACTTCGGTGTCTCCGACAGGATATCGGCCTGTCGGTTCCAGCCCTCCATAAAATTATCCGTGCCGAATATACTTCTGGAAAAACCGCGTATCTTATTGCGCGCTATGACCACCCCGGCCACAACCGCGCAGATGCACGCTGCAAAAAGGATTAAAAATATCCAGCTGCCAATTGAAACACTGCCTAATATAGCCTCCTCCATCTGCATATCTACTCCTCGTTATCCCCCATATTCTTCGGACATCCAAGCGATACCCATTTTAAGTATCCATTGATAAACGGGTCGATTCCCCCGTCCATAACCGCGTCTACATTTCCGGATTCCACGCCATCCCGGTGGTCCTTTACCAGCGTATACGGCTGCATAACATAAGATCGTATCTGATTACCCCATCCGATTTCAGTCACTTCACCGCGGATTCCCGCAGCCTTTGCGGCATTTTCCTCCTGCTTGCGCAGATACAGTTTGGCCTTTAACATCTGCATCGCCTTATCCTTGTTCATGTGCTGTGACCGTTCATTCTGGCACTGCACGACAATTCCGGTCGGGAAGTGCGTGATTCGGATTGCGGAGGATGTCTTGTTGATATGCTGTCCACCCGCTCCGCTTGAACGGTAGGTATCAATCCGGATATCCTCGTCTTTGATCTCCACATCCACATCTTCCTCAATATCCGGCATGACGTCGCAGGATACAAAAGATGTCTGTCTCTTTCCGTTTGCATTAAATGGAGAAATCCGCACCAGGCGGTGAACCCCCTTTTCCGACTTCAGATACCCGTAGGCATTCTCTCCGTTTACCTGAAAGGTGATGGACTTGATTCCGGCTTCATCTCCGTCTAATGAATCCAGCACCTCCAATGTAAAGCCCTTCTTATCAGCCCATTTGGAATACATGCGGAAAAGCATTGCAGCCCAATCGCAGGATTCGGTTCCACCGGCTCCCGCATGTAAAGAAACAATGGCATTATCCGAATCGTATTCCCCGGACAACAGCGTCTTCATACGGATTCCGTCATACGTGTTGACAAATTCATCCAAAAGTTCCTGAATCTCCGGGATCAGGGATGCATCATTCTCCTCATACCCCATCTCTATCAGGGTCTCTATATCATCATACTGCTGCTCAAGAGACGCATAGGTTGCAACATCATCCTTCATGCTCTTAAGCTCTTTCATCTTGTTCTGGGATACAACCGGATCATTCCAGAAATCTCCGGATTCCATCTCCCGCTCCAATTCCTGGATTTTTTGCTCTTTGCTTACCAGGTCAAAGTGAATCCCTCACTTCCTGTAGTGGGGCTTTGTACGTTAAAAGCGTACTTTTAAAGTTGTCAAGTTCAACCACAGAATCACCTCTTTCTTTATTGTCTGCCGTTTCGCATCCATTAGGCCTGCGTAACAGATTGTATTTAATGTACACAATTTTTTAGTTCTGTGCAACCCTCTTCTCTTTGCGGGATTTGCTTTCTTTTACGTTTTTCCTATGAAATAACGTATAGCGAATTCCAAAAATGATAAGGAGCATAATTGCTCCGCCGGCGGTATCGATCAGAACATCCCTGCCACTTCCCGCACGTCCTGGGATAAACAGCTGATGTATCTCATCCGATGCCGCGTAGACAGCAACAATCAAAAGCGTGAACAAATACTTTATCTTTCCATCCGGCATATCAAACGCGCACAGCGCGTGAAACAGAAGAAGGGCCAGCATTGCATATTCACTCATATGGGCACCTTTTCGCACCGGGAACTGGATTTTCTCCGCAGCAGCAATTATCTGGCTTTCCGATAAGTTTCTGTGAAACAGATCACTATATGCAGATACAATGCCATAACAGATTCTTCCGCTGATTCCCGAAGACTCTGTTCCCTGTTGTGCGGAGAACCGAAAGATCACGATCGCCCAAAGGATAACTGCTGTCACAGAAAGTATCTTCCATATAATCCGTCTGCCCTTTGTTTTTCCACCGTCACGGATGGTTCTATCCTTCATATCATTCTCCGCTCAACAGTTCAATCGCCTTTTGCAGCTGGTTGTCATACTGCATCTGATATGGCTCATCCGCTGGTCCGCTGTATTCGTACTCAAGAGAAATGTCCGGATCAATTCCCACTCCATGTATATAGTTGCCGTTTGGCGTAAAGTATTTTGCCGTGGTTACTTTTAGCGCATCCCCGCCTGTCAGGTTGAAAATAGACTGCACAATTCCTTTTCCATATGTGGTTGTTCCGATCAGTGTCCCGTATTCATAATCGCGGATTGCGCCTGCAAAAATTTCAGATGCGCTGGCGCTATTTCCGTTAATCAGGACAGCCATCGGATAATTCAGACAACTTTTATCTGATGTATACGTCTCGCGGTTTCCATATTTATCCTCCGTATACACGACAGTCCCCTCCGGCAGGATATAGTCGAGCACATTGACCACAGAGCTTAGCAGACCGCCCGGATTGCTACGCACATCAATGATCATGGATTCCATGCCCTCTCCCGCAAGTTCTTCCACGATCTTTTTGAACTGGTCTGACGTTGTCCTCTGCCACTCTCCGATTGCAATATATCCGATATTGTTATCAAGCATCTGCCCCTCAACACTTGGAAGGCTGACATTTCTTCGCGGTACATCAAAATCGAGCGTCTCATTTGTAGAAGGACGGTATACCTGCAGATGAACCGTCGTTCCTTCCTCTCCGCGAATCTTCTGTACCAGAAGTGTAAGCTCCATGGAAGTAGCATCTATATCGTCTACATAGAGTATAATATCATTCTCCTTTAATCCGACCTCCTCCGATGGGGTGCCGGAATAGACCTTTGACACTGTAACCTGCATTGTATCCGCATTCTGCTGCAAACCGGCACCAATCCCGTAATAGGTTCCTGTCGTCGAGATCTGCAGGTCTTCATATTCCTCCGGTGTATAGTAGACCGTATATTTATCACCAAGTCCTGAAACATACCCCGCGAGAAGAGATTCCTGCACATCACTGATATCATACTCATCCATATAGTACGCGTTGATGTAAGAGGTCAGTTCCGAAAGCTTGCTTACTGTTTTCTCATCAAGGACTTCCGAAATCGCCTGCTGATTGTGCTGCGCCCTCTGCGTACAAAATGAATATACACCCACACCGGTTGCACCTGTTGCTATAAGTCCCGCAAACAATCCACAGAATAATCCGCCTAAAAATTTTTTACTCATAATTGCCTTCTTTCCAAAAAGGCGGCGACCCCGATCAATTAACCAGAACCGCCGCACACATTTATACTTTTAAGTGTTTCCGAATCGTGAGTGTACTTCCGACAAAGCCGATACCAATTCCAAGAAGTAGCGCAACCGGAACTAACATATCAAAGATTGTGGAGATCGGCAGGAAATGGAACATAGAGCCGATAAATCCAAACTTCTCACTGATATAGATTACGATTCTGCCATACAGTACATAAAGCAGCGCCAACGGAATAAATGCTCCGATCAGTCCGATCACGACACCCTCTACCACAAACGGAGCGCGCACCAGGAAATCACTCGCGCCGATCAGTTTCATGATTGCAATCTCCTCCCGGCGCACGGAAATACCTACCGTGACTGTATTGCTGATCAAAAATACTGCAACACAAAGCAAAATTACAATGATGCCCACCGATATATATCCGATCAGACGGTTAAAGTCCGAAAGTGTCTCTGCAACCATCTCCGATTGTTTTACGCTTCGCACACCATCCAGACTCTCCAGATACGTAACCAGCGAATTCTGCATGGAGACATCACTCAGATAAATCTCATAATGTGCGGAATTGGCAACCGGATTATCTCCTTCAAAGGATGCTGCAATATCTTCATTGCCCTCAAAATAGTCCTGCTTAACCTCTTCCCACGCATCCTCAGCCGAGATGAATACACTCTCGGAAACCTCCACACGCTTGTCAATCTCCTGGCCTATCTCATCGATACGCTCCTGCGATAACCCCGGATCAAAGAACACGGTCACAGCCACGCTCGCCTCTGCTTCCTTTACCATGCTGGTAAAATTCGTTACGATGATGTAAAACAGGCCAAACATGAAAATGCAGGCCGCCATTGTCGCCATGGAAGCAAGCGAAAACATCTTATTCCGTCCGATATTGCGGATTCCCTGGTGAATCGAATAAAAAAATGCATTAATCTTCATCGTATTCACCTGCCTTACTGTCACTGACGATAACACCTTTCTTTACCGTAATGACGCGTTTCTTCATCACTTTAACAATCTCCATATTATGCGTTACAACAACTACCGTCGTTCCCCTGCTGTTGATCTCCTCGAGGAGCTTCATGATCTCCCACGCATTGTTGTTGTCCAGATTACCCGTAGGCTCATCTGCAAGCAGTATCTTAGGTTCATTGATAAGCGCCCTTGCAATTGCCACACGCTGCTGTTCACCACCGGACAGCTGCTTCGGGAATGACCGGTACTTTGGTGCAAGTCCTACCATGGACAGCATCTGCGGCACTCTCTTGCGGATATTGCGGTTTGTTTCACCGATGACCTTCTGTGCAAAAGCAACATTGTCATAAACATTCCGGTCTTTCAGCAGCCGGAAGTCCTGAAAGACAACGCCTATGTTACGTCTGAACTTTGGGATCTGCCTTCTGCGTATTCTGCTTAAATTCTTGCCATTTATTGTAATTGTTCCCTGCGTCGGCTCAAGTTCCTTCAAAAGCAGCTTGATCAGAGTAGATTTACCCGAACCGCTGTCACCGACTATAAAAACAAATTCTCCTTCGTCAATGTTCAGGCTGACGTCATTAAGCGCAGGAATTCCTGCCGCATATGACTTGCTGACATGTTCTAGTGTTACCATCTTGTTCTCCTTAATTTAATAGTCCAAGGATTCCATATACTTCATATATTTTACGACCATAAGAGCAATCTTGAAAGTGATCGCATCCTCAAAAACCCGAAGGTCAAGTCCTGTACTCTTCTGCAGCTTGTCGAGTCTGTACACCAACGTATTGCGGTGAATGTAAAGCTGTCTGGAAGTCTCGGACACATTCAGGCTGTTCTCAAAGAACTTGTTGATCGTAGTAAGAAGTTCTTCATCAAACTCATCCGGCGACTTGCCATCAAATATTTCTTTGATGAACATCTTGCAAAGCGGAATTGGAAGCTGATAGATCAGACGTCCGATTCCCAGCTGTGAATATGCAATAACATCCCGGTCCTCAAAGAAGATCTTGCCGACATCAAGTGCCATACGTGCTTCCTTGTAGGAACGCGATACCTCCTTCAGTTCGCCCACAATCGTACCATAAGCCACATGTGCATTACAATCACTATCCGACTTAAACAGATTGATGATCACCTCTGCCGTCTTATTCAGGTCCGCATAGCTTTCATGCTCTCCAAGCTCTTTTACGACGATAATGTTCTTCTCATCAACCGCTGTGACAAAATCCTTCGACTTGCCTCCAAATATGCTTCTGACTCTCTCGAGTTCATTTCCATCCTTTTCACGGTTCGTCTCAACAATAAATACCACACGGCGGCTCTCAGTTTCAATATGGAGCTTCTTGGCACGATTGTAAATATCTACCAGCAGAAGATTGTCGAGAAGAAGATTCTTGATAAAGTTGTCCTTATCGAACCGCTCCTTATAGGCCACCAGAAGGTTCTGTATCTGGAAGCTTGCGATCTTGCCAATCATATAGACGTCCTCGCTGTCCCCACGCGCGAGTAAAATATATTCAAGCTGATGGTCATCAAACACTTTAAAGAACTGGCATCCGTTTACCACCTGGCTGTCTGCCGGGGATCCCACAAAGGACTGAGCCGGAGCAACAAACAATTCCGCATCCGGAAATGTAGCTGCGAGAATCTTTCCCTCCACATCAATGACGCAAAGATCTGTTCTGGTTATGCCCTTCAAACCGTCGATTGTATTTTGAAGTATCTGATTAGAAATCATACCTTGTTCTCCTTCGCCCCATAAAAATTTGCATAAATACCTTTTTCTATTTTAATGCAGAAACACAAAAAAAGAAAGAGGAAATCTGCATTTATTTATGCAGATTTTCTCTTTTTCTCTTACCCGCTTAGTAATTTTTACTAGATATAGCATTTTTAGGATGGTCCGATTGCTTTATAATCCAAAAATCCTTCACCGAGTACCTCCCGCACATCAGACACGATAACAAATGCTTTCGGATCAATATTTACCACAATTTCTTTTAATGTAACAATCTGTTTCTTGGAAACAACACAGTATAAAACGCATCTGTCCCTGCCCGTATACATTCCGGTCGCCTTCAATCCGGTTGCCCCACGGTCAAGCTCTTCCATCAAAACCTGTGCTACTTCCTCATATTTATCCGTAATGATATATGCCGCTTTTGAATACTTAAATCCTTCAAGGATTGCATCACTTACCTTGGTTGTCACAAAAATGGCAACGATTGCATACAAACTCGGGCGAAGTCCGAATACAAAGAAACCAAGAACCACGATTGCCCCATCTAGTATCTGCATGATCTGGGCAACATTATAATGACGGATCTTAAGCTGAATAAGCGCTGCCACCATATCCGTTCCTCCCGTTGTTGCGTTAGCACGTAGTACCAATCCCATTCCCGCTCCCGAGAAAACGCCGCCAAAGAGCGCCACTAAAAGCATATCCCCCTGTGTAAGGTCAACCACCGGCAGAACATACAGCCATACAGACAACATGACGGTTCCAAACAGGGTTCTCCCAATGAAGCGCTTGCCCATCTTGATATATGCCACAATAAATACAGGTATATTGAGCAAAAGGTTGGTCAGCCACAGCGGGATACCTCCCGGAACGATATGCTCTGTCAGGCTCTTGACAATAATCGAGATACCTGAGAACCCACCTGTTACAAGTCCGCATGGGTCATACATGCACTGCACCGCAAAGGCAACACCTGCGGTCCCGACAATAATCAGCAAAAAATAGCTGAGTTTCATTTTGTATACATTATTCATCCTTTGATGCTTCCTGTTCCTGATATTTTGTCAAATGTCGAAGCAATATCCTAAGCCGCTTTTTCTCATTGAAAAAAGCTGCTATCCTTGACTTATGTTCCGCCGGCTTTTCCGTCCCCATCGCATACCACAGCTTTGCAAAAATCTTGTCTCTGTAATCCAGGAAAAAATATTCCTGTTCCGGGCTCGGAAGCAGGCTGACAACAACATCCGGTGTCTTGATATTTATTTCATTGATGACGTTATCCAGCTCACCGGTACACTGTTCAAGTATCTCCACATCCACAATATTCATTCTCGGAAAACGCTCTAAGATCAGTGACTGCATGGAAAGCGTTGCGTCCTGCGTCTCTCCTAAGAGGCACACTGACAGATGGTTGCGCTCCACACGCTTCATAAGCTCATAAAAAAAAGTGCCATCCGCAATCTCATGCTGCCGCTGCATCGTACAATAGTCCACAGCCCTTAGGATATTCTCCTCTGCAATGATCGTATGATTCAGCCGTTGTACAGCCTCCTTTACCCGCTCATCCGTCTCTGCGCGCAGGATGGTATCCATGTTAATCTCCGCGATCGAAAAAAAACTCTGTTCGGACATTGCCCGTTCCAACAGCATAATGGATTCTCTCACGGTACAATTATCTAATTGTAACCCCGCAATATCAATCTTTTTATTCATAAACCCTCAATGTATTCTAGTTGATAAAATCGCCTACACCACTTACAGAATGCAAGCTTCATAAGTATATCAAACACTTTTGGATTTGGCAACATACATCATTTTGGGTATTTTGTCCCAAATTGTCATACTATTTTCGACATCATTTACCATTTTTTTACTTTTGAATTGTCAATGCGTTTTGGAATTTATTTGGAAAAATGTCAAACTTTATCATATATTCACAAAACGCACGTTCTGTTTTGTGCCGTTTTCAAGAGGAAAATCCACCTTTTTTTCCGTGGATAACGTGAATAACTTCGTGTATAACTCGTTTTTATTGTATTTACGGCATTTTCATTGTGGATAACTTTTTAAAAGAATCTCGTATTAACTATCTACCGTTCTATTGCAATTTTAAAATTTTGTGCAACTTGTATACGAGTTACTTTTTTGGAAAATTTGTCGATGAATTCTTCCTGCATATCCGCCAAGCCAAGAATTATCTTTTATTTTATTTGGAAAGAATTTTCCTAAATAAAGTAAAAACGCCAGCCACTCAGGGCTGACGTCTTTTGTGCTCTAATTATAAAATTCTACGAACTGCTAAAATTCTCTTGTAATTGACATCATTGCCAATCTTGATACCTGTCTTCTTGGTGCTTGCATGAACGATCTTTCCACCACCGATGTAGATAGCTGCATGACCACTATAGCAAACAATGTCGCCCGGCTGCATATCTGACTTGTCAACCGCAGACCCAACCTTGCGGAGCGATCTTGAGCTGTGAGGAAGACTGATTCCAAATTCCTTATATACTGCCATTACAAATCCGGAACAATCCGCGCCCTTTGTGAGGCTTGTCCCACCATATTTGTAAGGATTGCCAACAAACTGTACTGCGAAATCGACAACATCCTGTCCTGACGAACCACTCGGAGAAGAGTAACTCTGTGCTCCGGTTCCCTTCTTCTTAGAAGAGCTTGATGACTTGCTTGTCGCAGCTGCAGCGGCGGCCGCTGCCTCTTTACGCTCACGCTCTTCCTGTGCAAGTCTTGCAGCTTCTTCTTCCTTGGACTCTGCATAAGTGTATTCAGTAGAAAGCGTTACATAATCTGTGGAAACATAACCGGTACCTTCTTCAACCGATACGCCAATCCATCCATCTACAGACTCATCCGTTACGGTAAGGTCCTCATCTCTTGGAATCACGGTCAGGATCTTGGAATCCGTATTCGGCTGCTCTCTGAGTCGAAGTGCATCTGTGTTGACAGTTGCAACGCGGCGGCTCACACTATTGATAAGAGCAAGATCTCCAACAACAAGGTACTCTGCCTTTGCATATCCGGTAACGGAGCCCGAAGTGATCAGATACCATCCGTTCTCCTCGCCAAGCACGGTAGCAACACCTTCATTGTAAAGCTTGCCAAGTACTTCTGCGTCCTCATTAGCCTCCGCACGGATGTTTAAGCTGTTGGTCACCTGTGCAACTGCAATCTGCGGACTATCAGCAACAGTCTCCTCCGGCTCTACATAATCCAATGCAACCGGGTCAAGGCTGTTCTCACTTACGCTGTCTTCACTCAAAGCAGAAACCTCTGCTGCTTCTTCTCCTTCATATTCACTTGCTACAACCGGTGTATCATTCTCAATGATCTCCGGCTGGGCTTTTGCTAAAATAACAGCCTTCTCGGTGTCGGACATGCACTGGGAAAGTGCAAGTGAAACACCTGCCGTAGGCATAGCCCCTGCAACAAGTATATTCGATGTATATCCTGTAACTCCGGCATTCACGGTTGCTGCAACCGAAACAGATGCAGATTCCAATGTCATCGCCCCAACCAATGCACATGCCGCAAGTCTTAATGCGTATTTGTTCATTGCTTCCTCCCAATAGGATTATCATTTATTACAAATCTGTTACAAATTATAACAAAGGATTACGTACCTGTCAACACATCCGCATAGATTTCCATCAATTTATCCTCTGTTTTTTCATATACTGTATCAGTTTTTCGTTATATTGCCGGAAACTTCTTGATTTTTCCGGTTACGCATGTCATAATGAAGCCATCCGATAGATGTTAATTGTTTTGTACCTAAGTGATAAGGAGTGCATCCTATGGATCTTATGAATGTTAATTCCGCGCTCAGCGCCGCACAATCATATTCTTCATCCAACAGCATCAGCAGTGCCGTCAGCGTCAAGATGCTCGACAAAGCTCTGGATATGAATGAATCTTTAAATGACAACATGATCAAGATGATGGAGAATTCCGTTACCCCATATCTCGGCGGTAATTTTGATATGTCTGTCTAAATTGAAAGCTCTGATACTTTTCTGTATCAGAGCTTTTCTTTTCTCTTTTTTATGCTTCCTTGATTGCGATTGCTTCAATCTCGAGCATGACATCCTTCGGAAGTCTTGCCACCTCCACGCAGCTTCTGGAAGGGAATGCTCCGTTAAAAAATGTTGCATACACTTCGTTGATTGCTGCAAAATCATTCATCTCTTTGATGAATACCGTGGTCTTAACTACGGAATCCATACTGCTGCCCGCTGCCTCAAGTAAATGGGAAAGATTGGTGAGTGCCTGCTTTGCCTGTGCCGCAGAGCCTTCCGGGATCTCTCCTGTTGCCGGAACAACCGGGATAATACCGGATGTATACACCATTCCATTCACTTCGATTGCCTGTGAATACGGTCCGATCGCTGCCGGTGCCTGATCTGTGCTGATTACGTTTTTCATACATTTACCTCCATATATTATTAGATTTTTCGTATTTTGCCCTCATTCAGGGAAATCATTCTTTCCTTATATAGGTGACCAACCGCACGCTTAAATGCATTCTTGCTAAGTCCGGTTTCTCTTGCGATAACCTCCGGGCTTGCTTTCTCGGAAAACGGAAGTACGCCGCCATAGGAATCCAAAAGTTCTAAAATCTTGTTTGAATCGGCATCCATCTGGATATACGCCTTCTCCCGGAGCGTAAGATCGAGCTTGCCATCCTCCTTGACGTCAGTTACCTTCGCTTCAATTTCATCCCCGACCTTTAAGAAGCTGTGATCCTCGAATCTTGGTATCCTTGCCGAATACTTGTCATCCACAGCAACAAACGTTCCAAAATTGTCGCTGAACTCGTATACTCTTCCGGTGACCGTATCGCCTTTCTTGTATGGGGAATCCTTTTCCAACAAATGATAAATGCCCTTCATGCTGGCGCAAAGCCTGCTGCTCTTATCGATATACAGCGTAACCAGGATCTCATCCTCCGGTGACACCCTTGCCACCATCTCTTTATATGGAAGAAACAGATCCTTCTCTAAGCCCCAGTCAAGGAAAGCGCCGATCTTTCCAACTTCCTTCACGCGAAGCAGCGCATACTGTCCAAGCGTGAGCTTCGGGTGATTGGTCGTGGCGATCAGTCGGTCTTTGGAGTCCTTATACAAGAATACCTCCAATTCATCATAAAGCTGTGTTCCTTCCGGAACCTGTTTTGCCGGGAGCAGTACCTTATCCTCTGAATCCTTCCGCTCGGCAAGGTAGATGCCAAACTCTACTTTCTTGATACAGATCAGCGTCTGAAATTCACCTAACTTCATCATAATTATACCTCTCGTCTGTCCGTTCTGATTAATAAATAG
>JALEKN010000036.1 GCA_022769125.1 Agathobacter sp.
TCCTGAATCTTACCGGACCAATCGGACTTGTGATTGGAAATGAAGGGGAAGGCGTCAGCAAGCTCGTCAAAGAAAATTGTGATATGGTGGCATCTATTCCGATGAAGGGAGACATTGATTCCCTGAATGCATCGGTTGCAGCAGGTGTTCTGGCATATGAAATTGTCCGCCAAAGAATCACAAAGGGGTAAGGTATTTGAACAAATATGACGATTATACAGATGAAGAGCTTATCCGTATGCTGCGGGAGCAGGGATTGGATGAGATCACCGATCATCTGATGGAAAAATATAAGCCGCTCGTGCGGAAAAAGACAAATGCGCTTTTTTTGATCGGAGGCGAGACAGAGGATCTTATTCAGGAGGGAATGATCGGATTGTTTAAGGCAGTCCGCGATTTCCGGGAGGATAAGGATACTAGTTTTTTCCATTTTGCTGAGTTGTGTATCAACCGCCAGCTGTACTCGGCTCTTCAGGCATCAAATCGAAAGAAGCATCAACCGCTTAACAGCTATGTATCATTGTCGGCGGAGGAACAGGAGGATGGAGCTACGATTGAAAATCTTCTTCCGGGATATATGGATAATCCGGAACAGATGGTGATCGAGCAGGAAATCTGGGATGAATTCCAGAAGCGGTTGTGGGGAAATTTAAGCAAGCTGGAGCAACAGGTTTTACAGCGGTATTTAAACGGTGAGTCTTATACGCAGATTGCGGAGGCAATGGATAAAGCACCAAAATCAATCGACAATGCACTTCAAAGAATCCGGCAGAAGATTGGAAATCTGAAGGTGGGTGATTAGAATGAGATTTTCCCGAATCGGAGAGCACACAATTAAATGTATCATTACAGAGGAGGAGATCGGAGATCTTGGCTATACGCTTGATGAGATCATGAGCAATGGCGAGCGGACGCAGGAGTTTATGAATTACATCTTCGATCTTGCCGAGCAGGAATTTCAGACAAAGTTTGATATGGGCATAAAGACGGTTCGAGCTGACTTTATGTCTGACCATACGTTGACGCTGACTTTTTCGGAACACCCGGGCTCAAGCGGGATGATGGAGCAGCTGAAGGATCTGGTAAACAGCCTGATCGGCTCTATTCCGAAGGAAAAGTGGGCAGAAATGCAGAATGCTGCCAGTCAGAGAAAACAGAAGGAAGACGGCGGTTCGCAAAAGGAACCGGTCACGGTCATCGTGCAATTCGTTTTTTCAGATATAGATATCCTGACTCGTTTTGCAAAGCTTGTGGATATGGAAGAAATTCCGTGGAATGCTTTGTACCGGTATCGGGATGAATACCGGCTGATCATGGACTTGACAATGAGCAGTGAAGCGGATGTCACAAGGTTGTCTTCACTTACGGATGAGTATGCGCAGGACATCTGCATGGGCGCGGATAAGAAGGCGTTCATATTGGAGCATGGAAAGCCAATCCTAAGAGACCATGCGATCGAACAGTTAAGAGAATTATAGATAAGTGCAAATAGAATAAAATCGGCAGGTTACGGCTGATGTCCCTAATTTGGATATCTACCGTGAACTGCCGATTTTTGTGTTAGTTCGTATTTTCCTCCTGGTCTGGTATTACAAGCCGGTTACGTCCATTCTCCTTGCCATAGTAGAGCAGTGTGTCAACTACCTTTACCATTTCATCGGAAGAGGAATAGCCAGCTGCATCAATCAATCCGAATGTCATGGTGACAGACAACTGTTGTCCGTTATAATCAACGATGGTGCCTCGGATCTGCTCGATGAGGGATTGCATGAGGCTGACATGCTCATCATAGCTGCCCTGCGTCAATACGATCAGAAATTCCTCGCCACCCCAGCGGATACAGTAGCCGTGATCCTTTGTGCATTCCCGCATGGTCTGAGAGACTGTCTGGAGAACAAGATCGCCGCAGTCATGCCCGTAGGTATCGTTGAACTTTTTAAAAAAGTCAATGTCACCCATCGCGAGGGAGAAGCGTTTGTTTGTTCCGCTGGTGTTGGTGATAAGCTGGTCAAGCTTCTGCTGACCGAAACGGCGGTTGGCAAGCCCGGTCAAAGCGTCCTGCTCGATGAGCAGACGAAGGGATGCCTGCATATCGACAAGCGAATGGGACATGGAACCAAATTCATCCTTGCGCGCCAACAGATCCGGTGGGACGGTATTGGATAAGAGCCCTTTGGACACCTTCTGAAAGGTCTGCTCTGTCTTTTGGAGAGCAGATACGAATTCGTGGGAACGCCGATAAGCCCAAAGCGATGCAATGATTATCGCAACGAAAGCAAGAATCAATATCGGGAGTGAGGCTTTTAAGGTCAGCTGCCGGACACGCCTGGCCGGAACAATGGCTGCAAACATACCGATACAGCTTCCATCAGAATTGTACAGCGGCGTGTAGTAGCACAGATATGGCTGTCCGAAAATATCTACATTGCTGTAAAAGGATGGTGTCTGGTGATCAATGACATCTTTTACGATTGCTGGGTTGGCCTCGGTGCCGATCAGCCGTTGGCCACTATTGTCATAAAGTGTGGTGAGAATCCGCATCCCACCATAGAAGATGGTATAATCAATATCGGTCTGCTCTTTTAGCTTGTCTACTACAGCATACGTTGACTGGGTATTGAGAATGGTATCTCCTTTTACGACGAGTATTTCATCCGGATTCGAATACATTGCATAATCTCCCGGATATAACAAATCAAGAGTCTCGATGGCAGAACCAGCAAGACTCTTAAGCTCATTATGTACCTCAGACTCCAAAGAGGAAGATACCCAATATAAACTAAAAATAGTTGTAACAATGCCGAATAGCAGAAGCGGAAGAACAGTCATCTTTGTAAGTGTATGGGAAATTCCGGTTGTTCTCCGTTGCATATGGCTATGCCTCCCGATTATCCAAGAATCTTACGGATGGATTCAAGTACACGGTCTGCCTGGAATGGCTTTACGATAAAGTCCTTTGCGCCGGACTGGATAGCTTCGATAACCATGGACTGCTGACCCATTGCAGAACACATAACACATACTGCGCCCGGATCGGCTGCCTTGATTTCTTTTAATGCCTGAATTCCATCTTTGTTTGGCATGGTGATGTCAAGAGTCACCAAATCAGGTTTTAATTCATTGTATTTGGCAACGGCTTCGTTACCGTCTGCTGCTTCTCCTGCAACTTCAAAGCCACCCTTTGTAAGAATGTCCTTTAACATCATTCTCATGAATGCAGCATCATCAACAATCAAAATCTTTGCCATTTATATTTCCTCCTGTTTTATAATCTGTTTTACTATGCTGAGCGGAAACAACTGTATCAGCTCACTGTCAACGAATCCCTCAACCGTCAGGTGAAAGATTACTTTTACAATGTCGGTTCCATTGCACAATTCATCCGGAATCTCAAAAGCGGTGTGATATCTTGAATTCACTAACGGAAAACCGATATCCGTAGGCTCGTCTAACAGAGAAGCCATCGAAGTCGCAATAGTTCCGCACATCTGGTTCATCGCCTCAGAAATGGCAGACAATGCCATCTCATCCATTGCCATGTGCGATACATCTGTTCCATCACCACCCATCATCAGATTAACGATGACAAGGGCATCACGTTCGCGCAGAACCATGAGATTGGTTCCATCAAGCCCTTTGGTGTAAGGAACTTTAACTAATATACAATCCGGGTCGGAAAGAGAAGATTCATCAGAGAGAACTTCCACAACCGGTGCGGTTATATTAGTCGTGTGGTTTAACATCAGGCTGAGCGTCGTCGCAGCATTGCCGATACAGATATTGGCAACCTCACCGATGACATCAGCCTGATCTTTGGTTATCCCTTCCATTTATAACCTCCCAAGTAAACATTTCCTGCTATATTATATCAGAGAAGTTGCAAATAGGAAAGGAAATATTTGTTTTTTTTGTTTTTTATTGGCTTCAAATGGAGAATATGATAAAATGATGCCGAAGAAGGAGCAAAAATATGGATGGACAAGAATATATAGAGGCTTTGAAGGCCGGTAAAAAAGAATACAAAGCAAAGATAACGCAGGGAGAATTTCCATATCTGCCTGTTCTGGATGATATATTATCACATGAGGAGGTTGTGGGCGAAGTACCACTTGGACTTGTGATGGCACCGCTTGAGTTTGTGGTCGGAACAAGTACTGCTGGCCGGACACAGGCGTTTGCCTCCAATTTTATGCCGATCCTGGATACGGGGACGGAGTTTGCCTGCAAGTGGCAGACGCTCGCAGAAGCGCAGGAGACGGAAGGTATCCGGGATCCGATCATTGCCTATGAATATCGTAACCGTTATTATGTTGTGGAAGGTAACAAAAGAGTCAGTGTCCTCAAATTTTATGGGGCAGTATCAATCCCTGCGATCGTTACCAGAAAGATGCCGAAGCTGACAGATGATGAAGATATTCAGCTTTACTATGAGTATCTCGAATTTAACCGTGTTTCCGGGTATAACACCATCGAGTTTACAAGACTTGGAAATTCAAAGCGCCTGTTGGAGCTGGTTGGTGTTGATGGCGTGTGGGATGAAAAGACAAGAGATGATTTCTCCAAGGTGCTGTTCCACTTTACCAAGGCTTTTAATTTCCAAAATGGAAAGAAGCTTCCGATTACGATAGGGGATGCGCTTGTCGCTTTTTTAAATGTGTACGGCTATTCAAATGCTGTCATGTTTAACCCTACGGAATATAATGACAGGGTTGTAAAGGCGTGGAATGAGATTGTAATGATGCGTGAGCGTGATAAGGTTAATCTTGTCATGGATCCGAAGAAAGTGCAGGAAAAGAAACCGCTGTTATCATTTTTCCTGTCATCCGCTCCAAAGAAATATAAGGTTGCCTTTTTATATCCACGTTCCGCGGATACATCCGATTGGGTGTACGCGCATGAACTTGGACGCAATTATCTGGAGGAAACATTCGGTGATCAGATGGAGACATTCTGTGTGAATAATGTGACACAGGATAACATCGAACAGGTGCTTACAAAGTGCATTGTGTCTGGTGCTGACATCATATTTGAAATTGCTCCCCAGCATATGCAGCAGAGTCTTAAAGTGGCGGTGGATCACCCGGAGGTCAAGATTTTAAACTGTTCTTTAAATACGCCGCATAAGTTCATCCGGACATATTATGCCCGAATGTACGAGGCCAAATTTGTCTCCGGAATGATCGCAGGAGCCATGGCAGAGAATGACAAGATCGCCTATATTGCAGATTATCCGATCTACGGTATGATTTCCAATATCAATGCGTTTGCACTTGGTGCAGCAAGTACAAATCCACGAGCTAAGGTTTATCTGGAATGGTCGACAAAGAAAGACTACGACAGGGACAAATTTCTTACAGACAATGAAATCCATTTTGTGTCGGATCAGGATATGATCACGCCGAAGGACCCTTCCAGACAGTATGGACTGTATCGTTATGATAACAAGGCTGCGCAGAATCTTGTCATGCCGCTATGGAACTGGGGTGTTTTCTATGAGCGTCTGATCCAAAGCATTATGGCTGGAGCTTATCAGTCTGAAGGGGAGTCTGCAGGAAAAGCGTTGAATTATTGGTGGGGAATGTCTGCCGGTGTGATTGATCTGATCTGCTCGAGTCATATTCCTACGGGAGTACAAAGATTGGCAGATCACATTAAGCATGATATTTCAAACGGTCATGTTGTTCCATTCTATGGCGAGATTTATGCACAGGATGGTTCGTTAAAGAATAAGGAACGGGAAGAAATGAGTCCGGAAGCAATCATGGAAATGGATTGGCTTGTGGAGAATGTTATAGGTACAATTCCAACAATCGGTGAGCTGGTAGAAGGCGCAAAGCCGGTTGTTGAGGAAAAAGGGGTAGAGGAAACTCAATAATATAATAATGAAAATACTTTTTATTGCAGATCAAGAATCAGAAGCATTTTGGGACTATTTTCGCAAGGAGGATTTTGAGGGAATCGATCTGATCATATCCTGCGGTGACCTCAAAGCATCATATTTGTCTTTTCTTGCGACGATGGTCTCTGTTCCGGTACTCTATGTACATGGAAACCATGATGACAAATACAAATTCGACCCGCCGGAGGGGTGTATCTGTATTGAAGACCAGATATACGAATATAATGGAATCCGTATTCTCGGGCTGGGAGGTTCGCATCGCTATAAATCGGGAGACAATCAGTATACCAACAAGCAGATGCGAAGACGCGTGAAGAAGCTGCGTTATAAGCTCTGGAAGAGCAAGGGGTTTGATATTCTGGTTGCACATTCGCCGGCACGCGGAGTGCATGACGATGAAGACCCATGTCATCAGGGATTTCATGTCTTTAATGAGTTGATGGAACAATATCATCCGAAGTATTTTGTTCATGGACATGTGCACATGAATTATGGAAGAAAGTTTCCGCGTGAGGATATGGTCGGAGACACCAAAGTGATCAACGCATACGAGAAGTATATGGTTGAAATTTAGGAACGGAGCGGGCTGCGGCACAAAGACAAATCGGATAAGAAAAATTTAAAATTTTTGTTGACATTTGATGCATCTTATTGTATTATGCAATAGTTGACGCAGTTAAGCGCCGATTTGCTGATATAGCTCAGGTGGTAGAGCGCTACATTGGTAATGTAGAGGTCACGGGTCCGACTCCCGTTATCAGCTTTTTTTATGCCCGGAAAATGGCAAAAGTAATGATACTTAGCCATTTTCCGGGCTTTTTGTTTTGCGGGGAAACTTTTTTCATAAAGTCAGGATGCTCTGTTGGGATGTACGTTATTTGAGGTATTTTTTCGCTAAAATGTCGAGTGTTTTTCTTCCTCTGGATCATGGTATGATAAGAAAAAATAATAAAGGAGTTCACATTATGAAACGAAGAAAACATTTGGCAGTTTTTCTGGCATGCGTCATGCTTATCTCTCTCTTGGTTGCCGCTTGTGGCAAGACAGAAGAGACGGACAAGGATTCGACCCAGGTGTCAGAGACAACAGAGGCGCCGGACACACAGGAAACAGACACACAGCAGGATACAGCTGATGTACAGCCTGATGTGACAGAAAAGCCGGAGGGGAATTTCATTGAGCTTGCTCTGAACGTCTATTACAATGACAGTGATTCTGGTTATTACAGCAATGAAGCTGGGCCTTCTATCTACGTGACAGAGGAAGGGCAGTATACAGTTTCTTTCGACTGTGAGACAGACTTGTCTTCGGATGCAGCATCTAAGGGCGTCCGTTATCTCAATAACCTGACCGCAGTATATATTCTGGATATGGGGGCTGCAAACGGCGAGCAGTCACCGCTGAAGGGCGCACAGATCAAATACGATGCGATTGAAGTTGACGGAACAGCGCTTACCATTACACAGACAGAACCAAAGAGTGCATTTAAGTCCTCCGGACTTTTTGACACCAACGACCCGATCAACGCATGGGATGGCTCTTATGTGGAAGAGGTATCAGCTTCTTCTGATCATGTAGCCAACTTTACAACAGTAGAGAATCCGACAAAGATTTCAGTTACATTTACATTGTCTGATCTTGACTGGACCGGAAGTGAGGAGTCTGCAAATACAGATGCGGTTGGAAGCAATTACAAGAATACAGCAGTATTCAGCGATATTGATTTCACCAATATGGATGCGCTGACCCTCAGCAAATATCTTGGAAACGGAATCAACCTTGGAAATACCATGGAAGCATACGGACATGCGAACCTGGGAACCAATTCCAGCGTAAGCAATTACGAGACCTATTGGGGACAACCGGTTACTACTGCTGAGATGATCCAGGGAATGAAGAACTGCGGATTTGATACACTTCGTATCCCGGTGGCATGGACCAACATGATGGATTATGAATCCGGGGATTACACGATCAATACCGCATATCTGGACCGTGTGGAAGAAATTGTAAATTACGCCCTTGATGCTGAAATGTTTGTCGTATTAAATGACCATTGGGACGGCGGCTGGTGGGCAATGTTCGGATCCTCCGATGCGACCTCAGCGCAGAACGCATTTACCATGTACGAGACTATGTGGTCACAGATTGCGGACCGTTTCAAGGACTACTCTGACATGCTGATCTTTGAGTCTGCCAACGAGGAGCTTGGTGATGGCTTAAATGATAATGCAGATTGGCCGGATTCCGGCAAGCTTACGCAGGACGAGTGCTATGCGCTCACCAACGAGATCAACCAGCACTTTGTTGACCTGATCCGGTCAACCGGTGGCAACAATGATGACAGATTCCTTTTGATCGCCGGATACAATACAGACTTTGACATGACTGTGGATGATCGTTTCTGCATGCCGACCGACAGTGCCAACGGAAAGTTATTTGTTTCTGTTCATTACTATACACCGTGGAATTACTGTGGTGCCGAGACAGATGCCCGCTGGGGAATCAAAGATGATTATGCACTTATGGATACACAGTTTGCAAAACTCACCAAGTTCACAGATGCAGGATATGGTGTGATCATCGGAGAATACGGTGCACTTCCTGTTTATGATTCTGCGACCGGAACAAGCACTGCAAAGCAGAACACAACAGAGTTCACAAAGCATCTGCTGGATCTGAGTGATATCTACAATTACTGTCCGCTTCTGTGGTCAACCAATGACTCATACAAGAAAGCAACCCAGACCATGTTAATTGACAGTCTGACTGAGCTCTTTACCTCAAGATGCTATGCTGAGGAGACTGTTGCAGGAGATGACTATCTTAACCAGGTACAGGCTTCCATGGATGAGGATGAAGCAAACGCAATCGATATGTGGGAGGATGTCACAACCTACGAACCTGGCACTCCGGTTGCATGGATCATGTGGAATGGCGGAGCCGGAACCTATTCCGTTGGTGATACTTATAATCCTGCAGATAACACTGCGGGAATTACAGCGCATGATGTTGTCGTAGATGGCGCAGGGGAGTACACAGTAAGCCTTGACTTCGCAGGCGGCAATACAGGTGTAACTTTTGCGGCACTTGCCATCGCAGATGCAGAGGTTCTTTATCCGGGCTGTATCATCGACATTAAGGAGATCACCTATGACGGCAATCCGGTACAGCTTCAGAAGCTTGCATATACAAGCTCAGATGATGGAATCTGCACCAGGGTCAATCTCTATAACGAGTGGGTAAAGGAACTTCCGGATGACGCAAGAAATAAATCCGGTATGCTTGGAATGGCAGGTCCTTGCATTCTCGACAAAACAGAAATCAATGATATCAAAAATATTACAATCACATTTGAACTGATCGTTCCGGAAGAATAGTATGGACAATATAGTGGCTGTGTGCATATAAGAGCACACAGCCATTTTATGTTTGGAAACCTTTTTCGCACTTTTTGAGGTACATTGTTGACAGCGGTCTGATTCATTCGTAAGATGAAAGAATAATAGTAACGATTCAGTACAGAAATATGCGGTACGGAACAGTTACGAACAATACATGTAATGTATGCTGACCGGGCAAGCGGAGGCTTAACCGGAAAGCGTCGGATCATTCATACAGTAAGTACGATTCTATGACTGCGAGGTTTTTCCGAACGGAAACAGAAGGACTAAGGGACTCTTCTGCCTTGTGGTGGGAGAGCTTTTGTTTTATATAAAGCAAAAATGCACCTCACTTCTGACCGGAAATCCAGACACTATATACATTGCACAAAAGGGAAAGAAGGTATAACACATGTTAAAAATTGCGATATACGGTAAAGGCGGAATCGGAAAATCAACGGTTACAAGCAATCTGGCTGCGGCATTTGCCTCTTTGGGAAAACGGGTCATACAGATTGGATGTGATCCGAAAGCAGATTCCACGATAAATCTGTTACATGGGGTTGCAGTGCAGCCGGTTATGACATACCTGAGAGAAAATGATGAAGATCCGACCGATTATAAGGAGATCTCAAAGGAGGGATTCGGAGGGGTTCTTTGCATCGAGACAGGTGGGCCGACACCGGGACTTGGATGTGCCGGAAGAGGTATCATTGCGACTTTCCAGCTTTTGGAGGATTTGGAGTTATTTGAGAAATGGAAACCGGATGTAGTGCTTTATGATGTCCTTGGGGATGTTGTATGTGGCGGGTTTGCCGCGCCAATCCGTGAGGGCTATGCCGAAAAAGTCCTAATCGTTACATCCGGAGAGAAGATGGCACTGTACGCGGCAGGAAATATTCATGCGGCAGTAAAGAACTTTGAAGACCGCGGATATGCGAGCGTGTATGGAATTGTGCTCAATCACCGGAATGTAGAACATGAAAAGGAAAAGGTAGAGAATTTTGCAAAAGAAAGAGGTCTTCGAATCGTTGGCGAGATTCCAAGGAGCAATGAGATCAACCGCTATGAAGATGAAGGAAAGACCGTCATTGAAGCAGATGCCACACTTCCTGTCAGCAAATGCTTTTTGCAGTTGGCAGAGCAGCTGCTTGCTGAGAACAGTTGTATACAGATTTGATACATGATAGAAAAAAGATTTGGAGTTTGATAGATGTCAGAAAAGAAATGTGCGGTATATTATACCGCTGAAGAATTGACAGAACGTGGAAAAGAGAATATTCCGACCGAATTTGTCTCGGCAGATCATCTGATCTACAGCTCTCCGGCAACGCTGGCTTTTAACTCACCGGGGGCAGAAGGCTTCGGAGTAAAGCGTGCGGGTCTTGCAGTCCCGGAATCGGTCATGCTGATTGTTTCTCCGGGGTGCTGTGGAAGAAATACTTCTCTGATCAGCAAAATACCGGAATACAACAACCGCTTTTTCTATCTGACGATGGATGAGACGGATATTATCACAGGACGGCATTTAAAGAAGATTCCGCAGGCAGTCCGGGAGATTGTGGATTTTTTGGATAAAAAGCCATCTGTTGTGATGATCTGCATTACCTGTGTGGACGCATTGCTTGGAACCGATATGGAGCGCGTTTGCAAAAAGGCAGAGGAAGAAACCCAAATACAGGTACGGCCGTGTTACATGTATGCGCTGACCAGGGAAGGGCGCAAGCCACCGATGGTGCATGTCAGACAGTCCATTTATTCACTGCTGGCACCGGCGAAAAGAAATCCGGCTGCAGTAGATATATTAGGCTTTTTTGCACCGTTGGATGATACTTCCGAAATATATGCCATCTTACACGCGCTGGGTGTAAAAAAGACGATGGAAATCTCACGGATGAAGACCTACGAAGAGTATCTGCATATGTCGGAGGCCAATTTTGCATTGGTGCTGAACCCTGAGGCAAGATTTGCAGCCAGGGATTTTGAGGAAAGACTTTCCGTTCCTTCCATTGAGCTTACAAGATTTTACGATATCGACCGCATCCAAAAACAGTATGCAGCACTTGGAAAAGCAATTGGCAGAAGGATCGATGATACTGCTTATTATCAAAAAGCAAAGGATTCTGTAGAGCAGTTTTATAAGAAGTTCGGGCCGGTGGCATTTTCAGTAGGAGAATGCTTAAATGCTGACCCATTTGAACTTTCGCTTGCGCTTTTACGATACGGACATGTCGTACCGGAGATTTTTGGAACGATCACGGCGGAGAATTTTGTATACATAAAGCATATTGCACAGATCAGTCCGGATACGAGGGTATATTCTAATTTGCATCCTTCCATGATTTTCTATGAGGAAAACGCAAAAATGGAGGAAGAGAAAAAAAGGAATTTTGTTTCGCTTGGAAAAGATGCAGGCTATTACCATGAGAGCAAACCGAATCTTGCATGGAACTCGGATGTGCAGCCATACGGCTATCAGGCTGTAGAAGCACTTTTCGGAGCTTTATACGAACTACTTGACGAGAGGGATGACGGCGGCCGGGAGGAAAGATCATGAAGGGACTCTTTAAATATCTGACACCATTTGCACCAGATCAGTCAGGCGTAGTATCAGTGCTTTATGAATTTGGAGGGCTGCTTGTAATTTGTGATGCGGGCGGCTGCGCGGGAAATATCTGTGGCTTTGACGAGCCGCGTTGGAGCACTGCAAAGAGTGCTATTTTCAGCGCAGGACTTCGGGATATGGACGCGATCATGGGACGGGATGAGCGTCTCGTGAAGAAATTGGCACTTGCAGCAGAGCAGATATCCGGCAATTTTGCAGCCGTGATTGGTACGCCGGTGCCGGCTGTCATTGCAACGGATTATCACGCGCTTGCAGGAATGATAAAACGCAAGGTCAAACTTCCGGTCATTGCAATCAGTACAACCGGAATGTCGTATTATGACAAAGGGGCCGAGGCTGCATATCTGGAACTTGTGAGGCAATTCTGCGCGAAAAAGCAAAAAACAAAAAATGACCGGATTGGTGTGTTCGGTGCAAATCCACTAGATATGGGCGACCTTATGGCGGCGGAGAAGCTGCAACGGTATTATGACACTATATCTGCCGGATGCAATCTGGTCTGCTACGGAATGGGAGCAGGGCTTACAGAGCTTGCCGAAGCCTCTGACGTTCAAAAGAATCTGGTTGTTGCGCCGTCCGGATTAAGGGCAGCCCGGTATCTTGAAGAAATGTATAATATTCCATACGAAATTGCCAATCCACTTGCAATCGATTGTCTTTGGGATATTGATTACACGGGAAAGCGCGTGCTGATCATTCATCAGCAGGTCAGTGCGTATACGCTGCGTAAGGAGTTAAAGCGTCGCAATGCGGCAGAGATTGTTGCGGCAAATTTCTTTATGCAGATACCGGAATTGGCAGAGGAACAGGATATCCGCCTGACAGAGGAGGAACAGTGTGAAGCACTTTTAAACGGCAACAAATTTGACATTGTTATTGCAGACGCTGTTTTTAAGAAGATGGCGAAAAATTTTTCCGGTATTTTTATGGAATACCCACAGTTTGCAGTTTCGGGAAAGCTGGTTGAAGCATGATGCAGTATACAACCCAGGAGATAAAAGTATATGGAATTGTGCAGGGAGTGGGATTTCGGCCAACGGTAAGCAGGCATGCTGCATGCTGTGGAATTTACGGATATGTGTGCAATAAGGGACCATATGTGCAGATTCTTGCACAGGGGGATGAAGGAGCAGTTTCGGATTTTGTGGCGAAAATTGAGAAGGAACCGCCGGATCGTGCGGTTATCCTGAAAATTGACGCAGTACCGGTGGAATCCAGTGTTTCCTATGATTCGTTTGAAATAGTAGAAAGCGAAAAAGAAACAGGGGAAATATTTATTCCGCCTGATATTGCAATCTGCGAGGAATGCAAAAGAGAGCTTTATGACAAAACAGATCGCAGGTATCTGCATCCGTTCATCAACTGCACCTGCTGTGGGCCGAGGCTTACCATATTAGATTCACTCCCTTACGATAGGGAGCGAACCAGCATGAAGTCATTTGAAATGTGTCCATCCTGTAGGAATGAATATTACGATCCCAAAAGCCGGAGATATGATGCGCAGCCTGTCTGCTGCAATGAATGCGGACCAAGGGTGTATCTGATTGGAAGACCGGAGCATGATCAGGCAGCGATACGTTATGCAAGACAAGTGCTGCATGACGGTGGAATCATTGCAGTGAAAGGAATCGGAGGATTTCATCTGTGCTGTGATGCAAAGAATGCATCGGCGGTAGAACGACTTCGCAGGCAGAAGAACCGGCCGGCAAAACCATTTGCAGTTATGATGAGAGATATAGAAACGGTGGAGAGGGAGTGCCTGCTTACAAAAGAGCAGAGAGACATCCTATGTGGCCATCAAAAGCCAATCCTGCTTCTTGAAAAGAGAAAGAAGAGCAGCCTTAGCAGGGCGATTGCGCCGGGAAATCCGAAGGTAGGAGTGATGCTTCCGTATGCGCCGATCCAGTTACTTCTATTTGATAATCAGGATGAAGTAAATGTCAGTGATACACTCGTGATGACCAGTGGAAATACATCCGGTGCTCCAATCTGCAGAGAGGATGCAGATGCACAGGCAGAGCTGATTTCTCTTTGTGATATGGTTCTCTCACATGACAGGGATATCCGGATGAGAGCGGACGATACCGTTATGGATATGTTTGAGGGAAGGGAATATATGATCCGCCGTTCCAGGGGATATGCGCCATTGCCACAGTTTGTCCAATCCAATGGAGAGCAGCATATACAAGTGATTGCAATGGGCGGAGAATTAAAAAACTCTTTCTGCGTGGGAAAGGGAGACCTCTTTTATATGTCACCTTACATCGGGGATATGGAGGACATCCGGACTGTGGAAGCACATCGGGAAAGTGCCGCCCGTTTTCTGGATATGCTTGAGGTTAAGCCTCAAGCGGCTGTATGCGACCTCCACCCAAAATATAACACAACTGTTCTGGCAGAGGAGTACAAAATACCTATCATACGGGTACAGCACCATTATGCACATATTGTAAGCTGCATGGCAGAAAACAATTATAAAGATCCGGTAATCGGAGTGTCATTTGATGGAACCGGGTATGGCACGGATCATACAATATGGGGAGGGGAGCTGCTGCTGGCAGATACATGCAGCTTCAAACGTGCAGGCCATATTGCTTCATTCATCCAGATAGGCGGAGACTTGTCTGCAAAGGAGGGATGGAGAATCGCGGTCTCTATGCTCTATGGTCTGTACAAGGATGAGACAAAAACTCTCGAGGCGGTCACTGCACTTGGACTTTGCACGGAGGCGGACGCGAAAATCCTGATCCGTATGTATGATCGAAAGATGAATGCGGTTACTTCCACAAGTGCAGGAAGATTGTTTGATGCAGTCAGTGCGGTACTTGGAATATGCAGTCATTCAACCTTTGAAGGAGAGGCATCCACAGCCTTGCAATTTGCAGCAGAAGCATATGAAAAGCAGGTACCACGGGGAGAACGCCTGCGGTGGACGGAGGACAAAGCCATTCCTGCATCAGCTGAAAGCAGTGATGATTCCGGATTTGCTTTGCAGACGGACCGGCTTTTTGCATGGATTGTACAGATGAGACAGACCGGAGCGGATGCCAGTGCACTTGCCTTCGCATTTCATGAGGCTCTCTCTGAAATGATTGCAGAGGCGTGCGTGGAGCTTCGCAGGCAGACGAAGCGCAATACCGTGGCATTAAGCGGTGGCGTTTTCCAGAATCTGCTGCTCCTTAAGTTATGCAGATCACAGCTTCAGGCGTTAGATTTCGAGGTGCTGATCCATCATCTGATTCCACCCAATGATGGCGGTCTTGCCCTCGGACAGGCAGTCGTAGCACGAAACATCATTCAAAATACCAAATAGACAATCACGGTGCCAAAAGAGCATTCGGCACAGAGCATTTGGGCTTTTCAGGGAAGTACATCTTGAAGAAGATAAAAATTGTGAGGCAGGATGCAGGAAAATTTGTGATGAAGATATGAGAACAGGAGGAAAGAGTATGTGTGTAGGATTATCGGCAAGAGTTGTAAAGATTGATAAGAAGACGGCGGTGGTAGATGCATCCGGTGCAAAGAGGGAGGTATCGGTATCACTGCTGGATGAACTGGAACCGGGAGATTATGTGATGGTGCATGCAGGAATTGCGATTGCAAAGATCACCGATGAGGATGACAGTGAATCAGATGCCGTCATGGACGAGCTGCTGTCTGAGTAGATGCCGAAAGAGGAACAGCGAATGGAAAATACAGGCGATAAGAGAACTGCAAGAGAAATAATTACGGGATATACGGGACCGAAACTGAGGATTATGGAAGTGTGCGGCACACATACCCATGAGATCTTCCGCTTGGGGATAAGAGCACTTTTACCCAAAAATATCGAACTGATTTCGGGACCGGGATGCCCGGTATGTGTAACCCCGACCGGATATATCGATGAAGCAATCTGGCTTGCAAAGGAAAAAAGTGCAACAATCTGTACCTTCGGGGACCTGGTGAGAGTACCGGGAAGCAGCAAAAGCCTCGCGGGGGAAAGAGCAGAGGGGGGACATATACAGGTTGTGTATTCGCCGCTGGATGCAGAAATATATGCGAAGGAACACCCTGGTGAGCAGGTAGTATTTTTGTCCGTTGGATTCGAGACAACAACACCGGCAAGCTGTTTGGCAGTAAAACAGGCAATAGAGGACGGATTGGATAACTTTTCAATTCTCACGGCAAATAAGACGATGCCGAGTGCATATTATGCACTGAAGGACTCCGTAGATGTATACCTGTATCCGGGACATGTAAATGCGATAACAGGAACAAAACTATGCGAATCCCTTGTTGCGGATGGAATCAGTGGAGTTGTTGCGGGATTTACGGCAAAGGAACTTATGACGGCCCTTGCAGCGGCAATTATCAAGTCGCAGGAGGGAAAACCATTTTTCGTGAATGCATACCCGCGTGTCGTGACAAGAGAGGGAAGCCGTGAGGCACAGAAGATTGTGGCAGACATGATGGAGCCATGTGATGCGCAGTGGAGAGGGCTTGGAGTGATAAAAAATTCAGGCATGAAACTTCGCAGTGCATATGGTTTGTACGATGCCAGATGTAAGTATCAGATTCCTGCAATCGAGGGCCATGAAAATCCTGCGTGCAGATGTGGAGAGGTATTACAGGGAAAATGTAAGTCTTCGGACTGCCCGCTTTTTGGAAAAAACTGTACCCCGGAACATCCGGTGGGAGCATGCATGGTATCCAATGAGGGCGCATGCAGTGCATATTACTCTTACGCGAATATGTAAATATAAATATTTATTATAGAATATCAGATTCACCTGAATAGAAGATAAGGAGAAAAACAGAATGAGTGAAACAGTTACCCTAGCGCATGGCGCAGGCGGACGTCAGACCAGTGAACTGATCGACCGGGTATTTAAGAGCCATTTTTCAAATTCCGATCTAACCGCGGATGATGCGGCAGTACTTACCCCTCCGGCGGGGCGTATGGCAATGACTACGGATGGATTTATTGTATCGCCTGCCTTTTTTGCAGGGGGAAATATCGGAAAGCTTTCTATCTGCGGTACAGTAAATGATTTGTCCTGCATGGGCGCAAAGCCGCTCTATCTGACCTGCTCATTTGTAATCGAAGAGGGATTTGAGATGGAAAAGCTGGAGCAGATAGCAGACGCGATGGCAAAGACGGCCGCAGAATGCGGAGTACGGATTGTGGCCGGAGATACCAAGGTCGCAGGGAAAGGACAGGTTGATGGTGTATTTATCACAACGACAGGTGTGGGAGAAATCCCGGATGGTGTGGAAACATCCGGTGCGAAAGCAAAGCCGGGAGATGTTATTCTTGTGACCGGAGATATCGGCAGACATGGATGTACAATCCTTCTGGAGCGGGAAGACTTCGGAATTGATGCCAAGGTGACTAGTGACTGTGCACCGCTGTGGAATTGTGTCAAGGCGATGCTTGAAGTGACAAAAGATATTCATGTTATCCGCGATGCGACAAGAGGCGGTGTCGGAACGGTTCTATATGAGATTGCGGGGCAGAGTAATGTCGGAGTAAAAATCGATTCCGAAAAAGTTCCGGTTGAGCCACAGGTAAAGGGAGTGTGCAGGATGCTTGGATTAGAACCACTCTATCTGGCCTGTGAGGGCCGCCTTGTTGTGGTTGTGCCAAGAGAACACGCCAATGAAGTTCTTACAACACTAAAGAATTGTAAGTATTCAGAAGGAGCCGCAGTTATCGGAGAAATTACAAAGGAACATGCAAAGAGTGTTGTAATGACAACGGAGATCGGTTCACAGACGATGCTTCCAAGACCGGGCGGGGAGCTTTTGCCGCGGATCTGCTAATAGAAAAGAGTGGGAGGAAGATATGACAACGAGAGTTGCGGTAATATCAATTATTGTGGAGCAAAACGGGGATACTGAGGAGCTGAATCATCTGCTTAGTACATATGGAAATTATATTATCGGAAGAATGGGAATTCCCTACCGAAAGAAAAATATCAGCATCATCAGCGTTGCCATTGACGCACCGCAGGATGTTACAAGTACCCTGACCGGAAACATTGGCCAGCTTCAGGGAATCAGCAGTAAGACCGTCTATTCCCAGATTATCAGTGACATAGAGGAAACATGTTAAAACAGATCGGAACGTATGGCGAAAATCGAAAAGATGAGATAAAAATCAAAAATGCGGAATTTCCGGCAATATTCCATGCCGGGCTCGAGTTTAATGCTCCGGTGCACGGAACATGGAATATTGTCCATATAGGAATGCAGCTGCCGGAATCAATTCAGATTTATGTGTGCGCGCAAAACTGTATGCGGGGAGTTGTCCTTACTGCAGCAGAGATGAACGCAGCAGACCGTTTTTCATATGTGGTATTATCCGAAAGAGATATGATTGCCGGAGATGTTGAGGAAATAACAATCCGTGGTGTTATTGATGTTTTACAAAAGAGACAGCAGTTACCCCGGGCAGTTTTACTTTTTACGGTATGTGTGCATCACTTTTTGGGGTGTGATTATAACCGTATTTACCGGGAATTGGAACAAAAATTTCCACAGATTGATTTTGTGAGGTGCTACATGGATCCCATTATGCAGAAGCAGGGCCTGACACCGGATCAGAAGCTGCGGCGTGCGATCTTGGAAAAACTCCCCCAATACTCCTCGATAGAAAGAAAACTTGCTATTTTAGGGAGCGATTTTGCTTACGATACCGAAAGCGGATTGTTCGGGCTGTTAAGGCAGGAAGGCTGCGAAATCGTGCAGAGCAGAACCTGCAGCACTTACGATGAATTTTTGCAGATGGCACAGGCAGAAGTATTTGTCTGCGTGTACCCTCCGGCGAAAATCGGCACAGAGCAGACGGCAAAACGGCTGGGGCGCACATTTTTCTACTTACCAGCAAGCTTTGACTATGCATTGATTGAACGACAGGCGGAAATCCTTGGAAACTATTTCGCAGTTACAACAAAAGAATTGAAAAATGAGAGAAGGCTGGCAGAGGAGGCGTTAGATAAGGCATTTTCTGTCATAGGGACAACACCAATTGCAATCGACTATACCGTGCACCCACGTCCACTTGGACTGGCGAGGCTGTTGCTGTCCCATGGATTTTTTGTTGATACGATCTATATAGATACGGTGAGCAAAGAGGAGGAAGCAGACTTTATTTGGCTGAAAGAGCATGTGCCGGAATTAAAACTTTCTGCTACCATACAGGTGTCAAAACGCATCGCGGTACGAGGAAGAAACAAAAAGGTGCTCGCAATCGGACAAAAGGCTGCATGGTTTGAAGACACACCATGGTTTGTCAATATGGTATCCGGAGGAAATCTATATGGATACTCCGGGATCTGCGAGATGACCAATCTTATGACGGATGCATTTTTAAACCCAAAAGATACGAAGGATATTGTGCCGCGCAAGGGATGGGGGTGTGACAGCTGCCTATGAATCATACATATCGAATCATTCCGGTATACACCGGTGATGTGTCAGGAGTTGCCTCTGCGTTATACGAGCTTGGGGGGATGGTGGTAATCCATGATCCTTCCGGGTGCAATTCAACTTATAATACGCATGATGAAACCAGATGGTATGACAAAGAGAGCCTGATCTTTATTTCCGGACTTTCTGAGAGGGATGCTGTTTTAGGAAACGACCGGAAGCTGATCGAGGATGTCACGGAGGCTGCACTTGAACTTCATCCGGCATTTATTGCACTTACAAACTCTCCGATTCCATTCATGAATGGAACGGATTTTCTGGCGATTGCCAGAGTAATAGAAAAGAGAACAGGTATTCCGGCTTTTTATGTTCCGGCAAACGGAATGCACGATTATACAGTCGGTGCAGGTGCGGCTTTTGCAGCGCTTGCAGGCTATATGAACAAAGAATGCATTGCTCAGCGGGTGGAGAAAGAAAATGTTGTCAAAATGAATATTTTAGGAGTGACTCCATTGGATTTTGATGCGGCAGGCGCCGTCATGAAAATGGAGAACATGATGACGGCTCATGGATTCGAAATCGTAGCGGATCTTGGAATGGGAGAACATGCAGACAATTGGAAAAATGCGCCCCATGCACAGGTAAATCTGGTCGTTTCAGCAGCGGGTCTTCCTCTGGCAGAGGAGATGGAAAAGCGCTACCGGATTCCATATGTTGTGGGAATTCCAACCGGGAAATTTGCAAAGATATTGTTTGAATCATTGAGGAAAGCAGCGCAGAGTGGGAAAAATGTGGATGCATTTCAAGCTGCTATGGAACAGGCAGACATCAGGGAAAAGAAAAATTTCCTCTTTATTGGTGAAGCGGTAACGATGAAATCAATTGCGGCGGCAATTGCATTGGAAAAGGGTGTGATTGTGCGTATCGTGTGCCCGCTTGAGAACGGAGCAAAGCTGTTGACCGGGGAGGATGCACAGATAGAAGGGGAAGAAGAACTCGAAATGCTGCTCGGGCAGCAGGCAAAGGAGGAGACAACTGTTGTTGCGGACCCTTTGTACGAGCCGGTCATGCCGGAGAACGTGCGTTTTATTCCGCTGTCCCACGAGGCCTTTTCCGGGCGTTGTTTTGCAAAACAAAGAATCTGCACGGTGGGGGATCCGGCAGATGTTTTAACATACCTGGAAGAACAGGGCGTGTAGAAAAGGAGGTCATTGTATGTCATTGAATGAGACCCCATCCGGGGAACGTGTACACATTGGATTTTTTGGAAGGGGAAATGCTGGCAAGTCAAGTCTGGTGAATGCGGTTACAAGACAGGAACTGTCGGTTGTATCGGATACACTTGGAACAACGACCGATGCGGTAAGCAAGGCAATGGAGCTTCTTCCGATGGGACCGGTCGTTATCATTGATACACCGGGATTTGATGATGAGGGAAGCCTCGGACAGCTGCGTGTGAAGAAAACCAGGCAGGTACTTGCAAAAACAGATATTGCGGTGCTGGTTGCAGACATTGGTGCAGGACTTGGGGTCTGCGAGTTGGAGCTGATTGATATATTTAAGGAACAGAAGACTCCCTTTCTCATAGCCTGGAATAAGGCAGACCTGCTGGAAGAAGATGCAATACGGCCTGCTGTGGATGGATGTGAGCAGATGTATGTCAGCGCTCTTGCAAAGACGAATATCGAGGAACTGAAAGAAAAAATTGCATCAATGACGGTTTCATCACAGACAGCGCCTCCAATCGTGGGCGATCTTGTAAAACCAATGGCAAAGGTGGTTCTTGTCATACCGATTGACGAATCGGCACCGAAAGGACGTCTTATTCTGCCACAGCAACAGGTAATCCGTGAGCTGCTGGAGGCTGGCGCTGTTTCTATCTGTGTCAGGGAGACGGAGCTGGCAGGATTACTTAACGATATGATGCCGCAAAAGCCGGATCTGGTCATTACGGATAGCCAGGCATTTAAACGCGTGGCAGCGGATGTCCCAAAGGATGTACTTCTCACTTCGTTTTCGATTCTGATGGCACGCCATAAGGGTTTTCTGGAGGAGGCAGTGCAGGGATGCCGCATGATTGACAAACTGAAGGAAAACGATAAGGTGCTGATTGCGGAAGGATGTACACATCACAGACAGTGCAATGACATCGGGAGTGTGAAAATTCCGCGGTGGCTGAGAGAACATGTGGGCGCACAGCTTATGATTGAAACATGCTCAGGAAGGGATTTCCCGGATGATTTAAGTCAATATGCGCTGGTTATTCACTGTGGCGGTTGTATGTTAAATGAGAGAGAAGTGCTTTCGCGCATGGAGCGTGCAAAGAGACAGGGAGTTCCATTTACCAATTATGGGACAGCAATTGCCTATATGAACGGAATCTTAGAGCGCAGCATTGAGGTTATTTACGGATAGAAAATAAGCCGAAAGGATGTAGAGATGACAACGGAAAAGATGAATTTGATTGAAAAACTGTATCAGACACACGACTTAAGTGATGATGGATTTCTATGTCTGCTCGGAGGAATGACAGAAGCGGAAACACAGCTGCTGTATGAGAAGGCGAGATTGGCTGCGACAAAGATATATCAGAAGCAGATTTATCTGCGCGGGCTGATCGAATTCACAAATATCTGTAAGAATAATTGCTTCTATTGCGGAATACGAAGGGGCAATACAAACGTGCATCGTTACCGGCTCGGGGAAGAAGAAATCGTTGCCTGTGCAAAAAAGGGATATGCACTCGGATTCCGGACAATCGTGTTGCAGGGCGGTGAAGATCCTTACTATACAGATGAGCAGATCTGCTCCATTGTCAGAAAAATCAAACAGGAATGTCCGGATGCCGCTGTGACACTGTCAATCGGAGAGAAAGAACATGACAGTTACCAGGCTTATTTTGATGCGGGCGCTGATCGATATTTATTGCGGCATGAAACCGCAGATGAGAAGCACTACGGAATGCTTCATCCGGCAGAACTTTCCGGAGCACATCGAAAAAGGTGTCTGAGAGATTTGAAGGAGATTGGTTATCAGGTGGGATGCGGGATCATGGTCGGAGCTCCTTATCAGACAAGGGAGCATATTCTTGAGGATATTCGGTTTATGCAGGAATTGCAGCCACATATGATTGGAATCGGACCATTTATTCCACATAAGGATACGCCATTTGCAAAGGAACCTGCGGGAACCCTTTCGGATACACTTGCACTTCTTGGAATCCTGAGACTGGCTTTTCCGAATGTTTTACTCCCTGCGACAACTGCACTAGGGACAATTCATCCACAAGGGAGAGAACTTGGTGTTCTTGCAGGTGCGAATGTCATTATGCCAAATCTGTCTCCGACAAGCGTCAGAAAAGATTATATGCTGTATGATGGAAAGATCTGTACCGGAGAAGAGGCTGCGGAATGCCACCACTGCATTGAGCGCAGAATGGAACGAATCGGATATCAGGTTGTCGTGGAACGCGGTGATTACAGGGAATAAAGGAAAGGTGTCCTAAAATGATAGAGGTATCTCATATACAAAAGACCTACGGAAAAAAGAAAGTACTTACAGATATCAGTTTCTGTGCAAAGCCCGGAGAGTGCATTGCAATTGCAGGAAAAAACGGATGTGGAAAATCAACTTTGCTGCAGATACTTTCGGGTGTTGTAAGGGCGGATAGCGGATCAATACAGCTATGGAATGAGGCTGCAACACCAAAGACAATACGAAAATACTGCGGCTATGTACCGCAGGAGAATCCACTCATGGAAGAGATGAGCGTCCGGGATAATCTGCGTTTGTGGAAGGGAAAAAACAGGCATATGACGGAACAGGTGATCCGGCAGTTTGAGCTGGACGATCTGCTGGGGCAGAAAGTAAGGACGCTTTCCGGGGGGATGAAGCGGCGGCTGGCAATCGCGTGTGCACTTTTAAAGCTGCCACCTGTCATGATCATGGATGAACCGACTACCGCATTGGATTTATATTACAAGGAAAGTATCCGGCAGTGGATGGGGCAGTACCTTGCGGGAAATGGCACCATCCTCATGACAACGCACGATGAGGCGGAGATTGCAAATGCAACGAGGTGCTTTGTCCTAAGAGAGGGAGTGTTGTCGGAAACACCGAAGGAATCTGTAAGGGATGCAATCCTCTCAGAGAAAGAGTAGGGAATAACGGATATGGGGCTTTTTATCAGATATTTCGCAATTGAATGGAAGAGAAGCTGCAAGGTATGGTTAAAAACGCTGATTACCGGTGTAATCGTGACGGTGCTTCTTACGGTTGCAGCAATGGGACTTACAGCAATCATGAGACATTTATCTTCGTTTGAAACAGTCCGGGTAGGAATGGTAATACCGGAGGATGAAGCAGATGAAGATACAATGTTTGCGGTCTCTTTCCTGACTGCTATGGACAGTGTGAAAAGTGTTGGCAGTTTTACTTATTATGGGTCCGAGGAGGAGGCTCTTTTGGCGTTGAAAGAGGGAAAGGTGCAGACGGTTATCTCACTTCCACCTTTTTTCTATGAGAGTGTGGACAATGGGGTGAATGAACCTGCAACTCTTTATATTTCGCAGAATGCGGATCTGAATGTGCGGATTTTTGCAGAATTGCTAAAAAGCGGTGTCCGGATGCTTCAGACTGCGGAGGCGGGAGCATATGCCATGCTCGATATTGCACAGGAGGACCGTCCGGTGGAGGAAAGTTGGAATGAGGCGGGAAATGTAGTGGCGTATACATATCTGGCAGAGGCACTGACAAGGAGCAGAGTGTTTGACCGGCAGCTTTTGTCCTCAATCGGGAGTGTAAATTATGCACAGTTCTATTTTTTGGCGGCAATGCTTGTGATATTGCTGTTGCAGGGGTGGAATTTTGCACACTTATATCAGAAGAAAAACAGAGTATTGATGCAGAAATTAAGAGTGGAGGGACTCGGTTGTGCAGGACAGACATTTGTGCGGCTTATGGTGATGACACTTCTCTTGTGGCTGCAGGCACTGATCCTGTATTATGGGGCATATATGATTACCCGCGTATTTCACATTCCGATGCTCCTAAGTGATGGAATCATTGTATGCGGGCTGTTTTTGCTCGCATTTTCGATAGCCTGTTTCTTTCACTTTATCTATGCAGTTGCGGGTGGAGACATATCCGGGTGCGTACTTTTATTTGCGATAATCCTTTTCATGATTCTTGTGTCGGGAATATGGATTCCGGGTAATTATATGCCAAAGATCCTGCAGAGTATCTCCGGTTTTGTGCCTCTTAAATGGTGGGAAACATTTGCCTTGCAGGTATTTTACGGGGAATGGCCCGGCAGACATGCGCTGCTGTTATGTGTGGTGTCGACCGTCACAGCAATTGTGGGAGGAGGCGTGCTATGCAAAAATACATAACATGGTACTGGCTTCTTCTAAAGGAAAAACTTCATACGGCAGGTGTGTATCTGCAGATTGCGTCGGTGCTTCTGGTGGCATTTACGATTACACAGACAACGATTCCGGATACGGAAAATGTAACGGTGGGAATTGTGTGCAACAACAGCAGCAAAGCGGAACAGGTCATGGAACAATTAGTTTCGTTTTCGGATGTGTACGATTTTGTTGCAGTAGATTCGGAGGAGACACTTCGGGCGCAAGTAGAACGAGCGGAGTTCGAATGCGGATTTGTGTTTGATGAAGCGTTTGACCGGATGATGGAGAGAGAAAGCCTGACGGATTCCATCCGCTTTTACTGTTCGCAGGCCACAAATAAGGGGGATGCGATAGTAGAAACCGTGTATTCAGCTGTATTGGAGGCTTATAGCGGAACACTTTTGGAGGAGGTGCAACAGAAGCTCTACAAGGAAAAGAACCCTCGGCGTCAGGAAAAAATAATGGATCGTTTTTATGGATATCTGGATTCGGATGAAGTATTTCAGGTAACAATCTGCAGAGTAGAGACAACATCTTCGGAAAAAAACAATAAAATTGCTATATATCCGCTTCAGGGCTGGATGGGAATGCTGGTTGCTCTTGGCATTTTCTTATCAGGGCTTAGACGCTGGGAGCAGGGATGTTTTTTCTATAAGGCACTTGATAAAAGGGAGGCAGAGCGCTTCTTTGCAATAGATACATGTGCCTCTGGAACGATTCCAGCTCTTATATGCCTATGTATTTCTATTGCAGGCCCATATTCAAGAGGCTGTGTCAGTGAAGTATGCCACATGGCCGGATTCTTCCTATACACCGTCTTATGGTGTGCGATAGCCGGAAAACTGTTTCGAAGTTATCTTGGGATGCTGGCGGCGGTGCCAGTGTATGTTGTGGCAAATGTGTTGATTTGTCCGGTGATATTTGATATAGTGACTTATGTTCCGGCAATGCAGTATGTCCGGATACTATTCCCATTAGGAATATACTTGCTTTAATGGGAAAATTATTAAAACGAAAGAAAAGGGAAAAGTGATGAAGTGTGTAAAATGTGGTAATGAATTACAACCGGGCGCACGTTTCTGCGTATACTGTGGCGCAGCGGTTGAAGCAACACCAGCAGTCGAGACTGCTCCGTCAGTCGAGGAAACACCAGTAGTCGAGGAAACTCCGGCAGAGGAGGAGAATGCAGCAGCAGAGGCGGCTCCTGTAGCAGAAGAAGTTCCGAGGACAGAGGCGGCTCCGGCAGCGGAGGAGACCCCTGTAACAGAGGAAGCTCCGGCAGCACCGCAGCCGCAGAGTTACAATGCGCCGGAGGCGAACCCTGCTCCGGCATATGGCGTCCCACAGCAGAATGGTGCGCCGCAGCAGGCTGTACCTCCGGTATATAACCAGCCACAGATGCCGCAATCGGATACGAAGAAGAAAGGCTCAAAGGCTGTTGTCGGTATTGTAATCGCTGTTATTGTTTTACTGCTTATTCTTGCGGCGGCAATTTTTGGAATTGTTTTTCTTGCAGGAAGAAATTCCGGGGATGCCAGTGACAGCCTGTCCTATGTAAAGAACGGAAAATTATATTATGTCAAAGATATCCGCAAGGATGACGAGCCGGTTGTTGTATGTGATATCAAGAATGGTGATGAGTATGATGACGGTAGTCTTGCAGGCAAGTTTACGGATGATGGAAAGTATCTTTACTTTTTCAATAAGGTAGAGAACTCATATACCGGAAAGCTTTGCCGTATTGAAGTATCTAAGATCAAGAAAGATGAAAGTAAGACGGAGGATGCAATCGAAGAACTTGTATCCGGTGTTACTTACTTCCAGCTGATTGATGACACCCGTTTTGTTTATCTGAATGATTCAAACGAAGTGTATTATTTTGACGGGGAAGATAAGAACAAGATCGCGGCAAATGTATATACATTTGATCTCACCGAGGACGGAAAGGTTGAATACAATACTTCGGACGGAGCCGTTGGCCGTTATTCCATTGAAGATGATTCCACTGAGACAATTATTGAAAATTGCTCATATATCATTTCCAATACATCTGATGGATATTTCTACGCAGTGTATAACGAAGACAGTGACCGGTATGACATGTATTACAGCTCAAAGAACGGGGAGACAGAGAAGATTGCAGAAAATACCTATAATATCATAGGTGCGAGTGATGTAAAGAATACCGTATTTTATTTGACGGAGCGCGTAGAGAATGTCTGCTACTATGATCTCGTAAATGACACTTATGCGGAATCCGATGCAAGTCTTACGGCTCCGGTATTTAGCGATTACCTGACTCCATGTACCGAGTATGATGCAATGAGTGACTGGGATCGTGAATACTATAGTGAATATCCGGAATACATTGATTCTTTCTACAATTGGCTGAGCAGTGATTATTATTACGATTCTGGAATGCTTTATAACTATACTTATCATGAAGATGAAGATGGTAATTATATTTACAACTATTACTTCTATGATCAGGATAATGCACAGTGGTATGTATTTGATGAGGAAGGATATCGTGAAGCTCAGGATGCATATGATTCCGTTGGCTCCCGTGAGGAACTGCGTCAGAGTTTAAAAGATTCTTATACGGACATCACATACTATGATGTACATAGCTGGTCTGTTGCCGACAAAGATAGTGTTGTTGCGGAGAATGTAAACCCATCTTACGTATATTGTGTCGGAAATACCGGAATTGTCACATACCAGAAATACGGCAATATTGACAAGATTGACTGGCCGGAGGATGCATATGGCACATGGTTTGTCGACGATTATATTTATGAGGCAAGATATGGTGACAGCGTAGACCAGAGCGTGTATTACGCATCAAATGGTGCAGAGCATGCATGGGACAGCGAATGGGGAAGCATGGAGAATGGTATTACATTTGACACTGCTTCAAGCGGAAACTATGCAATGGCATTTTCCTATAGCTATGATGATGATTACAATTATACCTATACAATGAGTGCATTCCAGATTGAAAATGGGGAACTTTCCATGCTCGAGACAGGCATGAATGCTGCATCCCTGGGTGTATGGGTTGGAGATGACTACTATTATTTTGAGGCAGAGAGTGGCAACGAGGGAAATCTGTGCTGCTTCTCCAACGGAAAATCATCAACGGTATTAAAGAATATCAGCAATGCTTCCGTTAAGCGTTTTGAAAATGGCAGTATCTGTGCATACTCAGATTATAGCGGTTACGATGATTACTCCAGTGGAGCCGGTACTCTTAAATTATTTGGAGAAGATGGAGACTCTGTAAAGATCGATAAAGATGTGAACTCATACTGCTATCTGAATGATGAACTTATCGTTTATCTGAGTGATGGTAAGCTTTATGTTTATCGTGGAGAGGACAAGGAGAAGTTTAAGATTGACGGTTCTGTTACCTCATTTAACTGTGATCAGGCTTCCTATGAGTCTTTGTCATATTAATTGTATGGATGAGAGGGGCTGTGTGCGGATTAATCCGCACCACAGCTCCCTTTTTTCCGCTTGCTGCAATCCGGTAATATGAAAGGAGGCAAAAGAGAATGCCAAGAAAAAAGAACAGACCGACAAGTGATGATCAGATGGAACGGTTGTTTTACCCGGAGGGCAATATAGCATTCCTGGATGCCGAGTTTAATGCCGGAATGAATATGCGGACAAAGGAGAAGATCAGCGAAATCATTTCCATCGGGATTATCATCTGTGATCGTGACTACAACGGAATCAAAAAATTCTATACGCTGGTAAGTCCGCTTACCCAGACAAAGGTATTCCCAATGATTTCCAAAATGACGGGAATCACTACGGAGATGCTGAAAGGACAGCCGACGTTTGCAGAGATGTCTGTAAACGTAACAGAATTGATGAAGCACTATGATGTGAAAAAAATCTATACATGGGGAGCAGCGGATAAACATAGTCTGCTACAGGAACGTGATGAGATGAAAGAACGCAGGATAAGTGGTCATCAGGCATCAAATAAATGGAATTATATGGATATGTGTACCGATATTTCCGGGCTGATTTCCAATCAGATGCTCGGAATCAGGGGAGGACTTTCCATTAATATGGAGAACCTTATGTTCTTTTGTGATATTGATGAGCAACAGGACCATAACGCCCTTTCGGATGCGTATTATCTATATAAGTGCATGCAGTATCTGCGGGCATATTTTCCGAAGGTAAAGCAGGATAGTGAATTCCAAAGAAAGCAGGATCTGATCGACCGCTATTATCAGGAACGTTCGCTGTATAATTCGTTTCGGAGATTCCGGAGTACCTCCAAGGGATGTGACCTGTATCGCAAGTGGGGAACCCGATCAAAGGAGGAAGATATACGACTGAAAGCATTCGAGGATGATCTGAAATTCTTAAAAGGAGAGATTCCTTACGAGCTGGAATTCGATACGATCCAGGAATACTTCCAGAAGAACTAGAAAATTATCGGATGGGGTGCAGGATTTTTATTCTTCTACACCGGCTTTAAGATCTGCTGCGATTTTGCCATCGGCGATTGTTTTTTGCAACCATAACTGCAGCGAATCAACGGATTGGGAGATACGGTTTAACTGTCCCTGAATCTTGGTGAAATCATGATATTCGTCCTCAGTAATTTCTCCGTCTGCAGTGATCTCAATGAGACGTTCTTTTTCCTTTTCCAGATTGTTGAGTGATGCGAGCATCTCAAGAACAATCTGGGAGAGATCTTTCATCTTTAATTCCGGGACATATTCCTGTCCGATCGGACATTCATGCGAACAGTAATAATTGCATAAATCCGGCGATTTGTAGCACTTGGACATTGCAAGGATTTCATCCGGATGAGGAAGTGATTTTTCACTTTCTATTTTTTCAATACGGTCTGCCGACATGAAGGCAAGCTGTTCACTTGCACGCTCGCGCGTCCATTCCATCTCTTCACGGCGCAGCTGATAAATATTTTTATTTTCTTTTGTTGATCGTTTTCCCATTTTAATTCTCATTACTTTCTATATATTTTTCATAAGGAATCGGTACCGCCGGCAGGATGTATGCAAGCAACCGCCATTTCACTATTATATCGGATGACAGGGGGCATGGCAAGTATGGCAAAGCAATAACATTTATGTTACAATCATTTAAAATTTGATGAAAAGGTGGAGAATAAATGAAAACACTTGCAATATTGGGAGATTCCTATTCTACATATCTGGGCTGGATTCCGGAGGATTATCTGCATTGGTATGCAGACAGCGGCAATGACTGCGAAAACGATATGTCCTCGGTGGAGGATACCTGGTGGCGGCTTTTGATAAAACAGTATGATCTGGAGCTGATCGCAAATTGCAGTTACAGCGGAAGCACGGTATGCAATACCGGGTATGATGCACAGGATGCCTCCGGGACATCCTTTATCCACCGCATGAAAAGGGAACTTGGTGAAGAAAGGAAAGGCGGTAGGCAGCCGGATATCCTTATTGTATTTGGTGGAACCAATGACTTCTGGGCGGGCAGTCCGGTGGGGAACATTCAATACGAGGGGCAGACAGACGAGGATAAAAAGGCGTTTGCTCCCGCATTTTGTTACATGATGGAATATTTAAAGCGATATAATCCTTATTCTGTCATATACAATGTGATAAATGACGAGATTACCGGACCAATCCGTGAAGTTATGGAAGAGGTGTGCCGCCATTATTCGATCCAAAATATCAATCTGGAGGGAATCGACAAGCAGAACGGACATCCGAATACGGCGGGCATGGCACGGATAGCGGAACAGATTGCAAAAGCAACCTCTTGGGGCAGATAAATTACCACTTACCGGAAAGGTCTTTACAGAGGGAGCGCTTTTTTCTATACTCGGTTTATCCGAACAGGAGATAAGATCTGCGCAGATCTGCAAGGAGTAAACAATGAAAATTAAAATTGAGATTGACGAGAGCCTGCAGGAGGATGAAGTACTCATCCGATGTGGGGAGCTGACCGATGAGGTTTCACAGATCCAGCGTCTGGTCAGTGATGTGGTCAATGCGGGACAGAAATATGTGTTCTATAAGGGGAACACTGAGTATTATCTTCCACTGAAGGATATCCTCTTTTTCCAGACGGAAGGGGAGCAGATTCTTGCCTATACCAAGGAGGATGTTTACGAGACGAAGTATAAGCTGTACCAGTTGGAGGAAATGCTGCCGGGATTTTTTATGAGAGTATCCAAGTCAGCGATCCTCAACACGAACCATATCTATTCCATCAGCCGCAATCTGACGGCATCGAGCACGGTAACATTCGTCGGAACCTGTAAGCAGGTTCTGGTATCGAGGTATTATTACAAGCCCTTGATCAGTAAATTAGAAGAAAAGAGGTTACATCAATGAGATTAAGTAAAAACACAGGAAAAATTTTCTGGGGACTGCTGTTTATTCTGGGAGCTGTTTACATGATCGTAAGCAGAGTGTGGACGCTTCCGAAGATCAGTCTGTTCAGCATCATATTTACGATCTTTTTTGCATGGATGCTCATCTGCGGTATCCGGCAGATCAACTTCTGGGAGATCTTGTTCTCCATCGCGTTCCTGTGCATCATCTACGACGATCTGCTTGGAATTAAGGAATTTACACCGTGGCCGGTACTCGGAGCAGCCTTGTTTGGAAGCATCGGTCTGTCCATGATCTTTAAAAAAAAGCACACCTTCCGCATTGAGGGAAATGTAGAAAATGTGACGTTCGGCTCTAAGGGAACGGAGCAGTGCAATGGCAGCAACCTACGGTTTGAGAACAACTTCGGGGAGACAATCAAATACGTCAACACCGATGATCTGTGCAATGTAGACATTGAAAATAATTTCGGCTCCATGCAGGTTTATTTCGATAACGCCATCATCCAGAATGAATGCGCGTATGTGAATGTCGACAATAATTTCGGCGAGGTACGGCTGTATGTGCCGCGGGCATGGATCGTGGAAAAGGATATTGAGAAGGGCTTCGGAGGTGTCAATGAGCGAGGACACATGGAGGGAAGCAGTACGCACCGCCTGATCATTCATGGTGACACGAATTTTGGAGCGGTCACGATCGTGTATATGTAAATAGTAAGAAACAAGAAGGCTGCCTGTTGTGGCAGCCTTCTTTGGTCAATAAATACCATTTCTTTTCGGTTTAATGAGCTACTTAACCGTAAATATATTGAAGTGGAACATAGGGATTGAGTATGATAAAATCAAAATGTTACAGCAAAGTTAGGTTTTATATGGGAGGTGAAATATCATGGAAATAATCAATAAGAATATTGATCATGGAAAAGCATTTGACTGGGGAAAAACTTCTGAAGACTATGCAAAGTACCGTGATATTTATCCAAAAAAATTTTATGCAAAATTAGCGGAATTATCGATAGGAGTAAAAGGGCAAAATGTACTGGATTTGGGAACAGGAACTGGTGTGATCCCAAGAAATATGCATTCCTACGGAGCAAAATGGACAGGGGCAGATATTTCGGAGAATCAGATTTTATACGCAGAGAAACTTAGCAAAAATGCGGGGATGGACATTGATTATATTGTTGCTGCGGCAGAAGATGTTGATTTCCCAGACAGAACATTTGATGTGATTACAGCATGTCAATGTTTTATGTATTTTGATAAATCGGTTGTCTTGCCGAAAGTTTACCACATGTTAAAGGATAAAGGTCATTTTGCGATTTTGTTTATGGCATGGTTGCCAGAAGAGAGTGAGATTGCCAAAACAAGTGAAGATCTTGTTTTGAAATATAACCCTGCATGGACGGGTGGAAGAATGACAAGATATGAATTGCAGGAGCCGCCTTGGTGTGAAGGAATGTTTAAGGCTGCAAATATGCTAACATATGATCTGCCAGTACATTTTACAAGAGAATCATGGCATGGAAGGATGAAAGCCTGTCGAGGAATTGGAGCGAGTGGATTGAAAGAAAGTGAAATTCAGAAATGGGAGAAGGAGCATTGGGAATATATGCAATCACTGCCGGAAGAATTTGATATTCTGCATTACGTTTCAATCTTGGATTTAGAGAAGATATAAAAGATTTTGTAAAAGAAAATTAGAGAAAAGAAATAAGTAAATTGGAATTTTCCGAGTTCCTTAGAGCGAGGGGACTTTTTGCCCGAAGGGCAGGAAGATGGAATAATTATCCATCGTGGGAAAGCCACAAAAAGTAATGACTAAACGGGAAAATGTGCAATAGCCATCACATGAAACGCGCAAAGAGTAATGGCTAAACGGGGAAATGCGCAATAGCCATCACATGAGTGTCGTAAAATGTGATGGCTAAGTGTGAAAATGTGCAATAGCCATTACATGAAATGCTTAAAGAGTAATGGCTAAGTGGGAAAATGCGCAGTAGCCATCACATGAACGTCGTAAAATGTGATGGCTAGGTGGAAAAATGTGCAATAGCCATCACATGAAATGAGCAAAGTGTAATGGCTAAGTGAGAAAATGTGCAATAGCCATCACAGGAATGCCGTAAAATGTGATGGCTAGGTGAGAAAATGCGCAGTAGCCATCACAGGGATGCCATAAAGAATAGTGAGAAATGAAAAAAACGGAAGTTATGGAGGTAAATATATACTGAGGGTGAGAAGAAAAAACTTACATGAAATGCAAAAAGATGATAAAATAAGGTTATAAACCGAGTACAATTTACATGAAAGGGACTATTTCATTCAAATGCTACCGAGTGAAATAGTCTCTTTTTTGTAAGAACTTTGAGGATTGGAAAAAGGGAGGCAGGATCATGTATCAAAGAGGAGACTATGTTGTGAAAGTTCCGGAGGGAGTATGTAAGATTGAGGATATTGGACAGTTTGACATCTCCGGGACGGATAGGGAGTATTATCTTTTGGTGCCGATAGCGGAGCGATCCTCCAGAATATATGTTCCGACGGATAACGCGGCAGGACGAATCCGAAGCGTGATCAAGAAAGCGGAGGCAATGCAGCTTATAAAATCAATTCCGAGGATAAATGAAAAAGAGATTTCCTGTGAGAAGATGCGTGAGCAGGAATACAAAGAGACAATTTTAAGCGGAAATCCGGAAAAAATTATAAGTATTATAAAGCTGCTGTACAGCCGCAGACAGGAGCGGTTAGAACAGGGGAAAAAGGCTACTGCAACAGATGACAGATATTTTAAACAGGCGGAAGCTGTTCTTTTTGCGGAACTTTCCTTTGCACTTGATATTCCGAAGGAAAATATGGAGCAGTTTATCGCACTGACGATTGAACAGAGGGAAAATTCGGTTTGTTCCAAAGTCTGCACGGGAGTCTTGAAAAATTAAATAAGGTGTGGTATCTTTTTTGTGGGAATGAGGTTCTCCCGAAGTATCGTTTGTATACTTAAACCGCTTAGATAAGCTGATGACTTCTGCGATTAACACTCGCAGTGGCATCAGCTTTTTTGTTATTTATCCAGAAAAAATTTAGAAAATAAGAAAGAGGAGAAAAGAAAATGTTATTAAGTATTGCACTGATTTTGATAGTTGGGATGGCGATGGGGTGGATCTGTAAAAAGATAAAGCTTCCGAGCCTGTTTGGTATGCTTGGAACGGGAATCGTGCTCGGACCGTATGTACTTGATCTGCTTGATCCGTCAATTCTTGGAATCTCGGCAGAACTTCGCAAGATCGCGCTTATCATTATCCTGACGAGAGCGGGACTGGGGCTGGATGTAAGCGGATTAAAAAAGCTCGGACGACCGGCGATACTCATGTGTTTTGTCCCGGCGACGTTTGAACTGGTCGGGATGTTATTGCTTGCACCGAAGGTCATGGGGATCTCCGTCGCGGAGGCAGCAGTCATGGGAGCGGTGCTTGCAGCAGTCTCCCCGGCAGTGGTCGTGCCGCGTATGGTCAGACTGATGGAGGAGGGTTACGGAACGAAGCAGGGAATTCCGCAGCTTATTCTCGCGGGCGCCTCTGTGGATGATGTGTATGTGATCGTGCTGTTCTCCACATTCACTGGAATGCTTCAGGGCAGGCAGACTTCGGTTCTTAGCTTTGTAAATATTCCGGTGTCTATTATACTCGGTATTGGAATCGGCTCACTGCTTGGGTATGTGCTCGCCGTCTTTTTCGCAAAGGTGCATATACGGGACACTTCAAAGGTACTTTTGATCTTAAGTGCTTCCTTTCTGCTTGTGGCAGCGGAGGATGCACTTACTACAACGATCACGTTTTCGGCGCTCATTGCGATCATGTTTGTGGGAGTAGGATTGCAGAAAAAAAGAGAGAATGTAGCGAAACGGCTGGCAGTCAAATATGGTAAGCTGTGGGTTGCGGCAGAGGTATTTTTGTTTGTGCTGGTCGGTGCGACGGTCAATATCCATTATATAGGGAAAGTGGGCGTTAAGGCATTGATCGTGATTTTCGGAGCACTAGTATTCCGGATGCTTGGGGTATTTGTCTGTATGCTTGGAACAGATACCACGAAAAAGGAGCGCTTGTTTGCGATGCTTGCGTACACGCCCAAAGCAACCGTGCAGGCAGCTATCGGTGGAATCCCGCTCGCAATGGGACTTCCCTGCGGGGAGGTTGTACTGTCCGTTGCAGTGCTGGCAATCGTGCTTACCGCACCGCTTGGCGCATTTGCAATTGATGTGTCGTATAAGAAGCTGCTAAGTAAGGGGTATTAGTACTAAGTTTATTTTAGCAATCAAAACAATCAGCACAGCAAAAAAGAAAAGGTCAAAATCGCGGAGAATCCGTTGCACAATCCGAACTGACATGATATGCTTATGAAGGTAAAGAGGGATAAAATAATTGGCTGCTATCCGGTTTAGACAACCGGAGCATCCGAACGGTAATTTAGGGAAAAGGAGCATATGGGATATGGCAAAACTGATCATCAATGAGGAAAATAAACTTGGAACAATTGCACCGGAGATATACGGACATTTTTCTGAGCATCTTGGGCGCTGCATCTATGAGGGGATTTATGTCGGAGAACATTCAGATATTCCGAACGTAAACGGGATGCGCATAGATGTCGTGGAGGCATTAAAGGAGTTACAGGTTCCGGTACTTCGCTGGCCGGGGGGCTGTTTCGCGGATGAGTACCACTGGAAGGACGGAATCGGACCGAAGGAAAAGAGAAAGAAGATGATCAACACCCATTGGGGCGGTGTCGTGGAGGATAACAGCTTTGGAACTCATGAATTCATGGAACTTTGCCGTCAGATCGGATGCAAGACCTACATCAACGGCAATCTCGGAAGCGGAACGGTACAGGAGATGTCCGAATGGGTGGAATATATGACCTTTAACGGGGTATCCCCGATGGCAGAATTAAGAGAAAAGAATGGAAGCAGGGAGCCGTGGAAAGTTGATTTCTTCGGTGTTGGAAATGAAAATTGGGGCTGTGGCGGGAACATGACACCGGAATACTATGGCAATGAGTATCGCCGCTACCAGACTTATGTGCGGAACTATGATCCGAATCAGCCGATTGCAAAGGTGTGCTGCGGTGCGAGCGCAGATGATTACCATTGGACGGAAGGGGTTCTTAAGACTTGCTATGATCATACACCGGGTGATCTGCATGGATTTATGGATTATCTGTCCCTGCACTATTATGTAGTCCCGGAAGGCTGGGAGATGAAGGGAAGCTCCACCGACTTTTCCGAGGAAGCATGGTATAAGACTCTCAGCAAGGCTCTGTATATGGAGACGCTGATCAAGGGGCATGCGGCAATCATGGATCAGTATGATCCTGTGAAAAAGATAGGAATGAGTGTGGATGAGTGGGGTACCTGGTATACCTGCGAGCCGGGCACCAACCCGGGATTTCTGTATCAGCAGAATACAGTGCGCGACGCACTTGTAGCGGGAATCACACTTAACATATTCAATAAGCATTGTGACCGTGTCAGGATGGCGGCGCTTGCACAGATGGTAAATGTACTGCAGTCGGTTCTTCTGACAGAGGGCGACCAGATGATCAAAACACCGACCTATCATGTCATGCATATGTACCGTCATCATCAGGGCGCAACACTGCTGGAATCATCACTGACTAATGTTGAACCGGTTGGCCCGGATGAGTGGGTAGTTCCAAAGGTAACGGAGTCTGTATCCGAAAATGAGCAAGGAATCATCACGATAACTTTGAACAACCTGTCTGTTGAATCGGTCGAGAAGGTTGAAGTGCAGTTCGCAAGAAGTGGTTATCAGGTGGTGGAAGCACATATCGTAAGTGATGCGGATATGCATGCGCACAACACCTTCGAAGCACCGGAAACCGTAACGGAAAAAGTGTTTGCCGGTTACGAAGTGGAACCGCACGGACTTAACGTAACACTTCCGTGCAATAGTGTGGTAGAAATCCGGGTCGCAAGATAAATGGAACATATTTGTAAACGGTGTCTGCTCCGCGAAATGGCAGGAGCAGATGCTCTGATGATTGAAAAATATAAAGAGGCGATTAAAAAGAAGGACCGGGTCTGTGATGAAATCTACGAGACCCGGTTAGCTATATGTAAGTCCTGTGAAAAACTAAATGCAGGAACATGCAATGCCTGTGGATGTTATGTGGAACTTCGTGCACTCTCTCCTATGAGCAGATGCCCATACCGTAAATGGACAACATAAAAGCTGTTTATGGTTCATCCGGGTGCATTGGGGCATAGTTGATACTGACTTTGATATCCTGTCCGTAGTTACCGAAGGTCTTTCCAAAGATGGTAAGCCCTCCGGCATGCTCCGCATTATCATCAACCCCCATGCGGAAGCGGATGCTGCTGCGGTAGTCCAGATAAAAACTGTCAATCGTGACATCGGAAATCTTTACGCCATCGATGAAAGTTCCATTCTGGTTGATAACAAGCAGCTTTAACAGTCCATGCTGGTTCCAGTTCGGATACCACCAATCCGGGGTAAAAAGCCCTTTGGCATCGCCATAATCTCCCGGGGAAGTCCATTTGCCAATGCAGACATCATTCAGGTAAAAGCTGATATCGCTTGGCAGGTTATTGCTCACTCCAGGCGCCGCAGAAGAAAGTTCAGCAGAAATCGTGATTTGGGTAATCTTCTGGGAAGCAGGAATGAAGTTAGGAATCACATATTCAATGTAACCCTTGGTAAACCATATAATGTCAGCATCATAGCGGTCCGGATGTTCAAAGTAGCGCACATCGTCAACTTCGCCGATGAGAGCATCAGAAGTGGCGAGTCCACAGCCGGGGCAGAGTTTGTAATTGGAATAATGTCCAACCGGAATCCCGGTGTTATATACGCTGCCATATTCTTCCGGCCTGTCAAGATCAATCAGAATTTTGTCGAAGCTGATGGAGCAGATCTTCTGATTGCCGTGGCCGGCGGATTCACTGGAGGTTGTGATAAGACCGCAGTTTTCAAGCTTTTTGATATGGCTGGTCAGTGCTCCGTTTGTAATATTCAGACGGGATGCCAATTCGTTCATATTCATATTCTTGTTTTCAAGAAGAAGGTTTAAGATTTCAACGCGCATATCGGAACCAAGCGCCTTAAACAGCTCAAGTCCTTCGGAGAGTGATGTAATGTGCAGCATATATAAGTACCCCCGCAAATTTTTATTTGATTTATTATAGTAAAATCTAATGTTTCAGTCAACAATTGGAAATTCATTCTTAAAAAATGTCGAAATGTGATTTTTTTTGATTGTTTTTGTATGTTAGCTGATATGGAACGATATATTGTTTTAACAGATATGAAATATTTTAGAATAAATTAAAAATGAGAAAACAACAACCGGCCGCTCCGTGCGGAGTCCACATGGGTGCGGCCGGAAACCAGAGAACCTGTGTCATTAAGTACTTGTGAGGAGGGCAGCTGGATGAAAATTACCTAGGAGGTAAGATCCAGCTGATGTACGGCGAGATCCATCTGCTGCATTGTGCCGGCAGAGCCGTCCTCATACAAAAAGACGCCGGTGCGCCGGATGACGGCGTTGGTGGAGTTGTCTGCCCCTTTTAGTGAAAAGCCTGTGTCGTTGCTGCCAAGATAAATGGCGCCGACACCGGCTTCTTTTAAGTCTATGAGGGTACTGTTACCGCTTTCATCCATGCTCCAGATCTTAAGTTTGGAGAAGATTGGATCAGCTTCGTCGATCCAGCCGTTGCCATCGGAATCATAAGCCATGAGATCGGCAAAGCCGTTGCCGCTTTTGACACCGAACAGTTCACTGCCGTTGTTGATGACTCCATCGCCGCTTTTGTCCAAAGCAAGATAACCGCTGCCGGCACTCAGCTGGGAAATTTCTTCCTCTGTTCCGTCCACATCGAGATCAAAGAAGAAGGTCTGATCGGAGACTGTTGCAGGGGAGGAGGTCAGGTTGATCACCAGAGGATCGCAGAGTACCGGCTGAGTATAATCAATGAACTCGGAGGTCGCTTCCGTAAAGGAACGCGACATAATCAGATTGAGATTGATGTCAAGGGAACGCCCATCTGCAGTATTGACGGTTCCTGCTGCTGAAAAGCTCGTTGTCTCGGATTCGGAATAGACAAAACTGGTCTCATAGCGTGTGGTCTGCATAATGGTAAGCGAATCCGAGGACGAAGCGGTACTGCTATCGGTATAGTCATCGGTTGATGCACCACCAAAGAGCAGGCGGAACAGGTAGTCTAACATCTGGCTGCGGATCTGACGGATCGTATCTGCCTGATCGAGTGCAGAATCATAGCTGACCCGCCTGGAGGCCTGATAACGATCAACGAGATCTGTAAAGGAATTGCTCTTATTTCCAGCCGTTTTGGCTTGATTGATTCCTGTCGGTTGAGCAATCGTTTTTAAGATGGAAGTGGAGGACGAAGAAGTCGTCCGCTGCTGATAGCTCCGCTGGGAAGCCATACTTAAGTTACTTGATTGAATAATCATAATTTCACCCCTTGGCGGGACGAAACCGATTATTTCTAAATGCATCCTTGTAAAAAGAAATAAAAGGACGGTAATCGAAAAAGAAATTCCATTTCTTTCTCTGTTACCGTCCCTGGTTTGCCCGAAAATAATATGCGTTTGCCGGCCGGCAAAGCCGCTTACTATTATTATCGGACGAATTGAAAAATAGTTTAGCTGTTATAGTGGGATAAGACTTTTTTGACGTAGTTTTGCGTCTCCGTGTAAGGCGGGATGCCGTTGTATTTGGCAACTGCACCGCTTCCTGCATTGTATGCGGCTGCAGCAAGTGCGATATCACCATCGTATTTGTCTAAAAGTTGTGAGATCAGCTTGGCACCGCCCATGATGTTCTCATAGGCATCATAAGGGTGTTCAACGCCAAGCTCTTTGGCAGTCTCCGGCATGAGCTGCATGACACCCATGGCACCTGCACTGCTTGTGCAGTCCGGGTTAAAGTCGGACTCGACGAGTGCGATGCTCTTTAAGAGCTTAAGGTCGACTTCATAAGTGGAGGATGCCTCCTCAAAGTATTCCTCCAATGTATCGGAGCAGGCAAACTCATCTCCAAAGTAAGCGGCATTATCTGCGGAAACAGAGGCACTGGCATGGGTATCCGATGTGGTTCCTGAGGTTGAAACACTATCGGAAGCAGCAGATGTATCGGAAGCCGAAACAACATTTGCGGTGCGGCGTGCGGCATCAGCAGCACTCTCAACTTGTATGGAACTAGTATCGGTAGCCGAATCACCGGATAGTCCGGCCGGCGCGTTAAGACCCAATGATTTTGCAAGAGCTGAATCCAAGGAAAGACCATAGCCTCCGCTTTGACGAATTGCATCGACAGCAGCATCTACGGTGACTGCGCGGATGGCGTTTTTCTGAGCCTGGTCCAATTCGTCGCTTGCAAGAAGATCCTGCGCAGACGCAAGTGCATCAGCGAAAGAAACTTCGATACTGCTGACGGAGCCGGCAGATTGTGTCGAAGCACTTCTGCTTAGAAGAGCTTCATCAATAGAAGAAAGTACTTTGATACTCATAGGCTGTTATCCTTTGTTAAGCGTGTTTTATCATTTTCATATCTATAATACCACAAAGTTTTTCATTTTTCACGAAAGACTTTAAAATCCCTTGAAATTCAAAGAAAGTTGATGTAGCATGGATACAGTTTAATGTTTGATACTGCAAGGAGAAAAAGATGAAAAAGACACCATTCGTGACGAAGCAGCAGGTTGAGGAAATTGTAAAAAAATATCCGACGCCTTTCCATATTTATGATGAGAAGGGAATCCGGGAGAATGCAAAGGCAGTGAAAGAGGCATTTGCATGGAACAAGGGATTTCGCGAGTATTTTGCAGTTAAGGCGACTCCGAATCCATATATTTTAAAAATTTTACAGGAATATGATATGGGATGCGATTGCTCCTCCTATACAGAACTGATGCTGGCAAAGTCCTGCGGATTCGATGGTGAGCATATCATGTTTTCCGCAAATGAGACACCGGCAGAGGAATTTGCCTATGCAAATGAACTTGGAGCAATCATTAATCTGGACGATTTTACCCATATTGATTATCTGGAGAAAACGATCGGCTATATTCCGGAGACAATAAGCTGCCGCTACAATCCGGGCGGAGTGTTTGAACTGAGCAACGGAATCATGGACAATCCGGGCGATGCAAAGTACGGAATGACCAAGGATCAGATGATTGAGGGATATAAGATCTTAAAGGCAAAGGGCGCAAAGAATTTCGGCATCCATGCATTTTTGGCAAGCAATACCGTGACGAACGAATATTATCCGGCACTTGCCCGCCAGCTGTTCGAACTTGTTGTCGAATTGAAAGAGAAGACAGGCTGTCATATCACCTTTGTAAATCTTTCCGGTGGAGTAGGAATTCCATATACGCCGGATAAAGAGCCAAATGACATTGCAGTTATAGGAGAGGGAGTCCGCAAAGCGTTTGAAGAGGTTTTGGTACCTGCCGGAATGGACGACGTTGCAATCTACTGCGAGATGGGGCGTTTCATGCTCGGACCATATGGCGCTCTCGTGACACAGGCAATCCATGAAAAGCATACCTACAAAGAGTACATCGGAGTGGACGCATGTGCGGCAAATCTGATGAGACCGGCGATTTACGGGGCATACCATCATCTGACTGTCCTTGGAAAAGAGGACGCTCCGTTAGATCATGTGTATGATGTGGTGGGAAATCTTTGTGAGAACTGTGATAAGTTTGCGATTGACCGCAAGCTTCCAAAGATTGACATCGGAGATTATATTTATATCCATGATACCGGGGCACATGGTTTTTCCATGGGTTACAACTACAACGGACGGTTACGTTCAGCCGAGCTTCTGCTAAAGGAAGATGGAAGCGTAAAACTGATCCGCCGTGCAGAGACACCGGAAGATTATTTTGCAACATTTGACTGTTTTGATGATATCAAGATCTGCCGTTAATTTGATTTCAGGGGGATTAGAATGAGCGAATATACAATTAATACAAAGTGCGTACAGGCAGGCTATACGCCGGGAAACGGAGAACCGAGACAAATTCCGATCATCCAGTCTACCACATTCAAATATGACACCAGCGAAGATATGGGAAAGCTGTTTGATCTTGAGGCAGAGGGATATTTTTATACACGCCTGCAGAATCCGACAAATGATCATGTGGCTGCGAAAATCGCGGCACTTGAGGGTGGCACGGCAGCGATGCTGACATCTTCCGGGCAGGCAGCCAATTTCTTTGCGCTGTTTAATATCTGCGAATGCGGCAGTCATATTGTTTCGTCCTCTTCCATTTATGGTGGAACGTTTAATCTGATCGCCGTTACAATGGCAAAGATGGGAGTTGAGGTTACATTTGTTTCCCCGGATTGTACGGAGGATGAACTGAATGCAGCCTTTAAGGAGAATACACGCGCTGTATTTGGAGAGACAATTGCCAATCCGGCACTGACTGTACTTGATATTGAAAAGTTTGCGAAGGCTGCACACGCACACGGGGTACCGCTCATTGTTGACAACACGTTTCCGACTCCTGTAAATTGCCGGCCGATCGAGTGGGGAGCAGACATCGTTACCCATTCCACCACAAAGTATATGGACGGACATGGTGCGGCTGTCGGCGGCGCTATCGTAGACGGTGGCAACTTTGACTGGATGGCGCACGCAGATAAATTTCCGGGACTTTGTACACCGGATGAGTCATACCACGGAATTACCTATGCAGAGAAATTTGGCAAGGAGGGAGCATTTATTACGAAGTGTACCTCTCAGTTGATGCGTGATTTGGGATGCATCCAATCACCTCAGCATGCGTTTATTTTAAATCTGGGGCTGGAATCTTTACATGTCCGTATGCCGCGTCATGTCGAAAACGGACAGGCTGTTGCAGAGTTCTTAGAGAGCCATCCGAAGGTGACAAAAGTAAATTACCCGGGATTAAAGAGCAATCCGTATTATGAAATCGCGCAGAAGTATCTTCCGAATGGCGGATGTGGTGTGGTATCTTTCGAGCTTGAAGGAGGAAGAGAGGCTGCGGAGAAGTTTATGAAGAATTTAAAGCTTGCGGCAATCGAAACACATGTTGCGGATGCCCGCACCTGCTGCCTGAATCCTGCAACATCGACACATCGTCAGATGAATGAAGAACAATTAAAGGAGGCCGGAGTTCCAGCCGGACTTGTCCGTATTTCCTGCGGACTTGAGGATAAAGCAGATCTGATTGCAGATCTTGCCCAGGCACTTGAGGCAGTTTGATATCCGGATCATAATAGCGAGAACATGTTGTATTTGCATGCTCTCGCGTTTTTATATTCTTTGGTAAGAAAACAGATACATAAGGAGTTATGGAGCAAATGAAAAGAAAACTGTGGGAAAAAGTTATTGTCTGGCTGGGGCTTGGGATTACTTTGATGGCGTTGTGTACTAGCTGCAAAAACACGCAGAAGGAAGGAAATGCAGCAGAGCAGGCACTTGTACCGATCATTGTCGGAAGCGATGATTAACCGCCGTACAGCTATCCGGACACAGACGGTGAACCGACCGGCATTGATGTAGAGCTTGCCACGGAGGCATTTCACAGAATGGGGTATGAACCTGTATTCTCCTACATTAACTGGGAGGAGAAGAAGACGCTTCTGGAGAATGGGCAGATCGATTGTATCTGGTGCAGTTTTACCATGGATGGCAGAGAGGATATGTATAAGTGGAGCGGCCCTTATATGATCAGCCGTCAGGTTATTGCAGTTAACAAGGACAGCGACATTTATACGCTGGAAGATCTGGAGGGGAAGAATATAGCTGTTCAGTCTACCACGAAGCCGGAAGAGATTTTTGTTTCCCATAGTGATCCGAGGATTCCGGAGATTGGGGAACTATTTTCGCTCCAGAACAGAGAACTCTTATATCCGTTTTTAAGTAAAGGATATGCCGATGCGATTGCAGCACATGAAACTTCCATTTTGCAATGCATGCTGGATTATGACTTGGAATACCGCATTCTGGATGAACCGCTGCTAAATGTAGGTCTGGGAGTCGCTTTTTCTTTAAGCGATGATCGCGGTCTGGATGAGAAATTGTCCAGAACATTAAAAGAGATGCAGGAAGACGGCACAACAGAGCAGATCATTGGTAAATATCTGGAGAATCCGCAAGATTATCTTTGGGAGGTGTCCGATGAAGAAAAATAGCAGTAAAAAACATCTTGACTGGATGCTCGCCTTTGAAATTCTAGTTGGAGTGTTTCTACTTGGAAGTGTTTTTATCCTTGCAGTTAATATTGACCTGCATGAAACGGAAAAGAGTCTGTCAAATACAATTACTTATATCAAGGAGCAGTATATCCAATATCAGCGGCTGAATCTTGCATCTGAAACAAAGAGCGTGATGCGGATGATCGAGAGCGCACGCCAGATAGAGCAAGAGCTTGACACGCTGCAACCACAGGATGCTGCTTTCTTAGACAAAGAAACACTGAAAGACTATGCAGACAGAACATATGTAAATGGAGTTCTTTTGCTGAATGAGGATGGAGAGGTAGAGGCATCATATTGTGAGAAAAAACCAGACCGCAGGAGATGGATGCCCAGCTGAAAACAAAGGCAGTTCTGGAAACTTTGTCATTTCCGGAGAAGGCATATGCGGCCCGGATTCACTGCGAGGATGGTTCTTATGTAGATATTGCAGCAGTCGGAAGGACGAAAAAGGCGCAGATCATAGTAGTGTATTATCGCACACCGGCTGAGTATATCAATTCTTTCAGTCTTTCGGTGGAGGCGCTTCTTACAGGATATAAGCTTGATCGTGACGGGACGATTATTGTAAGTAATGGGGGCGAGATTGTTGCATCCAACGACGAAGAACTTATCGGAAAGGGAACGGATGAGATTGGAATTTTAAAGCGGATCAACCAGGAGGCTGAGTGCGGGAAATTAGTTCATACAAACAGGGATGCAGGATCCATTTCCCAATATTTTGGGCTGATGGAGCATGGACGCGACTTCTATTTCTATGCCTATATGCCGGAAAAGGATGTTTTTTCCACTACGTTCCAGAATGTCTTGTATTCGCTGATTGTCTATATCCTTATTCTCGTTGCGATTAACATGGTCCGTTGGAGAACGGCTCAAGGCTATAAAGAGCAGCAGCTTGTGATCCAGCGGGAATATACAGAGAGCCTTCAGCAGAAGAATGAGCAGCTTAGAGCGGCAGTCACACAGGCTGAGTATGCAAATGCAGCAAAGACCAATTTTCTTTCAAGGATGAGCCATGATATCCGTACTCCGTTAAACGGGATTATCGGATTGCTCGAGATCAATGAGCTGCATGCAGATGACCTTGGACTGATCCGGGAGAATTGCAGGAAAATGAAAGTATCTGCCAATCATCTGCTTTCGCTGATTAATGATGTCCTTCAGATGAGTAAGCTTGAGAGCGGAGAGATTGTATTGAATGTCGAGCCGATCAATCTGAGTGAGCTTTCGAAGTCGGTGCTTACTATCGTCGGGCAGCGTGCCGCTGATGCGGGAATTACATGGGAGTATGATGGGAATGGAGATGATGTGTGCTATGCAGACGTATACGGAAGTCCGCTTCATATACGACAGATTTTCCTGAATATCTATGGAAACTGTATTAAGTATAATAAGGTTGGCGGTAAGATCACCACATCATGTACCTGTCTTGGTGTCGCAGATGGAATCGTAACGTATCAGTGGAAAATCCGGGACACAGGCATTGGCATGAGTGAGGAGTTTGTAAAGCATATATTTGAACCGTTCTCACAGGAACATACAGATGCGCGCAGTGTCTATAATGGTACAGGACTTGGAATGTCAATTGTTAAGAACCTGATCGATAAGATGCATGGAGAGATTGAAGTGACAAGTGAGGAGGGCGTCGGTTCGCTTTTTGTGGTAACATTGCCGTTTCGGATTGCAAAAGAGACATCAGAACACAGACAGGATGTGGGGGAAGTTCAAACAACAAGCATGGAAGGAATGGAACTTCTTCTGGTGGAAGATAATGAGCTGAATGCCGAAATTGCACAGACACTTTTGGAAGATAAAGGCTTTAAGATCACGCGTGCATGTGATGGCAGGCAGGCAATTGACCTGTTTTGTGCAAATGCGCCGGGGACATTTGATGCAATTCTGATGGATGTAATGATTCCGGTTATTGATGGAATCACAGCGACAAAAATGATCCGTGAACTAGACCGGGAGGATGCTAGGTCGATTCCAATCATTGCAATGACCGCGAACGCATTTGACGAAGACGCAAACCGGTGTCTGGCAGCCGGAATGAACGCACACCTGGCGAAGCCGCTTCAAATGGATAAATTGATGGAAACACTCAGACGGTATTGCGGGCAGGCAAAAATGCACGACACGAAGGAAGCCTAAAGAGCGGGGAATGAAGGGAATAGTAAGATTATATGCAACGTTGTAAATGGTGTAATCTAAAAAATCCACGTTATATACAATATCACGATGAAGAATGGGGAAAAGAAAGATTGGACGATGCGTATCTGTTTGAAATGCTGGTGCTGGAGAGCTTTCAGGCAGGACTGTCATGGGAGTGTGTACTGAACAAACGCGAGAACTTTAAAGAGGCGTTTGACGGCTTTGATGTACACAAGATTGCTTTGTATGATGAGGAAAAACAGCAGGAGCTTGCCGGGAACGCCGGCATTATCCGTAATCGCAGAAAAATTGCTTCAACAGTAAAAAATGCTGCTGTATTCTTGGATATCTGTGACGAATGCGGAAGCTTTGAATCGTATTTGCGCTGCTTCTGGGATGGAAATACGATCTATGAGAACACGCTTACGCATTCACCACTTTCCGATGCAATTTCCGTGGATCTTCAGAAACGAGGGATGCGGTTTGTAGGAACAACGATTATCTATTCGTATCTGCAGGCAGTTGGCGTGATCAGCTCCCATGAAAAGGGGTGTTTTCTGTATCATGCGTAGACCTATCCGTGGAAGTGCAGATACTGTTTCTTGCTGTAATGCTGGCAAGCATATCGCTTAATACGACAAGATCTGCAGCGAGAAGGACAATAAAAAAAGAAGCAGATATCTGCTTCTTTTTAATGCCGGCAATGGGACTTGAACCCATACGGTGTTGCCACCAACAGATTTTGAGTCTGCCTCGTCTGCCATTCCGACACGCCGGCATTTGTTCGGTCACCGAACAATCAGTATATTATCATATCGGAATGGGATTTGCAACAAAAATTTTACCAAGAAATTTTCGGCAATTTTAGTTTGATAAATGGGGAATTTTAATTGCCCTTTTATCGAGACGGGGGTATACTTATGAATAGAAATAATGGAATCAGCTGTGGGGGATTTTACATATGAAGAAAATTGCCATCATCGAAAATGGATGGGCGAAATCTATTAATTATGCATGGACGCTTGGAATAAAGCAGTACATGGATGAGCGCGGGATAGATGCGGATATTTATATTTTCAACAGCTTTGGCGATGTCGGAATGGATGAAAAATTCAACCATGGAGAATACAATATAACCAAACTGTCGGATCTTACCATGTTTGATGGGATTTTTCTCGAACTTACAAACATCGGAGACGAGAAAGAGAAGGAAGAGATTATCAATCGCGTGAAGGCGTCAAAAGTTCCTGCTATTTCGTTAGTTGAGAAGATACCAGGATTGTATTATGCGGGAATTGATAACTATAATGCGATGGCAAAGATGGTGGAACATCTGATAACAGTTCACCATTGCAGAAAGATTAATTTTGTCGGAGGACCTCCGACTAATCAGGAAAATATCGCGAGATTAGCTGCTTACCGTGATGTGTTGGCAAAGCACGATATTGCGGTGGAGGAGGAGAGAATCTTCCAATGTAATTATGAGATTATCACAGGAGAGATGGCATTTGAACATTTTCACGGGAAGGAACTTCTGCCGGAGGCTTTTGTGTGTGCAAACGACAATATTGCCGTGGGTATATGCCATGAATCGGAGAAGTACGGTTACAATGTTCCGGGGGATTTTCTGGTGACCGGTTTTGATGATTTTGATAAGGCATCCTATTACAGCCCGCGTATATCAACGATCGGATTCCGAAGAGAGTCTATTTCTTACGCTGCAATGGGAATGATGTGCAGAATCTGGGATGGCACGCAAAAGGAGGATGCGGTCTATATTGAGGCAAAGACTACATTCCAGGATAGTTGTGGATGTGTTCCGGAAACGGTAAGAGACCGTGGACAGTATGTCAATGACCGTATCATGGCAGAGGATCGTCAGAGCCGTTTGCAGACAAAGCTCTATGAGTTAAAGCGCGAAATGATCAATTGTAACAGCTATGTTGAGATTGCGGCATGTCTGCCGAAGAGCCTTTCGATGCTTGGATATGGTGAGATGTATATTCTTCTCAACAAGGACCTCGACGAGATGCTTGAACATGAGGAGGAACCGGAATACCGTATCAACGGGTACCCGGATAATATGAACGTCTTATTTGCCGCAAAGAAAGACCAGATTCTGACCGGAATTAAGAGAATGCCCGGACAACTTATTCCGGGAGGTGATGAGCAGCCTGCAAAGTCGGGAAGCACCTATCTGTTTTCACCGCTTCATATCCGTGACAGGGAGATTGGGTATACCATATTGAAGAACTGTGATCATCTGATGGATTCGCAGATGCTTTATGAGGTGCTCAACGCGTTTCTCGAGACGATACAGAACATGTATCACCGGATGACATTGGCCAGAATGAATGATAAGCTGTCGAACCTTTATATAAGAGATTCACTGACGGGGTTGTATAACCGGATGGCATATAACAAGCTGGCAATTCCGGAATATGAGCGTTGTATGCAGAATGATGAATCACTACTCATCATGTTCTGGGATTTGGATTGCCTGAAGTATATCAATGATAATTTTGGTCATGATATGGGAAATGAGGCAATACGGGTCGTCACAGACTCCATTCGCGAGTGTTGTCCGAAGGAAGCAATTGCAATGCGTTACGGCGGCGATGAGTTTGTGGTTTTGGTCCCGGAATATTCAGAGGACAAAGCCGATGCTCTGGTAAGAAGCATTGAACGGCGCATTTTAGAGAAAGCGGGAAAACTGAATGTTCCGTTTGACATTCAGGCAAGTGTCGGGTATGTGATCGCAGACAATCCTTCCAAGAGCCTGAATGATTACATCAACATTGCAGATGATGCCATGTACCGGAATAAAAAGGCTCGAAAAGCTATAAAATAGAATCAGCGATAAAGCCTGTAAAATCTTGAAAAACAATAGATTTGCAGGCTTTTATCATTGACAAAAGTTATCATATATGATAACATAGAAGAGAAGTAAAGGTAGGGCTTATATGAAGAATGAAGATACGAGAGAGGCGGTTGTTTCCCAGCTTCGGACGCTTCGTAAGGAGCAGGGGATGACGCAGGAACATCTGGCAGAGATTGTTGGAACGAAGAAATCAAATATCTCCCGTCTGGAGAGCGGACGATATAATCCGAGCCTTGACTTTTTGATAAAAGTCGCGGACGGCTTGGGTAAACAGATTACGGTTAAGATACGATAGTGAAGGAGACGATATACATGCAGGCGAAGAAATTAGGTAATTTTACAGGAAACGACATCGAACTCTGCAGGACCACGAATGTGAGTGTGTCCAACCGGACGGCAGAGCTGCTTTTAGAGGAACAGATTCCGTTTACAAAGAACTGCCGCAAGATTCCCTTTTTCAGGAGAGACAAGTATGCGGGAGCGAGCAAGGTGTATGTGATCAGCATTAATCCGCACCGGTATGGGCAGGCACGCAGATTGCTTGACACGATGGATCTTCCGCACAGAAAGCGTCTGGTATTGAGTAATTACTAATATGTTTCAAATTTAAGGCAGGTGTGCTAGAATCAGATTTAGTGCATCTGCTTTTTTTGCAGTCCTTCTTTGGACAGAAGGCATCGGATAGGGCGGATGTTCATGGAAAGATGAGGGATATTTATGGAAAAGGTATTAAGAACCCTGAAATGCCTGATATTTTTAATAGCGCCTGTGGTTATTTTTATTCTGATGGAGTCCTATGAACACAATCCATTCGCAGAGGTCAGACCGGAAGCATTTTGGTTTAATATAATTTTATTTGAACTTCTGGCATTGATCCTTCTTGGAATTGCAGGAAATGGCAGAGGAAGCCTTCGGATCCTTGCAGTCCTTGCCATGGCATTTGGAATCACGAATCACTATGTGATGGCATTTCGTTCAACTCCGTTTGTACCGTGGGATCTGTTATCAATCCGCACTGCGGCAAGCGTCGCGGGAAATTATGACTTTACGCCGGATGGAAGGATGATCATAGTAACACTTTTATTTCTGGCGCTGATCGGCTGCCTGCATTTCCTTAAGCCACAGACAGGCGGATTATATGCCGGACGCCGCCGGATTGTGTATGGTATCATGGCGCTTGTATCGACATGTATTCTTATTGGCTTTACGGGGCGCCTTCAGGATGAGAGTTTTCAGAACAGACACCGGCTGTATCCGTTTTTGTTCACACCAGCCTATATGACGAAGGTAAATGGCATGGCGGTTACGTTTACGATGAACCTGGCCTACTTAAAGATTGATAAGCCGGCGGGGTACCGGACAGAGGATGCCGAGGCACTTTTGCAGCAATATGCCGGTGAGGAAGAGGAGAAAACAGACGTTGTCTATCCGAATATTATAGTTATCATGGATGAGGCTTTTTCGGATCTTGCGGTGCTTGGAGAGGTGAATGCATCACAAGATTATATGCCGTTTGTGCATAGCCTGCAGGAAGGGGCACAGAATACGATCACCGGATATCTGAATGTGTCTGTGTGTGGCGGCAATACAGCGGATACGGAGTATGAGTTTTTGACAGGAAATACCATGCGGTTTCTGCCGGCGGGAAGTATTCCGTATCAGCAGTATATAAAGAATGAGATGCCTTCATTGGCCAGCTATCTGACAGATCTTGGATATGCGTCCTATACGCTGCATCCGTACTATGCGAGCGGGTGGGAACGGAATCGCGTATATCCGCTGCTGGGATTTGATACGTCATATTTTATCGAGGATCTTACACATCCGGCATATCTGCGTAAATATGTCAGCGACAAGTCCGATATGGAGGAGATCATCCGGATCTACGAAAGTAAAAAAGAGGGGACACCCGCGTTCATCTTTAATGTTACGATGCAGAATCATGGAGGATACACAGACACGTACAATAATTTCCGGGAGGATATTACGGCAGAGGGGAAAAACAATGCCTCGCTGGATCAGTATCTGTCGCTTATTAAAAGAACAGATGAAGCATTTGAGGAGCTGATCGCGTATTTCAAAGAGCAGGAGGAGCCAACGATCCTATTGCTTTTTGGGGATCATCAGCCGAACAATGCGGTAGCAAAATCGTTTGACTGCACAGATGAGACACTTCGGTATCAGGTGCCGTATGTGATATGGGCAAATTATGACATCCCGGGGCAGAGTGGCGTGGATACGAGCGTGAATTACCTTTCGACACATCTGCTGGATGCTGCGGGGGTTCCCCGTTATGATTATCAGAATTTCCTGGCAGATCTGGAGCAGTATTACCCAATCCTGTCCGCTGCAAGGCAGGAGACGGCAGGGGCTGGCAATGAGGAGCTTCTTGCGGACTATGACAAGCTGCAATATTACCTGCTGTTTGACCGGAAAGGAGAATCTAAATGAAGAAGAACCGCTATTGGTACGCGCTTGCGTTTTTCCTTCCGCTTATGATAACAAGTGTGATCTGCATTGCAAATGGGGTATTCCCCTTTGGAGAGAACTGCATTCTGCATGTGGATATGTATCATCAATATTGTCCGTTCTTCACGGAATTTGCGGATAAGCTGCAAAATGGTAATAGTCTTATGTTCTCCTGGAGACAGGGACTTGGTGCAGACTTTGTGGCGTTATATGCATATTACCTTGCAAGCCCGCTGAACTGGCTGCTTGTCCTCTGGCCAAAGAGCTACGTGATCGAGTTTATGACGCTTACGATCCTCTTTAAGATTGCGCTGGCAGGGCTTTGCATGTATGGCTATCTTGACTACCGCTTCCGGTTGGAGAAGAAGGGCGAGCGGCTGCATTACCTTGCAGTTGTCTTTGCGGCAGCATATGCATTGTCTGGGTTTATCGCAGCGTATAGCTGGGATGTCATGTGGCTGGACGGCGTAGCGCTTGCCCCACTTGTTTTTGTCGGGCTGATGAAGCTGGTCGGGGAGAAAAAGCCGACACTCTATTATGTGAGTCTTTCCATTGTCATATTGTCAAATTACTATATTGCAATGCTCATCTGCATCTTTTTGATGTTTTACTTTCTGCTGCTGGTCGCAGAGCAAAAAGAGGAGCGTTTGCAGGCAGCTGCCCGCTTTGCGTGGTATTCCCTTCTGGCGGGAGCTTCCGCGGCGATCCTTCTGATTCCGGAAGCAATCGTGCTAAGTTACAGCGGCTCATCCGGGATAAAGCTGCCGGATACCATGAAATGGTATTTTGGATTTTTGCAGGAGTTTTCGAGAAGTTGTACGGCTGCCTCCGTCTATACAGGAGCCGACCATTGGCCGAACCTTTATGCAGGAGCATTTTCACTGATTCTCGTGATCCTGTACACATGGAACCGTAAAATCCGTGTGAGGCAGAAGCTTCCGCGCCTTGGAATGGTTGCATTTTTTTTCGCCAGCTTTTCCAATAATTTTCTGGATTTTTTCTGGCATGGGCTTCATTTCCCGGATTCACTTCCGGGGCGGCAGTCCTTTTTGTACATTTTTGTTGTTCTGGTTCTCGGATTTGAAGCACTCGAATATTGGAAGGACATCAGTGTCAGCAAGATCGCAATTTCGTCTGCGGTTATCATAGGGCTTCTTTTTGCAAGCTCGCGGCTGACAGAGGAGAAGATTACAGATTCATTTGCATTTCTCATCACGGGATTGTTTGTTGCCTGCTATATGATTCTGTTTATGCTTTCAAAGCTGGTGGAGCAACAGAAAAGGAATCGTGTGTGGGGAGCAATCTGTATCCTCGCAATCTCGGAGCTCGTGATCAATATGGCAATCACAGGCTTCTATACGACAAGCAGGACAACATATCTTGCCAAGCGGGAAGATTACCTGGCATTGCTTTCGCAGATGGAGGACGAGGAGAATGATTCTGCTTCATTTTACCGGGTGGAAAATCTGCGGCGCCTGACCAAGAATGACAGCGATCTGTACGGATATAATTCTGCGACGGAATTTTCGTCTCTTATGAATATCAATGTAAGCCACTTGTATCAGGGCTTGTATATGGAGGGCGGCAAGAATTATTACTGTTACAATGGCGCAACACCGCTAACCTCTGCGATGCTGTCCGTAAAATATGTTTTGTCTGACAATGCACTGGAAGAAAGTGCAATCCGCGTAAAGGTAGCAGAATCCAATGGCCAGTATCTGTATGAGAACAAATATTGGCTTCCGCTTGGCTATATGATTCCGGAGCGTGCCATGACAACATGGAACAATTCCAGACGTTCCGATCTTCGAAATCTGAATCATCTGGCAAAAGCCTTGGGTGCGGAGGGCGAGATGATCACCGACGCGTCCTTTGAGCAGGAAGTAAGCGAAGGCAAAACGATCCTGACTCCGGATGAGAGCGGTTTTTATTATGCAGCATACGTCAAGTGCGATGCAGATACATTGACTGCTGCTACGGAGGATGGTTGGGAGCGTAAATTTGCAAAGACATCGCATCGCTATCTGTTAGAGCTTGGTGAGAGAAAGGCGGGAGAGCCGATCACGATCGAGAACAGCAAGTCGGAGGAAATCACGTTTTATCTGTACCGCTTGAATCTTGACGCGGTGGATCGGGCGTATGAGACTCTTTCCAGGGACACACTTGATGTAACCGAACAATCTGATACGCATATTCTGGGAAGTGTGACTGTTTCGGAGAATGGGACGCTGATCCTGTCTGTTCCGTATCAAAAGGGATGGACGATCCGGGTGGACGGCGAAATCGTGCAGGCAGAGGCGTATCAGGAGGCCTTATTTGCAATTCCACTTACAACAGGGACGCATGAGATTGAACTTAACTATATGACACCGGGACTTTTGCAAGGTGCAGTGATTAGTGCGGGAAGTATTTTACTTTTCGTGCTTTCACTTGTTATAAGAAGGCTGGCGGCAAAGCGGCAGCACAGTCAGAGGAAGGAAATAGAGGATGAAAGTGTTATTGGAATTTTATATTGAGCAATATCGCAGCGTGTGCAGACAGTCGGGTGCCAAGGCAAGAATGCAGAAGTATCAGCACAAGATCAACGCGAAGATCAACCAGATCAGGAATACACATGCTTCGTATGGCAGGGAGGAAATGGTCTGCGAGTTTCACAAGGACGTGAAGCGTCTGGCACAGGCGGCATACTTTTCAAACAATAAAGAGTGTATCCGAAAGATCAATACCGAGCTTCTTCCGGAGCTTGTCCGTATGGATCTGGAACTATTTTCGGAGCAGGAGAGAGAACTTTTGGAAAACAGTTTAAGCGATGAGAATTTCTTAAAGAGGCTCTCAAAAGATTCCTATGGAAAGATCTGCAATGTTTCGATGACCCAGCTATATCGTGAAAGTATGCAAAAAGCGCTGAATAAGCAGATTGTAGAACTTGTTCCGGCGAGACCCGAAATGGAGTTTCCGAAGGCACGGGAGATGAACCGGCATTTTGTTCTACATGTCGGTCCAACAAACAGCGGCAAGACATATCATGCACTGGAACGTCTGAAAGATGCAGCAAGCGGCGTGTATCTTGGACCATTACGCCTGCTTGCCCTTGAAGTATATGAGCGGATGAAGGAATATGGGACACCATGCACGATGCTGACCGGGCAGGAGTGTATCGAGGAGCCGGACAGCCGGATCACGGCATCAACCATTGAGATGCTTGACATTGATAAAGAGTACGAGATCGCCGTGATCGATGAGGTACAGATGGTTGCGGATGAGCTTCGCGGTCATTCGTGGACAAGGGCAATCCTTGGAGTGCGGGCAAAAGAGATCCACCTGTGCATGAGCCCTGCAGCAGAGGATGTTGTCAAACATCTGATTGAGCTTGGAAACGGATCCTATGAGGTATGCAGATATGAGAGAAAGACACCACTTGAATTGCAGGACAAACCGATTACGTTTCCGGATGACGTACAGGATGGGGATGCGCTGATCGTTTTTTCCAAGAAGGCAGTCCTAAATGTTGCTGGAAGACTGGAGAGCCAGGGAATCGCTGCAAGTGTGATCTATGGAAGTCTTCCTCCGGAGATCCGAAGACGTCAGATGCATCTGTTTAATTCCGGCAAAACCAAGGTGGTTGTCTCTACGGATGCAATCGGAATGGGATTAAACCTTCCGGTCCGACGGATCGTCTTTATGGAGATTGAGAAGTACGATGGGAATACGACGCGCGCGTTAGATATATCCGAGATCAAGCAGATCGCCGGGCGTGCGGGGAGATACGGACTTTATGAGAGCGGTTATGTGACCGCGATGGATGAGCAGAAGCTGCGTTTCTTACAGAGGCAGTGGAACAATGAGGAGCAGCCGATCGAGCGCGTCAGCCTAGGATTCCCGCAGGTGCTTCTGACGATGGATGCACCGCTTGACGTTGTGCTGCAGCTGTGGCATGATGCAACACCATCCGCACCATTTGTCAAGATCAATGTGGACGATATGCTCTTTCTCTACCGGGAGGCATATAAGATGCGCGCATATATTGCGGATTTTGACGATAAGTATGTACTATACCGGATGATCACCTGTCCGATCGACATCAAGGATCCGGAGGTCGTGCGCCTCTGGGGTGAGTATTGCATGAACTATACGGCAGATATTTCCTTGGAGCAGCCGCGACCGTTCAGCCGCTATCAGGGACTCCAGAAGTATGAGTCCTATTATAAGAAGCTGGATCTGTATTATCAGATGTCCATGCGTCTGGGCAAGCTGATAGACAGTGAATGGCTTGATCATGAACGCGAAAAAACGCAGGACACCATCATGCAGCTTCTGACGAAGGACAAGCATGAATATATTCTGCGATGCAAGTATTGTGGACGCATTCTTCCGGTTGACTCGCCATTTCGAGTGTGCAGCGACTGCCGGAGAGACACTGGGGAACTGCATTCGGTGCACCATCATCGCAGAAGGCGCAGATAAAGAAATCTATTTATAACGCAGATCACCGCCGGAACATGGCTTTGCCTGTCCGGCGTTTTTGTTTTCTATAAATGAAAGAACAATCAATACCAATCATAAACAATCAAAAACATTCAAAAAGATAAAAAAGTGATTGACAATGACTGAAAATGATGATAATATCCAATTAAAGATGAACGGAAATGAATGAATATGAACAGTAATGACTGAAACAAACTCGTTACGATTCATAAAGAACACAGATAGATACAAAACAGAATCACAGGAGGAGTTATATGCTGACAGAGGAGAGATTTGCGGCGATATTGGAGGAGCTTCGCACGAAGAATGCCGTGAGTGTGACAGAGCTGGTTGATAAACTTGGTGCATCGGAGTCTACAATCCGCAGAGATCTAAATACACTTGATGAGATGGGAAAGCTTAAGAAGGTTCACGGGGGCGCGACTTCGATGGACCGGGAATATATTGCGAATGAGCCTTCCGTAACAGACAAAATAAATTTACATGTTGAGGAAAAGCGTGCGATCGGTCAATATGCAGCTTCCATGATTCACGATGACGATTTTGTTTTTATTGATGCAGGAACGAGTACTGAGTGGATGATTGAATATATCAGGGATACACGGGCAACCTTTATTACGAACGGAATTGCTCATGCGAAGAAGCTTCTGAATAAGAACCTAAAGACCTACATCATCGGTGGAATGCTAAAACCTGCGACCGAAGCAATCATCGGTGCAGAGGCGGTGCAGAATATGCGCAAGTTCAATTTTACAAAGAGTTTTCTCGGAACGAACGGCATTCATCTCGACTATGGATTTACCACGACCGACATGGAGGAAGCGATGGTCAAGATGGAAGCGGCAAACCGCTCATTTGCGCGTGTGGTGCTTGCGGATAACAGCAAATTTGACAAGGTTACTTCCGTGACCTTTGCAGGAATTGAAAAAGCGTGTGTAATTACGGATCGTTTGACAAATGATAAGTATATAGATGCAACTGTGATAAAGGAGGTCATGAAATTATGATTTACACTGTGACATTTAATCCGGCGCTGGACTATGTGATCCGGATGGAAAAACTGAACCTTGGAATGGTCAACAGAAGCAGTGCAGAGGCAATCTTCTACGGAGGAAAGGGGATCAATGTATCCACAGTCCTTAACAACATAGGTGTGGAATCTGTTGCACTTGGATTTGTTGCCGGTTTTACAGGACGGGAGATCGAGGAGGGTGTCAAGGATCTTGGGGTAACAACCGATTTCATCCATCTGCCGGACGGGTTAAGCCGCATCAACGTAAAAATCAAGGCGGAGCAGGAGACTGAGATCAATGGTCAGGGACCACAGATTGAGATGGATCAGGTAGAGACATTGTTTGAAAAGCTGCAAAAACTAAAAGAAGGCGACTGTCTTGTCCTTGCAGGCACAATTCCATCTTCTCTTCCGTCTGACATCTATGAACAGATTATGGAGAGACTGCAGGGAAAAGGGATTCACATTGTGGTGGATGCAACGAAGGATCTGCTGCTTAATGTTTTAAAATACCATCCGTTTTTGATCAAGCCCAATAACCATGAGCTCGGCGAGATATTCCATACGGTATTAAAGAGCACAGATGAGATTGTAACATATGCAAAGAAATTACAGGAGATGGGTGCCAGAAATGTTCTGGTATCGATGGCAGGTGACGGTGCAATCCTGGTTACTGAGACAAATGAGGTACACAGGATTGGAGTACCGAAGGGAACCGTGGTTAATTCTGTCGGAGCAGGGGACTCTATGGTGGCAGGATTTATCGCAAGCTATTTTAAAGAGCATGACTACCTTAAGGCACTTAAGTTTGGCACGGCAACCGGAAGTGCGACCGCATTTTCGGAAGGGCTGGCAACGAAGGAGAAGGTAGAAGAACTATTAAGCACATTATAAGGAGGGTACTTTATTATGAGAATTACAGAATTACTTACAAAAGAAAGCATCTCTTTGGGTGTGAAGCTTGATTCAAAGGATGCGGCGATCGATTACCTGATCGATCTGCATGAGAAAGCCGGCAATATTACAGACCGTGCGGTTTTCAAGGAGGGGATCGTAAAGCGTGAGGAGAGCGGCTCGACTGCAATCGGAGAGGGAATTGCTATTCCGCATGCGAAGAACCGTGCTGTAAAAAGAGCTGCCCTTGCAGCAGTTACCGTGCCGGACGGAGTTGATTATGATGCACTTGATGGACAGCCGACCAATCTCATTTTTATGATCGCTGCACCGGAAGGCGGTTCGGATGTACATCTGGAGGTGCTTTCAAGACTGAGCATGCTGCTGATCGATGAGGATTTTCGCAAGGATCTGCTCGCCTGTGGCACAGTACAGGATTTCCTGAACGTCTGTGATAAGTATGAGGCAGAGAAGTTCCCGGAAGAGGTTAGCACGAAGGAAGAAGCAAAGGAAACCAATAATTCAGAGCAGAAATCAAATGGATACCGTGTGCTTGCTGTCACAGCATGCCCTACCGGAATCGCCCATACATACATGGCGGCCGAGGCATTGGAGAAAGAAGGACAGAAGCTTGGAATTCCTGTAAAGGCAGAGACAAACGGTTCCGGTGGAGCAAAAAATATCCTGACAGATGAGGAGATCGCAGCGTGCGACGGAATCATCGTAGCAGCGGATAAGAATGTCGAAACAGCACGTTTTGATGGCAAACCGGTTTTGTTCGTAAAGGTTGCAGACGGAATCCATAAACCGGCAGAACTGATAAATAAGATTGAGAGCGGCGAGGTCCCGATTCATCATGAAAAGGGAGCTGTGAAGTCCTCTGTAAAAGCAGAGGGCAGCGTTGGAAGCCGCATCTATAAACATCTAATGAATGGTGTATCACATATGCTCCCATTTGTCATCGGTGGAGGTATCCTGACCGCATTGGCATTTTTGATTGACAGTATCTGCGGTTATGGTGCGACAGGAGGAAGCAACTTCGGTTCCTGCACTCCGCTTGCTGCATTTTTCAAATATGCAGGCGGATTGGCAATGAGTGTCATGGTTCCGGTTCTTGCAGGGTTTATCGCAGAGTCCATCGCAGACCGTCCGGGACTTGCAGTTGGTTTCCTTGGAGGACTTCTGGCAACATCGGGAAATGCATCAATTGCAGGATATGCCTGGGCAAATGACAGTTTGTCCGGTTTCCAGAACTTTATCGCAAGGTTCGGATTTACTTCACCGACTAGCGGTAATACGGTATCCGGTTTCCTGGGCGGTATTGTAGCAGGATTTTTAGCAGGATATATTGTACTAGGACTCCGCAAGCTGTGTGACAAGTTCCCGCAGTCTCTGGAAGGAATCAAGCCGACACTGATTTATCCGCTCGTAGGTATGTTTGCAGTCGCAGTGCTTATGATTTTCATCTTCAATCCGCTGATCGGTGTTGTAAATACCGGGCTTAGCAACATGCTTTCTGCATTGGCAGAGAAGAATCTGCTCATAGTCCTCGGGCTGATCCTTGCCGGAATGATGGCAATCGATATGGGAGGCCCAATCAACAAGGCAGCATATTTATACGGAACAATGGTACTCGGAACTGCGAATGAGCTGATCAGCGCGGGAGCGACACTCTCCGACCCGGCAGTACAGGCTTGCTATATTTCTATGGCAGCGGTTATGGTAGGTGGTATGGTTCCTCCGCTTGGAATCGCACTTGCTTGTATCTTCTTCCCGAAAAAGTTTACAGCAGCTGAGAAGAATTCCACAATTTCCAATATTGTAATGGGATGCGGATTCATTACAGAGGGAGCAATTCCGTTTGCAGCAGCAGATCCAGGGCATGTGATTCCGTGCACCTTCATTGGAGCAGCAGCAGCGGGGGCACTTTCCGCGGCTTTCAAATGTACACTTATGGCTCCGCACGGTGGATTGTTCGTAGTTGCTACAGTAGGACATCCGCTTATGTATATTGTATCATGGCTGGTTGGATCCGCAGTAACGTGTGTACTGCTGGGATTCTTTAAGAAAAATGTTCAGGAATAAGTCACTTGAAATTATAGAAAATAGAGAAAAGAGAAAAGGAGAACACTATCATGGTAGCAAAGGACGTAAAAATCATTAACGAGCAGGGACTTCATATGAGACCGGCAGGTGAATTCGCGAAGGAAATGACAAAGTTTGATTCTGATGTGACATTGGTATTTGGAGGAAAGAGAATCAACGCAAAGAGCGTGATGCTGATCATCTCCGCATGCATTAAGTGTGGGGCTGAACTTACGATCGAGTGCAGCGGAACCGACGAAGAGGCTGCTCTTGCAAAGGCTGTGGAACTGGTGGAATCCGGTTTCGGTGAGTAGATAAAAAGGGGAGAAGAACGATGGTAAAGGGCATAGGCGGTTCAGCAGGATATGGTGTTGGAAAAATTGTGATCATCTCAAATGCAAAACCGGAATATACGGTCAGGCCGGTTAAAGATACGGAGGCTGAGGTAAAGCGTTATGAGGATGCAGTGGAGGCTTTTGAAGCAAAAACGCAGGCAATGGCTGATTCCATGCGGGGAAAAGTGGGAGACCACAACGCGGAAATCCTTGAGGGACACATTCTGCTTTTGAAAGACCCGGGAATGGAAGAAATCGTAAAAAGTACGATAAAGAGCGGCACATGCGCGGAAGCGGCATTTGAGAGTGCGTGTGATATGTTTATCCAGATGTTCCAGTCAACAGGGGATGAATTATTGCAACAGCGTGTGACGGATATGAATGATATCCGCACACGGATGCTGAAGATTCTGACGAACACCCCGGATATCAACATTGCAGATGTACCGGAGGGAACTGTCCTTGTGGCGGAAGATCTTACACCATCTATGACGGCGGGGATTGTAAAAGAACATGTGACCGGTATCATAACGGAGGTGGGAGGCAAGACTTCCCACTCCGCAATTCTGGCGAGGGCCTTGCAGATTCCGGCAGTCTTAAGCGTCAGTGGAATTGTTTCCATGGTACATGACGGAATGGAAGCTGCGGTTGACGGTGTGGCAGGAACCTGCATTCTTGAGCCGGATGAGGCAGAGAAAGAAGCGTATCTGACCAAGCGTGCGGATTTTCTGCGTGAGCAGGAGATGCTTGTGATCTACAAAGGCAAGGACACGCAGACAGCGGATGGCTGCAAGGTGGAGCTGTTTGGCAATATCGGTAATCCGGATGAGGCAGAGCAGGTAGTTTCCTGTGACGGAGAAGGAGTCGGACTGTTCCGCACAGAGTTTTTGTTCATGGGTGCAAGCAGCCTGCCATCAGAGGAAGACCAGTTTGCTGCATACAAAAAGGCAGCAGAGACAATGCAGGGAAAGGCTGTGATCATCCGGACGCTCGATGTAGGTGGCGACAAGGATATTCCATACCTCGGACTTACGAAGGAGGATAATCCATTTTTGGGATATCGGGCAGTACGTTACTGCCTGCAGCATGAGGAAATGTACCGGGGACAGCTTCGCGCCCTGCTTCGCGCAAGTGCATTTGGCGATATCCGGATCATGGTTCCGCTTGTAACCTGTGTGGAAGAAATCCGGCAGGTGAAGGAACTCTTAAAAGAACTCATGAGTGAATTGGATGCAGAGGGAAGAAAGTATAACAAGGATATTCCGGTTGGTGTGATGATCGAGACTCCGGCGGCAAGCCTGATCGCTGACCTGCTTGCAAAGGAAGCGGATTTCTTCAGTATCGGAACGAATGATCTGACCCAGTACACGATGGCGGTCGATCGTGGAAACGCAAAAGTTTCCTATCTGTATTCGGCATATCAGCCGGCAGTTCTCCGATCCATCAAGCATATCATTGAAGCCGGAAAAGAAGCCGGGATACCGGTCGGAATGTGTGGGGAGGCGGCTGCAGACCCGCTGCTGATTCCGCTTCTGATTTCCTTTGGGCTGGATGAATATTCCGTAAGTGCGACCTCGGTTCTGGCAACGAGAGGTACCATTGCAAAATGGACAAAGGCTGAGGCAGATGTACTTGCAAAAAAGGCACTATCACTCACAACGGAGCAGGAAGTTGAAGCACTGCTCGCTGGTGAAAAAAGATAAATGGAGACGTAAATGAGGACAAGGTCGCAAACCGCAAAACATGCAGTTTGCGACCTTTTTTTGACAGATTTTTCCATATCATATATAATCTCTTATCATAAAACGAATCCCGGCAGGAGGAGGAAACGATTCAAATGAAACGGATATGTAAAGTATTTGGATTTTTTGCGGCTTTTTGTTGTGCATTGTGCATCGGATGCACAAGCAATCAGGAAAAGGAAGCAGAACCGGAGAGTGCTTTGGTTCTGTCCGATACAGAGGATACCCAGACGGAGAATGAGAATGAGACAGTAAGCTTGATCCGTCAGTATGGACTTGATATTCTCCCAAGCATAAAGGTGGAGGCAGGAAGCCCGGCACTGCTTCCGGAGTATTTCTTTGAGAATTATGAAAATCAGGAAATCGAGGTTGGACAGAGCCTGACAGCAGACGAACTAGCTGTCTGCAAAGCCGTGTATCAGATCCCTGTCACGTATCAGGAGCACGATCTGACAATTGAGGTGGAGATCGTAGATACAACAGCGCCTGTCATCACGAAGGTGTCAGATATTTTGGTTAAGAGCGGCGATACGGTTGCATATAAAAAGGCAGTGGAGTATTCCGATAACAGCAGTAACGCGCTGACGCTCTCCATTGACAACTCGGCGGTTGATTTACAGACACCGGGCGAGTACAGCGTAAGCTATACAGTCACGGACGAGGGTGGAAATACCGCAACGATCGATGTACCACTTACGGTTGTGGAAGCTACGTCACACACGGAAGATGATGTCAGGGATCTGGCTCTTGCGGTTGTGGAAGAGATTGTGGATGAAAATGCGTCCAAGTATGATAATGCAAAAGAACTGTTCCAATGGGTACATTCAAACATACGTTACCAGCATGCCGCGGGAGACCGCAGTTCTGTCTGGGCGGGTGCGTATGAAGGGCTGCATGACGGCGCAGGAGACTGCTATGCGTTTTACGCAACGTATTCTGTGCTTCTGACCTATGCGGGAATTGATAACCTTTGCGTTGCAAGAGTAAGTGACAGCAGCCATCATTGGTGGAATCTTGTAAATACCGGAGATGGCTGGTATCATTGCGATGCAAGTCCAAGACGTAACGGAGATAGATATTATTGTTTTATGCAGACGGATGCACAGGTTGCGGCATATACGAGGGCATATCCGGAGAAACCGGATTATTATACCTTTGACGGTTCGCTGCTGCCGGAGCGTGAGACAACAATTATCGTGGGATATGATCCGGACACAATCTATGAAAAGTACAATACGGATGCGGTGGAACGCTATCTGGCAAGCATTCGTAAGGAAGCGGAAGACGATGAAGAGGCTTTGACGGACGACATTGATCAGGACGCGGATCTTGAGATTGAAGAGAATGAAGCAGAGAATGAAGCAGATAATGATGCGGAGAATGAAGCGGATAATGATGCGGATGATGATGACGAAAAGACGGATAAGAAGAAAGACAATAAAAACAGCAAAAAGAAAAAAAGTGATGAATCAGATATAAAAGATAAGACCAGTAATCCAGAAGATACGCAGGAAGAGGAGACAACAAAATCTTCAACCGAAAAGAAAAAGAAGAAAAAGTCAAAAAAGACAGAAGAAAATCAGGAAGAAGTAAAAGAGGAATCGGATAGTGGGGAAGAACCGGCGACTGAAGATGACGCAGGGGAAGAAGCTGCGGAAAAATCGTAAAAGGTGTCGTAAAGAAATATGCAACGATTTTTATCTACAAGCATATTGCAGTGCAGCTGGAGAATCTGGATTACCAGATACTGACCGATGAGAAATGGTTTGCATTTGTGCTGGAGCAGGTGCTATCGAATGCACTCAAATACACTTCGCAGGGCACTGTAAAGATTACTGCATATGAAGAGGCAGATGGTTTGAAAATCTCTGTGTCAGATACCGGAATCGGAATCAAGGCGGAGGATTTGCCGAGAGTGTTTGAAAAGGGATTTACCGGCTACAATGGGAGAATGGATAAGAAGGCAAGCGGCCTTGGGCTTTACCTTTGTAAGGGAATATGTGACAAGCTGGGGCATAGGATCCGGATTGATTCAAAGGTAAACGAGGGAACCTGCGTGGACATCTTTTTAGAAGCAGAGCGCACCGGTCGCAGCGACCTTACAAAAATGTAAGATTTCAAAAGGGAAATGTAAGCTAATGAAAGGGCAGAACATTTCCCTTTTTGTTATGATAAGCAAGAACCAAGTTAGAAAGTAATTTAGGAAGGAGCTTATACAAATGGCGATTTTGGAGGTTAATCACGTAAAAAAGATATATAAGTCGAGAATGGGAGCAGATGAGGTGATGGCACTTCGCGATGTCCATTTTACCGTAGAGAAGGGAGAGTTTGTCGCGATCATGGGAGAGTCCGGAAGCGGAAAGACAACACTGCTCAATATTTTGGCATGCCTAGACCGGCCGAGTGCAGGAAAGGTGCTGATCGATGGAAACGATTACACTCTGCTTAAGGATGATGAGCGCGCAATTTTCCGGAGAAACAATCTCGGATTTATTTTTCAGGATTTTAATTTGCTGGATAATTTCACTGTCGAGGACAACATCAAGCTGCCGCTTGTACTTGCAGGAGAGGATTACCGCAGAATGGATGCAAAGGTGCTTCCACTTGCAAAGCAGCTTGGAATTGATTCTTTGTTAAAAAAATATCCATATGAAGTGTCGGGAGGTCAAAAACAGAGAACGGCGGTCGCACGTGCGCTGATCTCCAATCCGCATATCCTTTTCGCTGATGAGCCGACAGGGGCATTGGATTCCAGCTCATCCACAAACCTTTTACGGCAGCTGCGCCAGATCAATGAGACTGGTCAGACGATCCTTATGGTAACGCACAGCAATGTTGCGGCAAGCTATGCGAACCGCGTCATGTTCATCAAGGATGGTGAGGTATTCCATCAGATCTACCGTGGGGATATGTCACGCAATGAGATGCTGGATAAGATCTGTGACGCGGTGACGGTTCTTATGAGAGGGGGCGAGGAAAGTGAGTCATAAGCTGCTGATCCGTATGGTCACAACCGGGATGCAGAAGAATAAGAAGAACGGCATTCCGTATCTTATTGCGGGAACGCTGACGGTCATGATCTACTATATCCTGATCTCGCTGGCGTACTGCCCATATATTTATATGGATAAAAAGGAAGCATTCTATGGGGCACAGACGATTGCTATTATGCTGGACATTGCATCACAGATTGTTGCAATTTTTGCATTCTTTTTTATCTTTTATGCAAACCAGTTTGGTATGAAGTCGCGTAAAAAAGAGATGGCACTCTATGGTGTGCTTGGAATGTCAAAAAAGAACATAACGCTGATGATGGCTGTGGAAACAATCCTGCAGGCTGTTATCAGTATTGGAACAGGAATTCTTCTTGGAACCTTTCTAAATAAGCTGATGCTTTTGGTGTTATACAGAATTATTCATCAGGATCCGGTTAATGGAATGATCTTTTCCGTAAAGGGATTGAGCTCTACAGTTATTCTTTTTGCGATAATCTACGCTGCCTGTCTGATCTATAATGTGAGTACGATCCGTGTTGGCAATCCGATCGAACTGTTACACAGCGATTCGACAGGGGAAAAGGAGCCGAAGGTAAAAAAGCTGGCATTTGTCATTGGCGTACTTACACTTCTGGGCGGTTACACCATTGCGCTTACAACGGACTCCACCTTTGATGCAAGCAACAGCTTATTTGTCAGCATCTTACTTGTTATTATCGCAACATATTGTCTGTTTACAGCGGGAAGCATTTTTATCTTAAAGCTGCTTAAGAAAAATAGAAAGTTCTACTATAAGACAAGAAACTTCATCAGTATATCCAATCTGATGTTCCGTATGAAGCACAATGCGGCAGGACTGGCATCCATCTGCGTGCTTTCAACGGGTGTTATCATTCTGATGACCTGCGGTTCCTCCCTTATGATGCTGGGAGAAAAGAACATTGACACGCTCTATCCGAATGATATCAAGATTGAGGCAACTACGACGGACAGTGGTGTGGAGTCCGATTATATGGACATTGTAAGGTCGGCAGTAGAAGCGTCGGGCGTAGATGGCTTCGATTATGTCTACCGGCAGTATAAGACGACAATGGAAAGAATAGATGGAGATGAATTTGTCATAGCGGACGAAAATACAATGAGCTCCATTTCTTCCTGTCGTGATGTGTATCTGCTTACCATTGATGACTATGATCGCTATGTTGGAAAAGAAATCGAATTGGGAGAGGATGAGCTGCTGGTTTATCGTACAGATCATGTGGAGGATCCCACAACACTAAAGTGGTATGGGAAAAGCTACAAAGTGAAAGGAACCGTAGATTATGATGCTATACACTATATCATCAATCCAACAATGACACTGTTTGACAGTATGGTTGTTGTATTTTTGGATGAAGTGGAAATGAATGCAATTCTGGAGCAGAGTTTTTACTGTAATGATCCTTCCATATATCAGGTCTATATTGGACTGAATACCAAAAAAACGATCACAAACGAACAGATGGAGCGTTTTACCGAGGCTATTGAAAAGAAGACGGATGCATTTGAAGTCAGATATAAGATTGAGCAGAGAGTATTTTTCTACAATATCTATGGTGGAGCATTCTTTGTAGGTATCTTCCTTGCAATCCTGTTTCTGATGGCTACGGTACTGATCATTTATTATAAGCAGATGTCGGAAGGCTATGAAGACCAGAAGCGTTTTACAATCCTTGCAAATGCGGGACTGACGGAGAAGGAAGCGAAGAAAACAATACAAAGACAGGTTATGATTTTGTTTTTCCTACCTGTCATTGCTGCGATCATACATGTTGCAGCGGCAAGTAAGATCATCCGGTTGTTCCTTCAGATGGTATTGATTGTAAACAGTGGAACGTTTGTCTTATCAATTGCGGTGGTATGTGTTATTTTCTTTGCAGTATATCTGCTTGTTTACCGTGTTACATCCGGACAGTATTACCGGATCGTCTACGGTGAGCGGGGATAGAAAACTGCTTTTGAAAGGAACTAACTGCTTTGAAGAGTAAGTATAACAAGACCATTACCGCATGCTTTGTCGGTTATATCGTACAGGCAATCGTCAACAATTATGTGGCCGGGAACCTTCAGCAAGGCATCGGCGACTCTTCCGAAGGGAGGCACCGCGCTGTTTGCACTTCTGGCGCTTGGCGGCGATATCGGCTGTTCCGGTGGACCGACACTCGTGGGACTGATTTCAAGTCATGCGGGTGATAACCTAAAAGCTGGTATTCTGGCTGCAATCATCTTCCCGATCCTGCTGTTCGGAGGTATTGTTCTGTGTAAGAAAGCGCAAAGATAAAGTTGTCAATTTAACAAAATAAATCCACAAGAAGTCTGTGTTTACACACGTAGATAAAAAACTGACTTTTTTGTGGATTTTTTTATTGAATCAGTTATAATGAAGTTACTTGGAAAACTATACAAAGGAAGGGAAAAAATATGGAAGAAAAGGTATTTCGTTATAACGATGCATCAGAACGTATGCGAAAAATGAACAGTATATATATTGGTGCGACAACATTTTTGGGAGTCCTCTTTTTATTGTATCTGTGGATGAAGACATTCAGCCATACGATCGCTTCTGTTACGGTCTACGGAAATACGGCTCTGATTGCAGTTTTTTGTGTGATAAATGCCATTATATATCATAAAAACCATGCGAATCCGAAATTCAGGGTGATTGCAACGGTTGAGATGGGGATTGAGTACCTGCTTGTCGGAATGCAGACAGATGCACATTTTATTATTTATGTACTTATTGCAACGGTGGCTTTGCAGATCCCATACTATGACAAAAGAGGATTGAAAAAGACTGCAATAGGCCTGGGAATCTTGTACGCAATCGTCACCGGCATCCAGTTCGCTAAGGGAATCAACAAGCTGGATGTAGATACTTTGTGTGGCGTTATCGGCGTTATAGGTATTCTTTTTATTACGGCTGCAATCGGAAATATTGCCATTGCATTCAACAATGACGCACTTGGCGCGATTGCGTCCGAGCATGATAAGGAAAAGCAGGTATTAGAGGGGGTACTTGGAATTTCCAATTCCATCCAGAATGAGTCAGCAAAGAGCAGCGAGCTGATAGAGAAACTTGTCGATGTTACTGAATCGGTAACAAATAGCATGCAGGAAATTTCCGCGTCATCCAATGTAACTGTCACTAGTATTGAAGAACAGAGTTCCATGACCAATGCTATCCAGGATGCACTTGGTGTAACCGGAGAGAGTTCTAAGGAGATGGTTAATATCGCCCTTGATTCCAATGCGAGTATTCAGGAGAACATTCGTGTCATGGCAGAGCTAAAACAGCAGTCACAGCTGATAACAGATACCAACCACGAAGTAACGGAGGCGATGACAAAGCTTAAGAACAAGACAAACGAAGTGGAAGAAATTGCCGGAATGATTTTGAATATTTCTTCGCAGACAAATCTCCTTGCATTAAATGCATCTATCGAAAGTGCAAGGGCAGGGGAAGCGGGTCGTGGATTTGCTGTTGTTGCAGAACAGATCAGGCAGCTTGCGGAACAGACAAAGAGTTCTACTGAGAACATCACCCGCATTGTCAGTGAGTTGAATGAGAATGCCAATGAGGTTGTTGTCTCTGTACAGGGGTCTGTGCAGGCTGCCGACAGCCAGAATGAGAAGATACTTAAGGCTTCCGATGCATTTGAAGCCCTTAAGCAGAACATGACAACGCTGATTTCTCACATTGAGGAGGTAAGCAGACAGGTAGAAGGACTTTCTTCTTCCAACAATAAGATTGTGGAAAATATCTCTCAATTGTCAGCAGCAACCCAAGAAGTAACGGCAAATGCTGAACAGGTACATGGAATGAGCGAGCAGAATCTTGCTTTTGCAGAACAGGTTAAGAATGCAGTTGACCTGATCCGAAATACCGCGGATGAATTAAAGGGACTTTTGTAATATTTCTCGGAATAATTGATCGCCCGATGATGGATAGTACTTTTATCATCGGGTGATTTTTTGCCCTTAGGGAAATGCATTTTCGCCCGGTGGCAAAGTAATTGATCATTGACAATCTTTGAATGAAATAGTAACTGCTAGTACATATTGACACTAAAAATCTTAAACCTTAAAATGAGGCCAAAACCGAGCTTAAAATGGTATATAATGAATTAAAAGCTATTGTTTTGCATGATTTCTGAACATGACTAATA
>JALEKN010000046.1 GCA_022769125.1 Agathobacter sp.
GAGGCGGTATTATCGGGTGAATACGGAATTAGCGGTACAGACGGCGCAGAAAGCGAAAGAAGAGGGTGTGCAACAGTTCATCTTCATGTCGTCTATGATCGTGTATAGTGGATGCAAAGAAAAAATAATAACAAAAGAAACCGAGCCCAAGCCGCTCAACTTCTATGGAGACAGCAAGTGGCAGGCAGATCAGCGAATCAGAGAGCTTTCCGATGAACAATTTAAAGTGGTGGTGCTTCGTTCACCAATGATTTATGGCAAAGAATCCAAGGGAAACTATCCGCAGCTTGCGAAACTCGCAACGAAGCTGCCAGTGTTCCCAATTGTCAGGAATCAGCGGTCGATGCTGTATATCGAGAATCTGGCACAGTTCGTTAAACTGATGATCGATAACGAGGAATCCGGCATATTTTTCCCGCAGAATGCAGAGTATACGAATACTTCTGAGATGGTAAGAATGATCGCAGAGGTGAAGGGACATTCGATTGTCATGCTTCCTGGGATGAACTGGATCGTGAAGCTGATGATGAAACTACCGGGGAAAATAGGACAATTAGCGAATAAAGCGTTTGGAGATAATGTGTACGATATGCGGATGAGCGAGTATCGGGAGAATTACCGGGTGTGTGATTTGCGGGAGTCGGTAAAGAGGACGGAAGAGATAGAGTAGATACAGATTTGATTAAAAGTATATGGAATGGTATATTAACCTCATTGTAGAGAGAGCAACATTCGTGAAAAAGCGTAAAATCGGTTGGAGGACAAGAAAATGCATATTGTTAAGGAACTTATCGATAATATATCATTAACACGCCTAAACCGATTTCTTGCTGATCAGAAAATTACAAATGAGCAAAAATTAGAGTTTTCAGACAAGCGAGCTATGCTTGAAACTTTTTGTCAGAGTGCATTTGATTTTTGTGTTCTGTATGTTAAAGGATTCTGCTGGCCCAATAGAGGCAGAATGTTCTTATATTCCGGTAACCATTGATTTGGAGCAGCGATGCATGATTGTTAAAGTGTGGAATCAAAATGGTATTATACAAGAGAGTCGGCCGCAAGTGCAGCTTGAATTGGTCTATAATGAATTGAAAGAAACCTTAGATCTTGAATTGGATGAAGTGAGAGCGGTTGATCCACAGAATGTATTGTATGATATGAGCCGAGAATTGTTCAATCAATTTTTTGAACGACTTCCTAATATCAAAGAGATTGACGATAAAAGAGAAAATCTTCGTAGTATTATTGACGCAATGTTACAAGACATTCCGTTGCAGCATGTGGAACAAAGAGATGGAAAACTTCATATGCCGGATGGAATTATAAATTTAGAGGAAGAATTATATAGGTTGATTCAACAGACGGCATTATATGATTATAGAGAAGACCATGCATTGAACGACCTTCTTCCACCAGAAGAAAAGTATGTTTCAAGAATCCGGTTTAGTGATAGGGACAACTTGTCAGCAAACCTGACCGGAGAAAATGGTGTTGATTGTATTTATGATGCTAAAACATTTATGTGTATCAGGGATTCTTTAGATATCGTGAAAAGAATCATTGCTCTGACCGTTAATTTCCCGCGAGCACGCGGTGTGCTGCAAGTAAAGTACGAGGCAGATAATGGTCAGTACCTGACGTTACACATTTTGGATGGAAAATATTACACCGAAGAGGAATTCCAACAGATATGGGGACTTTATAAGACATATGAACGAAAGAGAAGCAATCCGGGAATGCCTGAAAGTATTGCCACACCTGACGCAAAGGCAATGTAAGCATTTTACGATTCAGGATATGAATGAACAATTGAATCTGGAAATTACATATACCAAGAGTATGCTGCAGGTTCTGTGTGAAAAAAAATTGGCGGAAAAAGAACTGCATTATAGCTGCCCGCAGTGTCATAGTCAGAATGTCTTTGTATGTGATGGATTTGATTCTCTATATCAATGTTATCAATGCAAAACAATTCTAGACACTACAAGAGTAGAAGCAGAGGGAAGACCGTTTTACAGTGTTTCCAAGGATGACTTTATGCAGTATGTGAAAGAAAAATATCCAGATTTATATCCGATGACGGCAGAACCGGAAAAGGAGATTATTCCATTTCGCCCAGTGGTGGTTGATCCTTCGAAAGATAATGTCATTTCTACATTTGAGAAAGATAATACGGAGAAGAACAATGCCAGGGGTGTGGAATCGGATAGCAATTTTGAGGCTCGTCTAGCTGTCTTGGAAAATGATAAAAAAGAGAAAAGTTTATTTTGGTCAATTGTAAAGATAATAGCATTGCTGGCACTCATGTTGATTTCAACAGGGTTTGTTTTATATGAGTGGATTGACATTTTTGTGTTTAAGGAACAGCATGCTATATTATATGAATTATATGTGAGTGCGACGAAGAAGAGTGTAGTCAAGACCGATTGGACTGGTGGGCTCTTTATTAGTATGTTTTACGCAATATCACATGGTGTTGTTTTAATCATTGATGTGTGTGGCTGGAAACAAGTAAAAAAATATTACAATAAAATAAAAGAAGAAAACATTTGAGAAATAAAAGAATATGAAAGTATGCATTATTCATTGTTTTGATACCTAGGAACCTCGTGTAGATCTCCTGCATGATTATTTTAAAGAAAAGGGTGCGGAGGTAACTGTTATTACCTCTGATTACATGCACTTTGAGAAAAGAAAACGAACAGACCAGAAAGTCGATTTCCAATATGTAGATGCAATTCCGTATACATCGAATCTGTCAATAACAAGATTGCGGTCACATTTGAAACTGTCCAGAGATATCTTTGCGAAGATTGCAGATGAGGCGTTTGATCTGTTGTGGGTATTGATTCCTCCGAATTGTTTTGTGCGGGATGCGGTGACTTATAAGAGACAACATTCCGAAACGAAGCTGATCTACGATATCATTGATATGTGGCCGGAGACGATGCCGGTTGCCAGAGTTAAAAACCTATTTCCGTTTACCTATTGGCAGAATATGAGAGATCAGTATCTGAATGAGGCAGATGCAATTGTTACGGAGTGTGAGTTGTATCAGAGGGGACTGCCAGAAAATATTGAGAGTAAGAAGCTTCATACCATCTATCTCGGACGGAAAGTGCATCCATACAATGGAAAAGTGACTTTGCCGGAGGGCAGAATTTCATTGTGTTATCTTGGATCTATCAACAATATCATCGATATAGTATCCATAGAACAATTGATTAGGGCGCTAAAGCAGGAACGACCGGTGGAAATTCATGTGGTCGGAGATGGAGAGAAGCGAGACGTATTTGTGCGGGCATGTAAAGATGCCGGAGCGACTGTTATATATCATGGAAAGATCTATGATGCACTGGAAAAACAACATATATTCGATCAATGTCACTATGGATTGAACATGATGAAAGAATCTGTGTATGTGGGATTAACAATGAAAAGCATGGATTATTTTGAAG
>JALEKN010000031.1 GCA_022769125.1 Agathobacter sp.
TTCTATCTATCCTTGGCATTATCTTATGCACCACTTCATATAAGCCCTGCATCTGCTGCCTTGGTATCTATTTAAACAAATTATCATATTTTCATCTGGCAGCCTTGCAATTTACACATCATTTTAATTACATCGGCTATTTCTCTTTTTGAATAGCATTCGCAAAAATCACGTAATTCTAACTCAACCCACTTTACAGTTTTGTTATAAGTTATGTCTTCTAAAGGTTTGAGCACTCCTGCCCGGCTATTCGCAGTAGACGGACAGTCGGGCAGGAGTGTCAAAGCCAATAGAAGACACAACACTTTCACTGTAAAGCGGGTTGAGAGAATTACAGCAATTTTTGTGCGAATGCTTTTCAAAAAGAGAAATAGTCGATGTAATAAAATTTTTTAAAGCAAGGCTGACGGATGAAAATTTCAAACTTATTATAAATACCAAGGCAGCCATGCAGGAATAAATAATGTACAAATAAGATAATACCGGAATAGATATAGAAAAGTGGAAATGTCCATAAGAAAAATATGTGCATGTGGATAAGTGGAAAGTGGTAGAAAAAAGGAGCATCCGCAATGGGATGCTCCATGAGTAGTTATTATCTCTTTAAGGTTACGACTACATGACGGAATGGCTCTTCGCCCTCGCTGTGAGTGGTAACGTATCTGTCATTCTGTAAAGCAGAGTGGATAACTCTTCTCTCGAATGGGTTCATCGGCTCAAGAGAAACAGGTCTCTTTGTTCTCTTAACCTTGTAAGCAATGTTCTTTGCAAGATTCTCAAGAGTCTCTTTTCTTCTCTTGCGGTAATCCTCGGTATCAACTTTTACCTTGTAGTAATTCTCGGAATGCTTGTTTACAGCAAGATTGGTAAGGTACTGGAGAGAATCAAGAGTCTGACCACGCTTTCCAATTAAAAGACCCATCTCATCGCCCTTTAACTCAACGTCGATCATCTTCTCCTCTTCATCAACCTTTACAAGAATCTCAACCTGCATCTGCATTGCTGCAAATACCTGTGAAAGAAAATCCCTTACACTACCCTCAGCTGACTGCTTCTTGCGGATCTTGATAACTGCATTCTTGCTGCCGATTCCAAGGAAACCTGAACTTCCTTTTTCAATTACCTCATATTCAACCTGATCACTTGTTGCACCAAGAGTAACCAATGCTTCTGTCAAAGCATCATCTACTGTCTTAGCGGATACTTCAATATAATCCATGATAACTCCCCCCTGTTATTTACGGCTGTTACGCTCGTTGTAATCTTTAACCATATTTGCTCTTGCCGCCATACTGCCTGCCTTGGCATTTGCTTTCTTCGCATTGGCATGCTCGAGCTCTAACTCCTTCTGTGCAGAAGAAACATTCACTTTAGCCTTGCTTTCGATGGTACGTGTATTGATAGCTGCAGCATTGCGGATCTCATTCTCTGCAATACCCATCTTCTCACGTCTCTTCTTAGCTTTTTCCTGATTCTTCTCGATGATATCATCTAAGTTCAAGTTCTCGATATGCTTGTTGATAAGTACCTGCTGTACGGCACGGACAACAGCACCGATGATCCAGTAAATACCAAGACCAACCGGAACAGTAAAGCACATGAACAATGAAATTAAAGGCATCATGGTGTTCATGGTCTTCATCTGCTGCGCCATCTGGTCATTACCTGTATTCTGCTGTGGCATCATCTTAATGTTAACTACCTGAGTCACATAAGAAAGAACCGGAATCAAAAGAGCAAGAATTACAAATCCAAAACTATGGCTTGCAACACCATTCTTGATGATATACCAAGGTGTATCTGAAATATTTAACTTGATAAAGTAATTGAACTTCTCAACGTGGGTAAGCGTATCGGCAATCTGTGTGCCAAGGCTTGGAAAATAATCTGTAAGCTTTGTCCACGCATCAGACGGAAGCTTGTACAGGATATCAACAATGTAATTTGATAATGTATCGCCGGACGCAGCGCCAAGCTTGTCCGCAACGTTGCTTGCCATGATAGAACTTGCGGTTGTTACCTTATTATCTGTAACAAGCTGTGTCATGGTGTCAACAAATCCATCTGTACCGATGATTCCGTTTACAAGTCCGCTGAAGTTATCCTTAACGGAAGTAACATAAGCCGGAACGTTATAAAATACACGATACAATGCAAACAGGATCGGCATCTGGATCAAAAGCTGTACGCAGCTGCCGCTCGGAGAAACACCGTACTTCTCATATACGAGACGGGTTTCCTCATTCATGGCCATCATGGAAGCCTGATCCTTTTTATTCTTATACTTTGCCTGGATTGCCTGAATCTCAGGCTGCATTTTCAGCGATAATTTTGAGAACTTCTGCTGCTTGATCGTAAGCGGAAGTAAACATAAATAAATGACAATGGTAAGTAAAATAATACTTAAGCCAATGTTCTCGATTCCGAACAGCTTATACATTCCAAGGTATATACCGTTCATGACCCATCCCAATAATTTTGCGATCGGTCCTAAGATTGCACCATCATAAGCCGTCAAAACAATGCCTGACATAAAAATCCTCCACTATGGAACCGGATCATATCCTCCCTTTGAAAAAGGATTACATCTCATAATTCTCCACGCTGCCATCGCACCGCCCTTGATTGCCCCATACTTTTCCACTGCTTCAAGACCATAACAGGAACAAGAAGGAAAATAAGGACACTTTGTTGTTTTCAGTGGGGAAATATATTTTTGATAAAATTTAATCAATGCAATTAAAATTCTCTTCAAATGATTCCATCTTCTTTTTCAAATTAACGAACTACGATATTCTGAAGACCTCCAAGATGCAAAAGTGCTTTTTCAATATCCCAATAGGTTGCGCCCTTTGCAGAAACTCTTGCGATGACTACAATGTCTAAACCACTATTAAACATGTCTTCGTGTAGTCTGTAACTCTCCCTGACAAGTCGAGTTATGTGATGTCTTATAACACTATTTCCAACTTTTTTGCTAACTGATATTCCAATTCTGTTTTGATTGGTCTGATTCTCCAGAACATACATCACTAGATATCTGTTGGCAACAGACCTTCCGTTTTTGTATACTCTCTGGAAATCACTGTTTTTCTTTAATGAGTCTGAAAATTTCATGCAATTTCCTCCATCATAAAAGAAGAAAGACCACAAAAAATGTGGCCTATGCTGATAATTTCTTTCTGCCTTTTAATCTTCTTGCTGCTAAAACTTTTCTACCGCCAGCAGTCTTCATTCTTGCACGGAAACCGTGAACCTTAGATCTCTGTCTCTTCTTTGGCTGGAATGTCATCTTCATCTCGTATACACCTCCTCTACGTTAAAAAACATCGATACAATTATAACAAAAAACCTGATAAAGTCAAGGAAAATCGAAATAAATAAAAAAAAGTTATCCTCATACTGTGGATAACTTGTGGAAAAAGTGTAGATACAATAGGTACAAATTGTTTAAAAATGCCCTTAGACTAGAAAAATCAGGGTGCATAACTTTTATCGCGTTTAAACGCCCTTTAAACATTGATTAAAATAGAAAAATAGTGTACTATACTATATGTATGATTATGGGTTACTATCCATTTTAAAACGTTAATACGGAGAAATAATAGTGGAAAAAGTTATAGAAAAATGGGAAGAGATTATTAATACTGTCAAGAAAGAGCACGAATTAAGTGAAGTTTCTTTTGATACCTGGATCCGTCCGCTCGAAGTATATGGTGTTGACGGTAATAAATTATATATCCTCGTTCCGTCCGAACAGATGGGACTCAGCTACATATCCAAGAAATACTATCTTCCTTTAAAGGTTGCAATCGCTGAGATTACCGGAACAGAGTATGACATTGAATTCATTCTTCCGGATCAGGCAGATTCCCTTTCCATCAAAGGCAGCAGAAATAAAGGAAAGAAGCCTGCCGCAGCAAAAGCGGATCGCTCTAACCTCAATCCGAATTACACATTTGATACTTTTGTCGTTGGCAATAATAACCGTTTTGCACAATCAGCATCCCTTGCAGTAGCCGAATCTCCGGGTGAGGCATACAATCCTCTTTACATCTATGGAGGACCGGGACTTGGCAAGACGCATCTGATGCATTCCATCGGACATTTTATCTTAGATCAGAAACCGGACACCAAGGTTATCTATGTAACCTCCGAAGAATTTACCAACGAAGTTATTGAATCCATCCGTAACGGTAACGCTTCCTCAATGACTAAATTCCGTGACAAATACCGTACCGTTGATGTACTGATGATCGATGATATCCAGTTTATTATAGGAAAAGAAAGTACGCAGGAGGAATTTTTCCACACGTTCAATGCTCTCCAGACACAGGGTAAGCAGATCATCCTCACCTCAGACAAGCCTCCGAAAGAGATGGAGACTTTAGAAGAACGTATCCGTTCCAGATTTGAGTGGGGTCTGATGGCAGACATCGGGGTTCCGGACTATGAGACACGTATGGCTATTCTCCGCAAGAAAGCAGAATCCGATAATTTCAACATCGATGATGACATTCTTGATTATATTGCCAACAATATCAAGTCCAACATCCGTGAGCTTGAGGGAGCTTTAAATAAGCTATTTGCATATCACAACCTTGAGAATGTCAACATTACGATGGAGATTGCCGAGAAAGAACTTGCCAACATCATCACACCAGATAAGCCAAGAGAAATCACTCCACAGCTTATCATCGAGGTTGTTTCGGAACATTTCCACATCTCAGTTGACCAGATGATGTCTAAGAACCGCAGCAGTGATATTGCAAAACCGAGACAAATTGCCATGTACCTTTGCAAGACCATGACATCAAGTTCTCTTGATGCAGTCGGTGCTCTTCTCGGAGGAAGAGATCATTCCACTATTATCCACGGAGTGAAGAAGGTTTCTGAGGAATATGACAACAATGAATCCACAAGAACCCTGATTGAAACAATCAAGAAAAAGATCAATCCGAACTAGTTTCTTCCTATTATAGTATAGTTCTAATTTGACCTTTTAAGAATAAACATATTCACGTTTATCCACAGTGGACATCATGTTAGTAAAATGGACAGCCTGCCTTCATGTTAAAGTTATCCATTTTATCCCAAACGGATTCCAGTAGAATCCAACAGGTTTATCCATTACTTAAAGCCTTTTATTTATTGGACAAACAGGGGTTATACACTTTTGCACACCCCCTAATAATAAGATTATGAATTTCCAATTATTTATTTATCGCCAGGAAGGAGTTTTTCAATGAAGCTGATCTGTTCAAAATCAAATTTATTACACGGAGTAAATATTGTTTCCAAAGCTGTTCCTACCAGAACGACAATGGCTATCCTTGAATGTATTCTTATTGATGCATCTGCAGGAGAAATCAAGCTGGTCGCAAATGACATGGAACTTGGAATTGAGACAAAGATAGAAGGAGAGATCGTAGAGCGTGGTGTAATTGCACTTGATGCCAAGATTTTCTCTGAAATTGTTCGTAAGCTTCCGGATAGTGATGTTACGATCGAAACAGATGCTTCCTTTAAGACGGTTATTACCTGTGAAAAGGCGAAGTTCAATATTGTAGGTAAGTCCGGTGATGATTTCTCTTACCTTCCTTTCATTGAGAAGAATGAATCCATCGTGATTTCGCAGTTTACTTTAAAAGAAGTTATCCGTCAGACCATTTTCTCAATTGCTGACAATGACAACAACAAGCTGATGACAGGTGAGTTGTTTGAAATCAATGACAATCAGTTGAAGGTTGTATCTTTGGACGGACACAGAATCTCCATCCGCTGCATTGAGATGAAGGACAGCTACGACCACAGAAAGGTTGTTGTTCCGGGCAAGACACTTCAGGAAGTAAGCAAGATCATTCCTGGTGGAGTGGATGATGATGTGATCATCTATTTGACGAACAACCATATTGTATTTGAATTTGATGATACAACCGTCGTTTCCAGACTGATCGAGGGAGAATATTTCAAGATTGACCAGATGCTCTCATCCGATTATGAGACAAAGGTTAAGGTCAACAAGAAAGAGCTACTTGACTGTATCGACCGTGCAACCCTTCTTGTAAAGGAGGGAGATAAGAAGCCAATCATCATGAATGTGACGGATGGCAACATGGAGCTTAAGATCAACTCATTTATCGGTTCCATGAATGAAGATATTGATATTGCAAAAGAGGGCAAGGATATCCTGATCGGATTTAATCCGAAGTTCTTTATCGATGCGCTTCGCGTTATCGATGAGGAGGAGATCAGCCTTTATATGGTTAATCCGAAGGCACCGTGTTTTATCAGGGATGATGAAGGCAAGTTTATCTACCTGATTCTTCCGGTTAACTTCAATACCGCAGCAAATTAGGAGAAGCTATGATAACTGTTCAGATCAGACAAGAAGATGAATTTATAAAGCTTGGACAGGCACTCAAGAAAGCCGGACTTGTAGAGTCCGGTCTTGATGCCAAGATAGCGATTCAGGACGGTCAGGTTACCGTCAACGGGGAAGTGGAATATCAGAGAGGTAAAAAGCTCCACGGCGGCGAGACAGTCTGTTTTGATGGAGAGACACTTCAGATCGTAAAATGATTATCAAATCCATAGAACTTAAGAATTTTCGTAATTACGAAGATTTGAATATCCAATTTGACAAGGGCACCAATATACTTTATGGGGATAATGCACAGGGTAAGACAAATATCCTTGAAGCAGCATATCTAAGCGGGACGACAAAGTCCCACAAGGGAAGCAAGGACAAGGAAATGATCCGTTTTGGAGAGGAAGAGTCCCATATCCGCACAGTCGTTGTCAAAAATGAAAAAGAATATCAGATTGATATGCATCTCAGGAGCCGTGGGGCAAAGGGTGTTGCAATAAACAAGATCCCGATCAAGAGGGCAAGTGAGCTGTTTGGAATCTTAAATATCGTATTTTTCTCACCGGAGGATCTTAACATCGTCAAGAACGGTCCGGCAGAGAGAAGAAGGTTTATTGATTCCGAGCTCTGCCAGATAGACAAGCTTTATCTGTCCGATCTTGCAAAGTACAACAAGATTTTAAACCAGAGGAATGCCTTGCTAAAAGAGATAAATTTCCGTCCGGGTGCGGCAGATACTCTTCCTGTCTGGGATGAACAGCTTCTTGAATATGGAAAACGCATCATCAGAAGCCGCAAGAAGTTTATCGAGGAGTTAAACGATATTATCCACGATATCCACTATAAGATTTCCGGCGGTAAGGAGAATCTGATATTAAAATATGAGCCGAATATCGATGACATCTTCTTTGAGGATGAGTTGTCGAAAGCAAAGAATAAGGATTTAAAGCTGTGTCAGACGACAGTCGGACCACACAGGGACGATATGCTTTTTTCAAATAACGGTGTAGATATCCGCAGGTTCGGATCGCAGGGGCAGCAGCGCACAGCGGCATTGTCCTTGAAGCTATCTGAGATCGATCTGGTCAAGCGCGTGATCAACAATACACCTGTGCTGCTTTTGGATGATGTTTTGTCCGAACTTGACAGCAGCCGGCAGAATTATCTGCTGAACAGTATCAATGACATACAGACAATTATCACCTGTACCGGTGTGGAAGAATTTGTAAAGAACCGGTTTGAGATCAATCAGATTTTTCAGGTGATTGACGGAAAAGTATATGACAAATATATTAATCCCGAGGATGAGGAGGAGCATTCATGAGCGAAGAATTACAAAATAATCAGGAATACGGAGCGGATCAGATCCAAATACTCGAAGGTCTTGAAGCAGTCCGCAAAAGACCTGGTATGTATATCGGCAGTACTTCTTCGAGAGGTTTGCACCACTTAGTCTACGAGATTGTGGATAACGCAGTCGATGAAGCACTTGCGGGATACTGCAAGAATATCGAGGTGACAATCGAGGCGGACAATTCCATCACCGTACAGGATGACGGACGAGGAATCCCTGTCGGAATGAACCATAAGGCAGGAAAGTCTGCACTTGAGGTTGTATTTACGGTGCTTCATGCCGGTGGTAAGTTCGGTGGTGGAGGATACAAGGTATCCGGCGGACTTCACGGTGTAGGTGCATCCGTTGTAAATGCGCTTTCTACCTGGCTTACAGTTGAAGTATACAAGGACGGGCAGGTTTACCAGCAGACTTACAAACGCGGTAAAGCGGATGACGCTGTAAAGGTTATCGGAACCTGTGACAAGGAGCTTCATGGCACAAAGGTTCACTTTTTGCCGGATGATACCATTTTTGAGGAGACGGTCTACGACTACGATACCTTAAAGCAGAGACTTCGTGAGACTGCATTCCTTACCAAGGGACTTTGCATCACGATCGATGAGGTGAGAGAGGAAAAGCATCATCAGGTTTTCCAGTATGAAGGCGGTATCAAGGAATTTGTACAGTATCTAAACCGTGGCAAAGAAGCCATGTATGAGGATGTTATCTACTGTGAAGGAACAAAGGACGGCGTGTATGTCGAAGTTGCTTTCCAGCATAATGATTCCTTTAATGATTCGACATTCTCTTTTGTAAACAACGTCATTACACCGGAAGGTGGAACACATCTGACCGGATTTAAGAATGCGCTTACAAAGACATTCAATGCTTATGCGAGAGAAAATAAGCTTTTGAAGGATTCTGATCCGGCACTTACCGGTGATGATATCCGAGAGGGACTTACCGCGATCATCAGTATCAAGATCGAGGAGCCTCAGTTCGAGGGACAGACAAAGCAGAAGCTCGGCAACAGCGAAGCCCGTGGAGCCGTTGATTCTGTTGTATGTGAGAAGCTTACCTACTTTTTGGAGCAGAACCCGCAGATTGCAAAGGATATCTGCGAGAAATCCCTGCTTGCGCAGAGAGCACGTGAGGCTGCAAGAAAAGCGCGTGATACCGCAAGAAGAAAGGGTGCGCTCGATGGTGCGGCTCTTCCGGGAAAGCTTGCTGATTGTTCCGATAAGGATCCGAAGAATTGTGAGATCTTCATCGTAGAGGGAGATTCCGCAGGTGGTTCCGCAAAAACTGCAAGAAGCCGTGCAACACAGGCAATTCTGCCGCTGCGTGGTAAGATTTTAAATGTAGAAAAGGCAAGACTTGACCGTATCTATGACAATGCCGAAATCCGTTCCATGATCACCGCATTCGGTACGGGAATCCATGAGGATTTTGATATCAGCAAACTTCGCTATGACAAGATCATCATCATGACAGATGCCGATGTCGATGGTGCACACATTGCAACTTTGATGCTCACATTCTTATACCGCTTTATGCCGGAGCTGATCAAGCAGGGACATGTATACCTTGCAACTCCTCCGCTGTACAAGATTGAGAAGAACAAGAATGTCTGGTATGCGTACAGTGATGAAGAACTGAATAACATTATGGCAGAAATCGGCCGTGACCAGAACAATAAAGTCCAGCGTTATAAAGGACTTGGAGAGATGGATGCGGAGCAGCTTTGGGAGACCACTATGGATCCGGAGCGCCGAATTTTAAAGAGAGTAAATATGGATGAAGAAAATTCATCTGAGATTGATGTGACCTTTACTACCCTGATGGGCGATAAGGTAGAACCAAGACGAGAATTTATTGAAGCTAACGCAAAATACGTTCAGAATCTTGATACATTTTGTTAATAAGGAGGGAAGTTTTAAGTGGATGACAAGATTTTTGACCAGATACAGCAAGTTGATCTGAAGAAAACAATGGAAACTTCCTATATCGACTATGCAATGAGCGTTATTGCAAGCCGTGCATTACCGGATGTCAGAGACGGTTTAAAGCCTGTTCAGAGAAGAATCCTTTTCTCCATGAACGAGATGAACAACACTTACGACAAGCCACACAAGAAATGTGCGCGTATCGTAGGTGATACAATGGGTAAATACCATCCGCATGGTGACAGCTCTATTTACGGAGCACTTGTCAACATGGCACAGGATTGGTCCATGAGATATACACTTGTGGATGGACATGGTAACTTCGGATCTGTGGATGGAGACGGAGCTGCCGCAATGCGATACACAGAGGCAAGACTTTCCAAGATTGCTTCTTACATGATCGACGATCTGAATAAAGACACCGTTGATTTCGTGCCTAACTATGATGAGACTGAGCGTGAACCTAGCGTTCTCCCATCCCGTTTTCCGAATCTTCTGGTAAACGGTACGACCGGTATCGCAGTTGGTATGGCGACCAATATCCCGCCACACAATCTGACGGAAGTTATTAACGCAGTTGTAAAGCTGATCGACAATGATATAGAGGGCAAGGAAACGACTATTGATGAGCTGATGGGTATCATCAAGGGACCGGATTTCCCGACCGGAGGCATTATCATGGGTACTTCCGGTATCAGCGAGGCATACCGCACCGGACGTGGCAAGATCCGTGTTCGTGCAGTTACCAACATTGAGCCGATGGACAACGGCAAGAACCGCATCGTTGTTACAGAGCTTCCGTATCTGGTAAACAAAGCCCGACTGATCGAGAAGATCGCCGAGCTTCACAAGGATAAGAAGATTGATGGAATCACTGACTTAAGAGATGAGTCCGACCGTGAGGGTATGAGAGTTGTGATCGAGCTTCGCCGCGATGCTAATCCGAGCGTAGTTTTGAATCTGCTCTATAAGCATACACAGATGCAGGATACATTCGGTGTAAATAACCTTGCGCTTGTCAATGGTGAGCCGAAGTTACTGAACTTGTTTGATCTTTTGAATTACTACCTGGCTCATCAGAAGGATGTTATCACCAGAAGAACAAAATTCGACCTGAACAAAGCGGAGGAGCGCGCCCATATTGTAGAGGGCTTGATCATTGCGCAGGACAATATTGACGAAGTAATACATATCATCCGTTCCAGCCAGACGACACAGGAAGCAAAGACACGACTCATCGAGCGTTTCTCACTTTCCGATGCACAGGCGCAGGCAATCGTTGATATGAGACTTCGTGCTCTGACCGGATTGGAAAGAGAGAAGCTTGAAGCAGAGTATGCTGCTTTGCAGAAGCAGATCGAGGAGTTGAAGGCAATCCTTGCCGATGAGAAGCTGCTTCTCGGTGTGATCAGAGAAGAAATTCTCGCGATTGCAGAAAAGTACGGCGATGATAGAAGAACGCAGATCGGTTATGATGAGTACGATATGTCTATGGAGGATCTGATTCCGGAGACAAATACTGTTATCACCATGACAAAGATCGGTTACATCAAGCGTATGAGTACCGATAATTTCAAGAGCCAGCATCGTGGCGGCAAAGGAATCAAGGGTATGGAGACAATCGAGGATGACTACATCGTAGAGATGCTCATGACGACCTCCCATCACTACCTGATGTTCTTTACCAACACCGGACGTGTATACCGCATCAAGGCATACGAGATCCCGGAGGCAAGCCGCACCTCGCGCGGAACGGCGATCATCAACCTTCTTCCGCTTCAGCCGGATGAAAAGATTACAGCGATGATCCCAATCAAGGAATACGAAGATGACAAGTATTTGTTCATGGCGACCAGAAAGGGTATCGTCAAGAAAACCTCCGTCAAGGATTATGAGAATATCCGCAAGAACGGACTTGCAGCAATCAATCTCCGCGATGATGACAAGCTCATCGAGGTTAAGATTACAGAAAAAGACGAAGATATTATGCTCTTCACAAGATTTGGACAGTGTATCCGGTTCAACGAATCCGATGTGCGCCCGACTGGACGTACAACGATGGGCGTTATAGGAATGAATCTCGCACCAGATGATGTTGTCATTGCAATGCAGACCTCAACAATGGGCGATGCTGTGATGCTCGTTTCTTCCAACGGACTTGGAAAATGTACACTGATCTCCGAATTTTCTACCCAGAACCGTGGCGGTAAGGGTGTGAAGTGTTACAAGATCACGGAAAAGACAGGTAACCTCATCGGAGTAAAATCCGTTGAGCAGGAAGATGAAGTAATGCTCATCAACACAGAGGGAATCATCATCCGTATCAGAGTCAGTGATACCGCACTGCTCGGACGTATCACGTCCGGCGTGAAGCTGATCAACCTTAAGGAAGGTGTCAGCGTTGCAAGTATTGCAAAGGTTGTAGAAGATAAATCATTGATTCCACCGGAAGAACCGGCTGAGACAGAAGAATAGTAGCAAAAAACCGGCTTTTCATAGCCGGTTTTTGTGTAAACAGAAAGAGAGAAAAGCGATGATCAGAGAAATCAACACAGACGTTATCACAGAAAATATCAAAGAAATATGCATCGAAGCCAATCACTTTTTATCTGAGGATATGGATGCCGCACTAAAAAAAGCCACCGCGGAGGAAACTTCTGAGCTTGGAAAGAAGATATTAAACCAGCTGCAGGAGAACCTGAAGATCGCGGGAGAAGAGATGATCCCGATCTGCCAGGATACCGGAATGGCAGTATTCTTTGTCGAGGTTGGTCAGGATGTTCATTTCACGGGAGCAGCAATCGAAGATGCCATCAACGAAGGTGTACGCCGTGGATATACAGACGGATATCTGCGCAAATCAGTCGTAGGAGATCCGATTCTCCGCGAGAATACCAAGGATAACACACCGGCAGTCATCCATTATTCCATCGTGCCGGGGGATAAGGTTAAGATTACATTTGCCCCGAAGGGATTTGGAAGTGAAAATATGAGCCGTGTGTTCATGTTAAAGCCTGCAGACGGAATTGAGGGTGTAAAGAATGCAATCCTTACCGCGGTAAAGGATGCCGGACCAAACGCCTGCCCGCCGATGGTTGTCGGAGTCGGAATTGGCGGAACCTTTGAAAAATGTGCAATTTTAGCAAAGAAGGCACTTACCCGTGAAGCAGGAGTGCATAGTGATATTCCATATGTGGCAGAGATGGAAGAGGAGATGCTTACGAAGATTAATCAGCTTGGCATCGGACCGGGAGGACTTGGTGGAAAGACAACCGCACTTGCAGTCAACATCAACACATATCCGACGCATATCGCAGGACTTCCGGTAGCAGTCAATATCTGCTGCCATGTAAACCGCCATGCAGTCAGAGTAATATAAATATGGAGAGAAAATTATGCAGCCAAGTGAATTACTTCGGATCATGTCCGTAGCAGAAAAATTAAAATGTAATACCAGACATTGCTACACCTCCTCCGGCAGACACGAAAGCGTGGCGGAGCATAGCTGGAGACTTGGACTTTTTGCAATGCTCGTCGCAAATGAATTTCCGGAAGCGGATATGGATAAGGTCATCCGCATGTGTTTGATCCATGACCTCGGAGAAGCCTTTACCGGGGATATCCCATCGTTTGAAAAGACGCAGAGCGACGAAGCAAAAGAAGAAAACGTGCTTGATGAGTGGGTAGCGTCTTTTCCGGAGCCGGATCGCTCCCAGTGGCAGGCACTCTATGAGGAGATGAATGCGTTAGAGACAACAGAGGCAAAAATCTATAAGGCGCTCGATAAGATGGAAGCACTCATCCAGCACGATGAATCGGATATTTCAACCTGGATTCCGCTCGAATATGAGCTGCAATTTGAATATGGCAAAGAAAACCTGCAATTTTCTCCTTATCTGAGTAAGCTGCGTGAGGAAATTGACCATATGACAAGTGAAAAAATAGAAAAATCAAAAAAGAACGGGAATAACTAGAAGCAGACATTTTATAAGGAGAATAGAATGGAAAAACATATTCAGACACCAATCACAGAGCAGACAACTGCCGATTTACACAGTGGAGATTATGTATATATCACAGGTTACATGTATGTTGCGAGAGATGCCGCCCACAAAAGAATGATAGAGGCACTCGGCCGTGGGGAGGAGCTGCCAATCGACATCAAGGATGCGACTATCTATTACATGGGTCCGTCACCTGCAAGGGAAGGAAGACCAATCGGATCAGCGGGACCGACGACTGCGACACGCATGGACAAATATGCGCCGACATTGCTCGATTTAGGGCAAAAGGCAATGATCGGAAAAGGCAAGCGTTCCAAGGAAGTCATCGACGCGATCATTCGCAATAAGGCAGTCTATTTTGCAGCAGTCGGAGGAGCCGGAGCATTGTTATCGAAGTGTATCAAAAGTTCGGAAGTCATCTGCTATGATGATCTCGGCGCGGAAGCAATCCGAAAACTCTATGTAGAGGATTTTCCGGCAATCGTAGTTATCGATAGGGAAGGAAACAATCTGTACGAAACCGCAGTCAGGGGAGAATAGAAAATGAATCTGTATATTCCGATTAAAAAGGGACTGCCGGCAAAGAGCATCTCTTTTTATTGCAAAAAAGCTGATGCAAAGGAAAAGGTCATGGAGCTTTTAATCCCGGTTGATATGTATGCAGAGGACGAATATCATGCGGATTACTATGCGCCGCTTCCACTTGAAAATGTGACACCGGATACGCTTGACATAGAAGGAGAAGCACCGGAAGCATTTTTTAAAGCAATCAAAAATGAGAAACCACAATCTGATATTTTAGGCGGGAAACCGGTAGGGAGCAGACCATCGATCCATTTTACGGCAAAAACAGGCTGGATCAATGATCCGAACGGACTTGTATACCAGAATGGAACATATCATCTTTATTTCCAATACAATCCGTTTGATATCATATGGAATAATATGTGCTGGGGACACGCTGTAAGCCGGGATCTGCTTCATTGGCAGCAGTTGGAGACGGTTCTGTATCCGGATGAAAACGGAACAATTTTTTCTGGTTCCGGTATCCGCAATGACCGTGGGTTGCTCGGGCTTCCAAAAAATGCACTGCTGTTTTTCTATACGTCTGCGGGAGAGATATTTATACAACGCATGGCATACAGCCTTGATGGTGGAAGAACACTTACCAAGATTCCTGGAAGTTGTCTTGAAAATAAAGACTGCAAGGAAGACCGCGATCCGAAAGTATTCTGGCATGAGCCATCCGGCGCATATATCATGGTGCTTTGGCTGGAAAAGACGGATTTTGGAATATACCGTTCGACAGACCTTGCCAAATGGGAGCAGACAGACCGGGTGACATTGCAGGATGCATGGGAATGTCCGGATCTGGTAGAAGTACGGTTCGATGACGGCAGCACGCGATGGGCATTTTTCTGTGCAGACGGCTTCTATTTCTGGGGCGATTTTGACGGGTATCATTTTGAGACAGACTACAAGAAGCATTGTCTGTATTTTAACAAAAACCTGTATGCCGCGCAGACTTATTCCGGAATCGATGGACAAACCATCTTTGTTCCGTGGCTTCGCTTGAAAAACACTGGAGCCGATTATACCGGTGCAATGGGAATCCCGCGCAAGATGACCGGAGTACACACAGCGCAGGGAGACGTGATCTGCTGCAAACCGATCATCGCAGATGCAAAGAGACGGGAAGAACTCGTATCGGACAAAGATAGTGTTACTTATATGGAATACACCCGCCCGGAGAATGCAACAGAACAGATTTCTATTATAATAGAAGAAACAGAGATCATATATAATTGGAACAATGGAGAACTTGCGGTTGGACAACAGATATATCTGACAACCGACAGCGCGGATAAGCTATCACTGATAAAGGACGGCAATATACTCGAAATCTTTATCAATGACGGAGTTTTAAGCGGTGCCTTCTTAACTTTATAGGGTATTTCTTTATGGATAACTAGGCATTTAGGGCATCTGTTGAGAAAAAGTAAATAAATAGCTTTTTGTCATTGACAAACCCAAAAAATTTTAGTATAGTAATCTATGCGTCACGAAAGTGAACAATTTTATATTGGAAAATATGCAGAAGTACTCAAGTGGCCGAAGAGGTGCCCCTGCTAAGGGTATAGGTCGGGAAACCGGCGCGAGGGTTCAAATCCCTCCTTCTGCGCTCCATTTTCCGGTAATAAAATTGTTCAAAATTTTTTCAAAAAGTTGTTGACAGATGAAAAAATAAGTGATAATATATACAAGTTGCAGCTGATAACGACAACACAGAACATTGATAACTGAACAGTGAAAAACCTTGAAAGATTCTAATGAATAATTCATGACAATTGAACTGCAAATGTTCAATTGTACAAGCGAATCTGATAAGATTTAACGAACGTCCAATCGAAAGATTGGGACCT
>JALEKN010000001.1 GCA_022769125.1 Agathobacter sp.
CCATGAATACATATGCCGTGGAGCCTCATGTCAAGAGCACTGTGGAATAATGTTTCTGATGGCAATACCTGTGGCTCTGTGTCTCCGGAATAGTGGCTCTCAAACTCCGGACTGCTGGCTCAAACTGGACCGGAATACTCACGCTGCCAAAATTCACTACTAAATAAGAAGGATATCATTATTCTTTTCACTCTGGTTTTCATTCTTTCATCTTGTAAAATTGTTTACTTTGTTGCTATTCTCTTTATCTTCCTATTGCCATCACCCTGCTTTCAAAGCACAAAAAAAGAAGTACTTCTGAAAGCATTTGGCTGCTTTGAAGCACTTCTTTTATCTGTCGGATGGTTTTTTGCGTATTCCGCTTGAACGGAGCAACCAGTCCGCTTTAGCGGTGAGGCTGTCCGTTCCAAACGGTGAAATTTAATTATTAACTTGGGTTACGCATGTTTTTGCCATTCAATTCAAGGCGGTACGCCTTGTGAATAATCCGGTCAAGACATGCATCTGCATAGGTATTGTCAGCAAACAGGTCATACCAGGATTTGACTGGCAGCTGTGAAACGATGACCGTAGACTTCAGATTATCCCGACTGTCGATCACTTCAAAGAAGTCCCGGCATTTATCGAGATCCAAGTCCATCAGTCCGAAATCATCAATGACCAGCATGTCAAGTCTGGCCATGTGATTTACATAGTCAAGGTAGGTTCCCTTGATCCTTGCCTGGTCCATTTCGCTCATCATGGTATTGGCCCTGATGTATTTGACAGTTTTGAACTGCCTGATTGCAGAAATACACAATGCATTTGAGATATATGACTTTCCTGCACCTGTTGCGCCGGTTATAAGAAGATTCCTTCCCTCATCCAGCCACTTACAGGAGGCAAGCTGCTCAATAGTTTCGGTATCTAACATCCGATCTGGCTCATAGATGGTTTCGTCAAAGGATGCCTGCGGATACCGGAGTGTTGCCTTCTTCAGGAAGCGGTTGAACTTCTTGTTGAATCGAAGTTCCCACTCGAAATTTATGATGGACGAAAATCTGTCCTGGAAGTTTGACAGGTCGGAGTTGGGGTTCAGCAATTGTTCCTCATAGGCCTCTGCCATGCCGGACAGTTTCATCTGCCTGAGGCGGTCTGCAATGACCATTTCCTCGGCGGTTAATTTATTGGTTACCATTCGTATTCACCTTTACTTATAAAAGTCCTTTCCTCTGATGTTTTCGTGGCTTGGAAGAGATTTCCCTCCGCCACCGAAATCCGTGCTGTTTGCAACGATTCCGAGGACTCTTTTAAAGTATGAATACTTACATGCATGCATTTCTATGCATTTGCGGGATGCTTCCTCCACAATGCCGTGAGGAATTCCCTTACAGGAATGAAGGATACCTGCACAACTGTTATAAGCCTGCTCCTCATGCTTGGCTGACCGGAGCACCTGGTCAATCAGTTCAGAGGTGCATTCACCATAGGCTGAAGCCCATCGGCGGTAATAAGCGCCATCCCGGGCATTAACCTCTTTATAGTAAAGATGCTCAGGCTTCATGTGACTGTCATCCGTGATGTATTTCGGAAAGTCTTTGTATGAGCGCCTGTGCTTGCATACAAACCTGTTATTACGATCACAGATCACTATCTCTGTAGGCGTAGCCTTTAAGATTGCGGGCTGACCGTGGTATGTGTACAATACAGAGTAATAGTGGCCATCATACTCAAGATGATAGTTATCAGGAACTTTCAGAATGTACTTGTAGTCGCAGGTTGAATACTTATCGCCTGGCAGCGCTTTCATTTGCGGCTTGTCATACCTAAGGTATGCATCCATTCTTGAACCAACTTTTTTCTGAAACTCGCGTCTGTTGATGTCCGCTATTATTTTTTGCGTGGCATCGTTGATTGCTTCGAGAGAGGTGTAAATCCCTTCTTTCAGCTTTTCAATCAGATGTGTTTCAAGATATCTGACATGGTTCTCAACGGTAGGCTTTCCCTTAGGCTTTCGTGCCGGCGGTGGAAGTATTACAACGTTATAGAATTCTTCAAGGTCCTGATATGCGGTGTTCAGAATAAGCTCATCCTTTGTGTGTTTGATAACCGCAGTCTTGCAGTTGTCCGGGACAAGATATCGCGGTACTGCATTATAAAAAGTTATAGCATTTACTGTTCCCTGCATGAAGCTTGGCAGCTTCTCATCAAGGAAGCATTCGGCATAAACAAGACTGCTTACACCAAGCGTGGTTGTAAAGACATGCACCTTTTTGATTTCTCCCGTACTGGGATCAACAAGGATTCCTGGCTGGTCGCCAACCCAGTCGATGTACATCTTTTCACCGGGAATGCGTTCCACGGCCATGGCAACTTTGTCACCGCCGTAATTCTTTTCTATGAAACGGTTAAAGTATTCATAGAACTGTGAACTCTGATATCCATCGGGATGTCGGCTTTTGTAATCGAGCCAGCAGTAAAACATGTTTACCCGGCTACCCTTTGACATCATCCTTTCATAGTAGAGTTCGAAATCAGGCATAGGAATGTCTCCATTCCGTATGTTCTTGGGAGGATAGATCAGTTCCTCTGCTTGAGAAGGATCCAAAGCAAGGAATTCCTTCAGTGTCAAACCAGAATCTTTGTATCTGGTCAGGATTAAGTCTATGTCACTGTAACCAATGCCATAGCGCTGGCGGATTGAGGTGAGCGGAATGTTTTTATCCCGCATCTCGATTACTCCAACAATTGTGTTGTAGTCATGCATAATCAATACTCCTTTCGTAAATTTTTTTACTATGAAAGGAACTATAAAACTTTACCGTTTGGAACGGAAGTGTTCCCCGAACGTCCGGAAACGGGTTTACCGATTCAAGCGGAATCAATTCACCGTTGGAGCGGAATATGCAGGCATATCCCACAGAACTGCCGAAGTATTGTGACGAAAAAGGAAATATAGATTCGGCCAAGCTGGATCATCTGATGCCTTGGGCTGAGGAACTTCCAGAGGAATGCCGGAAACCACGCCGCTCATAAAAGCGGCGTTAATTTTAACGGCAGGCGCAGGATTTGACGTTTACAGTTTAGTGGGGCTTCTCAAAGTTTTTTAGGACCTATTAGTAGGGACAGACGCTAAAAATACTAAAGTTATAATGCAAAATTGCTTTTATTTGAGTGAGAAAAGGAGGGTAAACGCACCCACTATGGTGCGTGTACACTACCATGATAAAAGACACAATCACATACAAAAACCAAACAATCTTTACACTTTACCATAAGGATTTCCCGGATGAGCAGCTTACTGTAAAGCGCCGGATAAAAGAACATATAAAGAAGCATCTGATCATCTTCACAGAGGAATACGTTCCGGATGCGGAGTGGGACAACTTGACCGGTTATGCATGGGAAGAGCAGGGGCTGCTTATTCCCAAGGAGAAATACAATCCTTATTATGAACGCGCCTGTGCAAACATGACACACCGCATTTATCCGGACAAGCCATCAGTTATATGTCAAAAGAATGGGAGAACAATCGGCGAGGACGAGCTGGTAGAAGTGCTATCCTTTATTGAGAAATATATGGGAATGGATATAGAGGCGCATCCGGTATTTCTTGGGGATGTATTCCTGTTTTCGCCATCCGAGTTTCAGTATCACAGCAATAAGGACAATTCAATCATATTCCACGAACTAAAAGCAGGAATGAAAGTCATTGTGCGCTTAAAAAATCAGCACAACATACTCCAATCGAAAATCGTTGATATAACAAGTGATACAGAGGAATTGGAGATTAAAGCAGAATGTAATTGGGATAATCATGATGTTGAGATATATAAGGATAACGCTTTGATATATCTCAATAGAGATATTTCGTATATGCGGTGTGTGCATCTAAGCTTCTCTATGGCGGGCAGAAAAAAGCGTATCCCATTAACCATTCTGCGGGAATATTATGACCTCGAACAAAAGGGAAAGCCAAGTACGAGCGTAGTAGGAATACCACCGGAACCGGCGCAGGAGGCGCTGGATGAGATCAACGGGACACTTGTGCATAAGATAAATAATGCAAAGGCTTCCGACAAATTCATTTTTATAAGACCGGGGGAACGAGACATTGCAATGAAACGGATCGCGGATATTATTTTTCGGGCAAAAGATGAACTGTGGTTGATTGATTCGTATTTTACGGATAAGGGGAGCGGGCTTCATCAGATGACAGACTGGCTTCGGCTGATTGTCAATTCCGCGGCAGCAAGCAAAAATATCGTTTTTTATTGTAACAATGAAAGCAAAGCATTAAATGCCACGCAGCTGGATAATTATGTGAAAGCGGATCCGGTCATTTGGGAGGCTATGGCTGCTCCCCAAAATAGTGAGTTACACTTGCTCCAAACGAAAACGGCGATTCATGACCGGTTTCTGATCATACGAAATGGTGATGAGTATACGGGGCTTGCGATAGGGACTTCTTTTAACTCTCTAAATTCGAATCATTACTGCATCCACACGCTTGCACATAAGGAGGCGAGGGAGGTCATTCAGACCTTATATGATTGGCTGCGGACGAATATAGCCGCTCAAGAGGACTGCAAACATGAAAAACGATGATATAAAAACACTTGCGGAAGCATTGCAGCACAGTAAAGATGAAAAAGAATCGATGACAAAAATCAATAAGGTGCTTCGGAATAAGAGCTACGCATCGCTTGTTGCGGAGTTTAAGCATTTGATGCCAGAAATGCAGGGGAAAGAGATCAACAAGGCTCTTCTGGTATTGGTGCTGGCTATTTTACATAAAAACATCAGTACCTTGGAAAAGCTTCAAAAGGTATTGGTTTCAGAAGGTCTCATCCCTAATTTGTATGGGGCGTTATGCTCTTTTTTTAGCGGGAAAAGTTCTACATTGAGCTTGAAAGTTGAACTGACGGATGGACAATTTCCCAATCGATATGCTTACATAACCCGGTTCATCGGACAATTTGCAGAGCGCGAAATCCGTGATGTATTATATACGGTCAAAATCCTTGCCATGAGTGAACCGGAGAAATTTGAAGAGCTGGCTTTTAAGGATAGCACTCACATGATCCTGCTTAATATGGTGTCTTATGAGTTTGAGGGTTTTCCATCAGATGCACTTATTACAAGATTGATGAAGGATGGCGACGAGCTGCAAGCTAATATCGGATTTTATTTTGCGGTCTGGGATATTACAAGGGATGTTCAGGATTATGCACAGTTAAGGCGTGATACGATCTTTCCGTGCAAAAAGACCAAGAAGGAAATTGACAAAAGCATAGAAGATCACTTGGAAAAGTTTGATAAGTTTTATAGCGGATGTCCGGCGTACAGGAAAGCATCTCTGCTGGTAAACTATATTCTCGCTGAACGTGACTATCCGATCCAGTTCGGATATTGGCTGATGGAACCGGCTTTGCGGGATGCACTGGTTACGGAGATAACATCGTCGGGTAAAATTGCGAATTTGGATAAATTGTGCAAAATGGCACATCTTGTGCATGACTTCCCTTGTAAGGACAAT
>JALEKN010000015.1 GCA_022769125.1 Agathobacter sp.
GGAAAGGAGCGTACAGGCGGCACAGATACAGCGTGTAAATTCCATGATAGTAGGGGTGGTACAGTATTTGCAATCCTCAATATGTTTCCATGCGCTCTATGCAATAGACAGAAGAATCAATAATACAGCACTAAAGGCGAAGATGGAAGCAATGAAGGTAAAGGTTGTTGGAGGAGAAACAGAAAAGCCCATGCCACAAAGGGAAAAGAAGAAATTTTATGAGATATTTTGAAGTCTTTTGATTTTTATTCCCAACATGTTATAATTATTTTTGTTGGGAATAAGGTTGGGGATAAGAAACCATTAAATTCCAGAAGACAAAAAATTATTTCAGAAATGAGGGACAACCCGAACATTACAACTGCAGAACTTCATAACATATTAGGTGTGAGTGAGACAGCAGTGGAAAAAAATATATCATTTTTAAGAGACAATGGCTATATAGAAAGGGTTGGTTCAAAAAGGCAGGGTACTGGAAAGTATTGTAAGTGCTGTGAAATTATGAAACGACCTTATCTGTATTCGTTTTGCGAATGTTATTCTTACGCATTTTAAAAAGAAACGATCTTAAGAAAAGCGGAGTGTATAACAGAGGATATCTTGACGGAACAGTGCCTGAGTACGAAGCCTATATGGCGCTAAAAAGTATTATGTGATGTAAAAGATTGAAAAAATAGAGAATCAGCCGTACTTGCTGATTCTCTATTTTTTTATGGCAGCGTCCATAAAGGAGAGCAGGGATTCTTGTGCTTTAGGATTGAGAAGCCGGTAGTATTCCAAAAGCCGATTCTCGCTAGTGGTAACATTATTGGCTGTATAATTCTCATATTTATATGGGATATCAGTTTCATTAACAAGGTAATCTATAGACGTGTCAAAATAGTTGGCACATGCTATCAATATATCTAATTCAGGGATAGACAAATCATGTTCATATTTATTAACGGATTGTTGCGTTACATGAATAACATCAGCTAATTCCTGCTGACTAATTCCTTTCGCTAAGCGTAATTCTTTAATTCTCATTCGACGTTCACCTCTTACAGAACTAATATATCAATCGGGTAAAATAATATACAACAATAGAGAGTTGTTTTTAAAACAACCTGATAAAACATGGCAAAAACAAATATAGTTGTATTGAACACAACGATAAGTTGTGATAAAATCAAAAAAGCAATAAAGATATATGAGAAAAACGAGGAGGAAATGTTATGAGGAACAAATATGTTTCAAACTTAAAAAGAAGTGTGTTGAAGCGCTTCGGTGCCATCGCAATGGCGGTATGTGTTACGGCTTCAATGGGATGTTTTAATCAGAATGTGGTTAAAGCAGATACGGAGCAGACATTCGCGGGAACAGCCAATCATTTAGAGGTGGTTGCAAATGGTAATGAAGATCAGTATGGCTCGACTGTAGTAAAGGTTAATCCAGGAGAAGTTGCTGAATTATCGGTTACTGTGACTGCGGATAATATGGAAGGCTTGACGTATGAATGGACTTATACGGAAAATGGAACGGAGATTGTTTTAGAAGCGTCAACAGAAAAATGTACTACTCCAAAAATAGAAAAGACTCGTTCTTACTATTGCAAGGTGACTGATTGCTATGGAAATTCAAAGAAGGTAAGTTTCAATGTCCAAGTTGAAAATCACTTAAAAACGTCTGTTAATGATCAAGGTATGGCTCCAACGATATCAGTGGGTTATGGGGAGAATGTTGACTTATATCTTACAGTGACTGCTGATAATATGGAGGGGATGAAATATAGCTGGTGGGATCCTGAGGATAATAAAATATCTTCAACAGACAAATGCACTATAAGTAACGTTACGAAACCTGGGATGTATGGATATATGATAATAGACTGCTATGGAAATGTTACGAGCATCTATTTTTGGATAAGTATCGATAATCATCTGAAAATTAGTGAAAAAGTCTATGCAAATGATAATGAAGTGAAACCAACCAGTAATGTTGACTATGATTATTGTGAAGTAACAGTTAGTGCGGGGGATAATGTAAAGCTTTTTGTTAATGTAGAAGCGGACAATACCCAAAACTTAAAATATGAATGGTATGGCTGGGATAGTGACGGATCATATTTAACAATAGATAGTAATTTGGGTACGAGCGTAATTAATAATATTCAAAATTATACAAAATATTATTGCAGAGTATCTGATTGTTATAATAATTCAAAAACAGTAACATTTAATATTGAAATCGAAAACCATTTCAATCTTTCTGCAAATGATGAAATAGGAAAAATTGCAAATGAATATGTAAAACAAGGGGACGACGTACAGCTTTCGGTTCGCGTAGATGCGGATAATACACAAAATTTAAAATACGAATGGTATCGTAATAGTGGTGAATACGAAAAGGTAGGTGATGACTCAGATAAATATGTTATCAATAATATACAGAAATATGAAACTTATTTCTGCACGGTAACGGATTACTATGGAAATAAGAGAACTGCAATATTTTATGTAAGTATAGATAATCAATTACGAGTTTATGCAAATGGGGAGGAGGAGATATTTTACGGAAAAGTCGAGAAAGGTAAAAATATAGAGCTTTCTGTTAAAGTAGAAGCTACGAATAAACAAGGATTGAAATATGAATGGGAATATTTTGGAAAAGGCGGTGTGTATGAGGTAGGTAATACAACAGATACATGTATGGTCGATGATGTTCAAGAACACACGATTTATTATTGTACGATTACGGATTGCTATGAAAATCAAAAAATTGCATGGTTCAATATTGGCGTTGAAAATAATTTAAAAATTTTCGCAAATGGGGAAGAGAAAGAAACAAAGATTGAACTGGAAGCTGGTGGAAGCGTGGAATTGAACACGTTGGTTACAGCGGCTAATGATAGTAATCTGAAATATGCGTGGAGCTGTTATGATCCTGTAAGCGACAAGACTGTCGAACTTAACTGTACGGATAATCACTATACTGTGACAAATGCGCAGAAATATCTAGAGTATTATTGCACGGTTATAGACTATTATGGAAATATAGAAATTGTAACGTTTTATGTATATGTAAATGCAGACCACCTGAATGCAAACGGAAGTTCATCGTCAGAAGTGAAAATGACTGCAAACAAGGGCGAAGATGTTACACTTACGATTGGCTCAGAAGAAGGAAAGGAAGATTCATATACCTATTTTTGGCGAGATTCGAGTTCGGCGACAGTTGTCAAATTAGAAAGTAAATCTAACATTTGTAAACTTCAAAATATTCAGGAAGACAAACATATTGTGGTAAAGATTTTGGACCCTAAGTATGGAAATATTTACGTTTTTGATTATTACATCACAGTTACAGATGATTCGCAGAAATCGGATGATAGCAATAACACTTCCGGTGGAACAACAAATGGCGATTCAACCACAGAAACTCCGGGAAGTGGAGACACCGGTAACAGTGGATCAAACACAGATAATTCAGGAATAGGAAACGGAAGCACAGGCGGCGGAACAGCTAGTGGTGGTTCAACAGGTGGAGCGGCAGCCGGAGGCGGCGCATCTGTAAGAGGAGACGGCACAGGAAATGTCAGCGCCGGAGCAAGCACAGCTACGGACGAGAAGAAGGACGATAGCAAAACTGACAAGAAGGTTACCACCAACAAGGACGGCTCTGGAAAGGAAGTTGTAAAGGAGAAAGAGACAAACTCCAAGGGCAAGGAAGTAACAGTAACAACCACAACTGAAAAAGATAAGAAGGGCAACGTTACCAGCGTTACAGAGAAAACAAAGATTGATAATATCGCATCCGATGCATCTGCAACCGTTACCGTAAAGACGGACAAAAAGGGTAATGTAACAGCAACTGCAAGCGTTGAGAAGAAAGTTGCATCTGAAAAGAAAACCACAACAATCTCTTCTTCAATGATCGAGCAGATAAAGGAAGCTGCCGGAACTGATGTAGACATCACAATGACAGTCAAGGATGAGAAAGGCAATACAAAGTATAAGGTAAAAGCCGATACCGCGGATTTGAAAAAGGGTAAAGACTTATACATCTATAAGCTCAACACCAAGACCGGTGAGTATGTGATGGTCAATGACAAAACATACTCTGTCAGCGACAAGGGAAATATATCTGTCAAGCTGGACAACAAGGGAACCTACGAACTTGTTTCTGCAACAGACGCAAAGAAGATTGATAAGAAGATCCTTGCAACTGTACAAACAAAGAAAACAACTGCAAGTGTGAAAAAGGGCAAGAAAACCAGCATTGCCTTGAGCAACAAATTGAACATGAGCAATGTAGCGGGCATTACTTATAGTACCGATTCCAAGTCAGTTGCGACTGTTTCCAAGAAGGGAATCGTAACGGCAATGGGCAAGGGAACAACAACGATCAAGGCAACAGTAACGCTCAAAAATGGTAAAACCAAGACTGTAAAAATGAAAGTTACTGTTAAATAATGTTAGATGCCTCCGGAGACTGTGATGTCTGCGGAGGTGTCGCTTTACTTTCAAATGTGTAATAAATTAGGAGGAATGGAAATGCAAAGGAGAAAAAATATTTGGAAACAGATATCGGCGATGTCAATGGCAATGTGTGTGACGATTACAGCAGGCGGTTTTCAAACAGAGGTTGCAAAGGCGGAGACTGATACCAATCAGAGCAACGAAATAGTATCAGACAGAGAGAACACCGATTTTAAGTGTAAAGGGGACAACGAACTTAATGCCCCTCTGGTGGATAATTTAAGAAAAGTGAATGCGGAACTTGGATTTGAGAGTGATGCAGAAGATGACGGGATTTCTTTGATGCAGCTGGAACCGATTTCACAAAACGCAGTAACTCCTGCAACGGGAGATATCCGTACGCTCGTTGTTATGGTAGATTTTTCAGATGTGAAATTTGATAAGGCATTTACAGAAGAATATGTTCAGGATTTAATGTTTGCAGAGCAGGACGAAGAAAACCTTGAGAAATTTCCTTTTGAAAGTTTACGGGCATATTATCAGAGATCTTCATTTGGAAAACTGAATGTATCAGGTGATGTTGTTAATGTACATTTGAGTCTTACAAAAGATGATTACACAACCGATGAAAACTCGGATGAAAATTCGCCGGAGGTTACAACGGATGTCTGGAAAGCACTATGTGAGCAGGGTATAGATTGGCAGAAGTATGACAGCGATAATGATCATTATGTGGATTCTATCTGCATGATAGTAGCTGGTAATGCCGGAGCGTGGGCATCTCAGTGGTGGAGTTGCTGTCTGTTTGGAAATCTGGAACCGATTGATGCTAAGGACGAGTATCATGTGGGAAAATATGCATTCTGTATGGAAAACCAAATGCAAAAACCAGACACCATTATTCATGAATTTGGTCACATGTTAGGGCTGCCGGATTTGTATAATTCTTATAATTCATCCGCAGACGAGGGAATTAATACTTCAGATATGATGTGCCAGAATTATGGTGAATTGAATGGTCTGTGCCGGATGCTGCTAGGATGGTTGGATGAGAGTCAGATTCATATTGTAAAATATGGGGAAGATGTATCAGATCTTCAACTGCGATCTTATGCAAAAACAGGAGATATAGCACTTTTTATGCTAAATGAAGGTGACGATTCTCTCTTTAGTGAATATTATATGGCGGAGTATTATACACCCTATGGAAATGATACTCTTCTTGATGTGGCATATTGGGAAAAAAGTTATCCATCGAGTTATGTGCGTTTTTTTCATGTAAATGCGGAATTAAGTGAGAGCGGAAAATATCTTGCACATGACAATTATTCTACGGGAAGTGGAGATGACTGCTTACTTATACGCGCAGTCGATAAAGATTCTCAGTATATTCATGGAGATGATATGTGGGAAACCCTGTACCCAACAAGGAGAGTATGGCGCGCCATATTTGATAGACAGGATGGTATAGCTTGTGGATATGTTGATGGTGACGAGTTCACTCCATATACAACACCTTCAACAAATAAGTATGCGCTTGATAGAGGAAAAAATAGCCCTGATTTATTTAGTGGATTGAGTATTACTGATATTAAATGCGACGAAGACTATGCATCATTCAATGTTTCTTACGAGAAAACAGCCAACGAAGCAGAACCGATTACGCTTGAAGTAACGAATTATGATACGTCGGAAGACCGAAAAGAAATCCAATTAAAAGCAAATTATGATATTTATCTGAATGTGGCAGTGGGAAGTGCCTATGTAAGAGAAAAGGATACAAATGCATTTGTAGAAAATGTCACGATTAAAACAGATCGAATATGGCCGGGATGGTATACAAAATATCATTACCATTCAATGCTTATGGCTGTGTTGACAGACGAAGACAAGATTGTGCAGGGAACAGAGTATGAACTCGTATTCCCTGAGGGGATGTTTGCAACGGCATCTGGAATGAAGTCAGAAGAAATTATTGTGAACACGATCATATATAAGCCGGATCATGTTCATACGCTGGAATATGTCGAAGCAAAGGCTGCAACGTGTAAGAATGATGGAAACATAGCGTATTGGTATTGTAAAGATTGCCAAAGTCGATATAAGGATCAAGAGGCAACCGAAGAAATTCCATATGGCAATCAAGTTACTTTAAGAGATCCGAACAACCATATAGGGGGAACTTATGTGGCTGGATATGTAGCACCAACGGAGACAGTGGATGGTTATACCGGAGATACTTATTGTGTGGGCTGTGATGCGCTGCTTGAAAATGGAAGTGTAATTCCGGCGACAGGCATAGTTGAAAAATGTGATCATTCATCAGTTACCTTTGTATCTGCAATAGAAGCAACCTGCCAGAATGAAGGAAATATCGAATACTGGTATTGCAATGATTGTGACAAAAAATTTAAGGACAAAGCTGCTACACAGGAGCTTACTGCAGGAGAAGAGATAATTGCTAAGAACCCTACAAAACATATTGGAGAAACTTATGTTAAGGGAGCGGTCGAAGCAACCGAAACAACGGATGGGTATACAGGAGATACCTACTGTGCGGGCTGCGACAGCATACTCGCAAAGGGTAATGTGATTCCAGCCACGGGTGTAGAGGTATGTGGTCATGCATCACTTGTTAAAGTTTCAGCAACAGAAGCAAATTGCCAGAATGAAGGAAATATCGAATACTGGTATTGCAATGATTGTGACAAAAAATTTAAGGACAAAGCTGCTACACGGGAGCTTACTGCAGGAGAAGAGATAATTGCTAAGAACCCTACAAAACATATTGGAGAAACTTATGTTAAGGGAGCGGTCGAAGCAACCGAAACAACGGATGGGTATAAAGGAGATACCTACTGTGCGGGCTGCAACAGCATACTTGCAAGGGGGAATGTGATTCCAGCAACCGGAAAAAATGAACCAGACGATAGCAATACTGATAGTGGCAACGCAGGCGGTGACAATACAGGAAACGGAACCACCGGTGACGACAGTACCAGTGGTGGAACAACAACGGGTGGTTCTACCACGGAAACTCCGGGAAGCGGAGACACTGGTAACAGTGGATCAAACACAGATAGTTCAGGAGCAGGAAACGGAACTACAGGCGGTACAACAACCGATGGAAGTACAAGTGGCAACACCGCAGGTAGCGGCACAACAGCCGGTGGTGCAGCTGGTGGTGGTTCAACGGGTGGAGCGGCAGCCGGAGGCGGCGCATCTGTAAGAGGAGACGGCACAGGAAATGTCAGCACCGGAGCAAGCACTTCTACGGATGAGAAAAAGGATGATAGCAAAACTGACAAGAAGGTTACAACCAACAAGGATGGCTCTGGAAAGGAAGTTGTCAAAGAAAAAGAGACAAACTCCAAAGGAAAGGAAGTAACTGTAACAACCACAACTGAAAAAGATAAGAAGGGAAATGTTACCAGCGTTACAGAAAAGACAAAGATTGATAACATCGCATCTGATGCATCTGCAACAGTTACCGTAAAGACGGACAAGAAGGGAAGTACAACCGCGACTGCAAGCGTTGAGAAGAAAGTTGCATCTGAAAAGAAAACCACAACAATCTCTTCCACAATGATCGAGCAGATAAAGGAAGCTGCTGGAACTGATGTGGACATCACAATGACGGTCAAGGATGAGAACGGCAATACAAAGTATAAGGTAAAAGCCGATACCGCGGATTTGAAAAAGGGTAAAGACTTATACATCTATAAGCTCAACACCAAGACCGGTGAGTATGTGATGGTCAATGACAAAACATACGCTGTCAGTGACAAGGGAAATGTATCTGTCAAGCTGGACAACAAGGGAACCTACGAACTTGTTTCTGCAACAGACGCAAAGAAGATCGAGAAGAAGATTCTTGCAACTGTACAGGCAAAGAAAACAACTGCAAGTGTGAAAAAGGGCAAGAAGACAAGCATTGCCTTGAGCAGAAAATTGAATATGAGCAATGTTAAGAGCATTACTTATAGTACCGATTCCAAGTCAGTAGCGACAGTTTCCAAGAAGGGAACCGTAACAGCAAAGGGCAAGGGAACCACAACGATCAGGGCAACAGTAACGCTAAAAAACGGTAAAACCAAGACAGTAAAAATGAAAGTTACTGTTAAATAGTGAAGAACACCTCCGGGGCATATCATATACCCACGGAGGTGTTCTTGCGAGAATCCCTATTGCGAAAGCACTTCACGCGCGGTACAATTTTATCAAATGAGACGCTGCCATGCTTGGAAAGACGCAGCGGTTATCTGGAGGCAAAATGATATGAAATACCCTAATTTTTTACCGAAAAATGGTACGATCGGCTTTGTGGCACCTTCGTTTGGGTGTGCAACGGAGCCATATTATAGCGCATTTATGCATGCGCTGGATAAATTCCACAAGCTGGGCTATCAGACAAAGCTAGGACCGAACTGCCTTGTTGAAAAAGGCATCGGCATCAGTAATGATCCAAAGGAATGCGGAGCAGAACTGAATGAGGCATACTGCGATGGAGAAAGCGATGTACTGATCTCCTGCGGTGGCGGCGAGCTGATGTGCGAAGTCCTTCCGTATATGGATTTCGAGCGGATGAAAAAGGCAGCGCCGAAGTGGTATATGGGATTTTCGGATAACACGAATTTTACGTTTTTGTCGGCAACTTATCTGGATGTTGCGGCAATTTACGGGCCATGTGCGGCAGCGTTCGGAATGGAACCGTGGCATGAGTCGGTAAAAGATGCGTTTGACGTGCTGACAGGAGAAATTCACAGGGTAAGCGGATATGAGCTGTGGGAGAGAGAAGGAACAAAGGATGAGGAGCATCCGCTTGAACCTTACAATGTGACGGAACCGGTGGTGATCCATTCTTTTATTCCGGAAAGCCGAAGCGGAGCATCCAAACTTCACGAATTGCTCACGCCTCAGACGATCCAACTAGAGGGCAGACTTGTAGGCGGATGCATGGATTGTCTGGTCAACCTGCTTGGAACAGAGTTTGACCATGTAAAGGAATTTAACGAGCGGTATAAGGACGAGAAGATCATCTGGTTTTTGGAATCGTGTGATCTTGGCATTATGGGAATCCGGCGTGCAATCTGGCAGATGAAGCATGCAGGCTGGTTTGAACATGTTGGCGGATTTCTGATCGGCAGACCGTTGTGCTTCGGCGAGGAGGCATTTGGAATCGACCAATATCGTGCAGTGACGGATCTTTTGGCAGAATATAATGTGCCGGTGATCATGGATCTTGATATTGGACATCTTGCACCGATGATGCCGGTCGTGGCGGGCGCAACCGCCATCGTGGATGTGGAAGGAAATAATATTCAGATAGAGTACACTTGGAAGTAACAACTGAAATATACCAAGAATACGAAACATAAGTGAAACGATAATTGGAATGTGCCTGAAACCGAAATGGAACTGAAGCCGGAGCATACACAAAATGAGCGAAAAGCAAACCGGAACACACTTAATACAAACAGGAGCATTAACAATCAGTGAAGAGATGATGCAACACCATAATAAGCAAATCCGCACAGAAAAGAATTTATAATTATATGGAAAAAATGAGACAACCCAAATACTACGAACTGACAGACAAATTAAGAACCCAGATCCTAAACGGAGACGTAAAGCCCAATGACAAGCTGCCTTCGGAAAACGAACTGTCCGAGATGTACAAGGTCAGCAGGCAGACGGTGCGCAAGGCGCTTGGCATTTTGCAGGAGGAGGGCTATATCTATACGGAACATGGCCGCGGTACATTCTGCTCAGAGATGATCTGCCACAGAAAAGTCTCCAAAAATATAGCAGTTATTACGACCTACCTCTCAGATTATATTTTCCCCCGTGTGATTCAGGGAATCGATGAAGTACTCACGGAGAACGGTTACAGCATTTTACTGAAAAACACCAACAACTCCAGAAGCCGGGAAGCGAAGTGTCTGGAGGAACTTTTACAGAAAGATATTGATGGGCTGATCATTGAGCCGAGTAAGAGTCAGATCTTTTGCAAGCACCTGAATTTATATGCAATTTTGGATGAGTACAAGATTCCGTATGTATTTATTCAGGGAACGTATTCACAGCTGGAGGACAAGCCGCATATTCTGATGAACGACCGCAAGGGTGGATTTCTGGTCACAGATTATCTGATCCGGCGCAGGCATAAGGATATTGTCGGAATTTTTAAGGCTGATGACATTCAGGGACAGGAGCGGCACAAAGGTTATATCGAGGCTTTGCAGAAGGCGGGAATAGCGTATGATCCGGATAAGGTGATCTGGTATTACACGGAGGACCGGAAGAGCCATCCGTATGAAAAAATCAAGCAGATGGCAAAAAGGCGGCAGGAGATGCCATTTGATGCAGTTGTATGTTACAATGACCAGATTGCCATACAAGTCTTAAGGGCACTTGAAGAGGAACAGATTGCCTGTCCGGATGAGGTTGCAGTCACGGGATATGACAATTCCTACCTCGCCGCAACGTGCAGGGTTCCTCTCACTACGATCGCACATCCGCAGGAGCGCCTGGGGGAGATGGCGGCGGAACTTTTGCTGAAACTGATTCGAAACGATGAGCTTTCCGAGGAGGAGCGAAGCATCCGGATCGAACCGGAGCTTGTAGTGCGCCAGTCTACGAACTAAATAAAGAAAACTAGAAAAAAGAGTCACTTTGTGACTCTTTTTGTGTCCGTGTGGGCACGCAAGCGTATCTTCTGCTCCACACGGGGGGTACATCCCTGCGGAGCATCTGATATATAGGAAAAGCATTTTCTTATATGTCAAAAATACAACTTGTCACGCGAAGCGTACAAGTTGTATTCTTTATTTATAAACAAGAACAAGTACAGGGAGGTTTTACATATGGGAAACGCAAAAGACATAATTGCATCGGGGAATGCGGTGCTGGGAATCGAGTTTGGTTCTACCAACATCAAGGCAGTGCTGGTAGATGACGAACACAAGCCGATCGCATCCGGCTCACACGGATGGGAAAACCAGCTTAAGGATGGCGTGTGGACTTATAGCAAGGAGATGATCTGGGACGGACTGCAGGACTGCTATGCACAGATGGCAAAGGATGTGCAGGAAAAGTACGGCGTAACGATTACAAAGTTAAAGGCAATCGGAATTTCCGCGATGATGCACGGCTATCTTGCGTTTGATGGGAAGGGAGAACTCCTTGTGCCGTTCCGCACCTGGAGAAACACAATCACAGGACAGGCGGCGGCAGAGCTTACCGGGGTGCTTGGCTTTAATATCCCGCAGAGATGGAGCATTGCTCATCTGTATCAGGCAATCTTAAATGATGAGCCGCATGTGAAGGATGTGCGCTTCTTTACCACGCTTGCGGGATACATCCACTGGCAGCTTACCGGGGAAAAGGTGCTTGGAATCGGAGATGCTTCCGGCATGTTCCCAATCGATTCTAAGACAAGAAATTACAATACCAAAATGATCGAGCAGTTTGATGCGCTCGAGAAGGTACAGAAGTATCCGTGGAAGCTGGAGGAAATCCTGCCGAAGGCACTCATGGCAGGAGATGCTGCAGGATGTCTGACAGAGGCAGGAGCAAAGCTTTTGGACGTAAGCGGCAGCCTTGAGGCTGGCATTCCGCTTGCACCGCCGGAGGGAGATGCGGGAACCGGAATGACGGCGACCAACTCCGTTGCGGTAAGAACCGGCAATGTCTCCGCAGGAACCTCTGTATTTGCGATGGTGGTTCTGGAGGAGGAATTAAAGGCAGTCCATGAGGAGCTTGACCTTGTGACAACTCCGGTCGGGGACACCGTAGCGATGGTTCACTGCAACAACTGTACTTCCGATCTGAATGCATGGATCGGCATGTTTAAGGAATTTTCTGATATGTTTGGCTGCAACATCAGCACGAATGATATTTATGGAAAGCTCTATCACAATGCGTTTGACAACGGCGAGAAGGATTGCGGCGGTCTGTTGGCATTCAATACACTTTCCGGAGAGCCGGTCATCGGAACCGATGAGGGACGACCGATGTTTGCCCGCAAACCGGATGCAAAGATGACGCTTGCAAACTTTATGCGCGCCCATCTGTATGCATCACTTGCAACTCTAAAGATCGGCTGTGATATCCTCTTCAAGGAGGAGAAAGTCAAGGTCGACACACTTTACGGTCATGGTGGCCTGTTCAAGACAAAAGGTGTTGGACAGGGAATCCTTGCAGCAGCAATGAACGCCCCAGTTGCCGTTATGGAGACTGCCGGAGAGGGCGGACCGTGGGGAATGGCGATCCTCGCCTCCTATATGGTAAATAAAGCGGATGGAGAGGCTTTTGCGGATTATCTGAACAATAAGGTATTTGTGGGCGAGACCGGAAGCGTGATGCAGCCGGACCCGGCGGATGTTGCAGGATTTGACGCATACATTGAGGAATACAAGGCAGCAATTCCGGCACAGAAGGCTGTAGCTACAGCACTTCCATTATAAAAAGGAGAAGGAGAGAGACTTATGTTAGCTGTTAAGAATTACAAGTTCTGGTTCTGCACCGGTTCACAGGATCTGTATGGAGACGAGTGCCTGCACAACGTTGCAGGGCATTCCAAGGCAATCGTTGCCCGGTTAAACGAGTCAGGAGTGCTTCCGTATGAAGTGGTCTGGAAGCCGACTTTGATTACGAATGAATTGATCCGCAAGACCTTCAACGAGGCAAATATGGATGAGGACGTAGCGGGCGTGATCGTATGGTGTCATACATTTTCCCCAGCAAAATCATGGATTCTCGGATTGAAGGAGCTTAGAAAGCCGATCCTTCATTTACATACCCAGTACAATGAGGAACTTCCATACGACACCATTGATATGGATTTTATGAACGAAAATCAGGCAGCACATGGAGATCGTGAGTGGGGACATATCGTGACCCGCATGGGAATCGAGCGCAAGGTAGTAGTCGGACACTGGTCTGATCCGGTTGTCCAGGGCAAGATTGCAAGCTGGCAGCGCACCGCAGTCGGCATTGTGGAGAGCAGCCACATCCGCGTTATGCGTGTCGCTGACAATATGCGCAATGTCGCAGTTACTGAGGGCGATAAAGTAGAGGCACAGATCAAGTTTGGATGGGAGGTGGATGCCTACCCGGTAAATGAGATCGCAGAGGCAGTTGCAGCCGTTTCACAGTCTGATACGAATGCATTGGTTGACGAATATTAAGATAAGTACGAGATCCTTCTTGAGGGAAGAGATCCGGAAGAATTTAGAAGACATGTTGCGGTTCAGGCACAGATTGAGATCGGCTTTGAGCGGTTTTTACAGGAGAAAAACTATCAGGCAATCGTAACCCACTTCGGCGATCTTGGCGCATTACAGCAGCTGCCGGGGCTTGCAATCCAAAGACTTATGGAAAAAGGCTACGGCTTTGGCGCAGAGGGCGACTGGAAGGTTGCCGCAATGGTGCGGTTGATGAAAATCATGACCGCAGGAATGAAGGATGCAAAGGGAACTTCCATGCTTGAAGATTACACCTACAATCTCGTCAAGGGAAAGGAGGGAATCCTCGAGGCACATATGCTCGAAATCTGCCCGACCATTGCAGATGGTCCGATCAGCATCAAATGTCAGCCGCTTTCCATGGGCAACCGTGAGGACCCGGCACGATTGGTATTTACTTCAAAGGAAGGTACCGGCATCGCAACCTCTCTGATCGACCTTGGCAATCGTTTTCGCCTGCTGATCAACACGGTTGACTGTAAGAAAACAGAAAAACCGATGCCAAAGCTACCAACAGCAACCAATTTCTGGACACCTCAGCCGGATCTTTATACCGGAGCGGAGGCGTGGATTCTGGCGGGCGGCGCGCATCATACGGCGTTTACCTATGATCTTACAGCAGAACAGATGGGCGATTGGGCAGCGGCAATGGGAATTGAGGCTGTTTATATCGACAAAGATACAACTATCCGCAATTTCAAGAAAGACCTGATGCTTGGAGAGATTTTCTTTAAGTAATTCTTATGCTAGAAATTTTAAAGGAAAAAGTGCGCAAAATGCGTGCATACATTACAAATTCCATGATGTAAAATATTATTGCATGAGTTACATGAAAAGAAAAATGCAGGTTATCTGCAATAAAAAAGGAGAGAATACAATGAAAATTTTTGTCGACACAGGAAAAATTGAAGAGATCAAGAAAGCAAATGACATGGGAGTTATCTGCGGCGTAACAACCAACCCATCCTTGATTGCAAAGGAAGGTGGAAGAAGCCAGGAGGAGATTTTAAAGGAAATCGCATCCATCGTTGACGGACCAATCTCCGGCGAGGTTAAGGCTACTACTGTGGATGCAGAAGGAATGATCAAGGAAGGCCGTGAGATCGCCGCATTGCATCCAAACATGGTTGTAAAGATTCCTATGACAATCGAGGGACTTAAGGCGGTTAAAGTTCTTTCCGCAGAAGGAATCAAAACCAATGTTACTCTGATCTTCTCAGCAAATCAGGCAATCCTTGCTGCAAATGCAGGTGCAAGCTATGTATCTCCATTCCTTGGAAGATTAGACGATATCAGCCGCCCAGGAATCGACCTGATCCGAGATATTGCAGAGATTTTTGACATTTACGGATATGACTGCGAGATCATTGCTGCTTCCATCCGAAATCCAATCCATGTTACGGACTGTGCACTTGCAGGCGCACATATTGCGACGATCCCATATAAGGTTATTGAACAGATGACCAAGCATCCGCTGACCGATCAGGGTATTGCAAAGTTCCAGGCAGATTACAAGGCTGTATTCGGAGATAACTAGAGCACTGGTTACAATAAAGGAGAGTAGATCATGCTTAAAGAATTAAAAAGACAGGTCTATGAGGCAAACATGGAACTGCCCAGGCGCGGACTGATTACCTACACATGGGGAAATGTCAGCGGAATCGACCGGGAGACAGGATATTTTGTAATCAAGCCGAGCGGTGTGGATTATGATGCCCTTACACCGGATGATATGGTAGTCATGGATCTTGAAGGAAACAGGATCGAGGGAAGATACAAACCATCTTCTGATACTGCAACACATTTAGAGTTGTATAAGAAGTATCCGGAAATTGGAGGTGTTGTACATACTCATTCACCGGAGGCGGTTGCGTGGGCTCAGGCAGGAAGAGACATTCCACTTTACGGAACCACGCACGCGGACTATTTCCTCGGACCGATTCCTTGCGCGAGAAATCTCACACCGGAAGAAATCGACGAGGCGTATGAGAAGAATACTGGTCTTGTAATTATTGAGACATTTGAGACAAGAGGCATTAACCCGGTGTATACCCCGGCGGTTCTCTGCAAGAATCACGGACCATTTACATGGGGCAAAGATGCAGCGGAGGCTGTTCACAATGCGGTTGTGCTTGAGGAGGTTGCTAGGATGGCGCGCAACACCGAAGCGATCAATCCACATGTGGAGCCAGCACCGGACAGCATTAAGAACAAGCATTTTTACCGCAAACATGGTGCAAATGCATATTATGGGCAGAATTAGCAGAAAATCCGGGGAAATTCCCCGGATTTTTTTACCCTCAAAAAATACAGCGGCGCGATCGCCCGGCAGAACCGATAATTTATAAATGTGAAATTTGCGTAAAACCATTGTAAATTGCATGTAATCTGTTTTATAATAATATCCGTATGCGGCAAATTTTTAAATGCCATTGTAGAAACATGGTTTATCACATGGGAAAAGGATAAAAACAAAAATGCTTGAAACAATCACAATGATTATTAAGCTGCTTGGTGGCGTAGCGTTGTTCCTGTTCGGAATGAATGTCATGGGGGCAGCACTCAAGAATGTTGCAGGAAATAAACTGGAGGCGTTATTATACCGTCTGACAGATACCCCGCTTAAGGGCATCGTGCTTGGTGCCAGTGTTACAGCGGTAATCCAATCCTCGTCAGCAACCTCTGTAATGGTTGTTGGTTTCGTAAATTCCGGAATGATGAAGGTTGCACAGGCAATCGGAATCATCATGGGAGCCAATATCGGAACTAGTATTACAGGGTGGATTCTTTGTCTGTCCAGCATCGAAGGAGCTGACGGCTGGGCATCTCTTCTTTCAACCGCGGTGATTGCCGCAATCGTCGGATTGATTGGTATCATCTTCAAGACGATGATTAAGAAGGAAGTCTATCATCACGTCGGTGACATTATGCTGGGATTTGCGGTATTGATGGTCGGAATGCAGAACATGACTGCAGCAGTTAAACCACTTCAGACCAATGAGGCATTTATCAGCACCCTGACGAAGTTCAGTAATCCCGCACTTGGTATTTTGGTGGGAATCATATTCACAGCAGTTTTGCAGAGTGCATCTGCATCTGTTGGTATCGTACAATCTCTTGCAATGGCAACGGGAAGTCTTACTTTTGGTGCAACACTTCCGCTGGTTATGGGTATCGGTATCGGGGCAGCGTGTCCGGTTCTGTTATCTGCAGTCGGAACAAGTCGTAATGGTAAGAGAACAGCACTTATTTATCTTTTAAATGATCTATTCGGAATGATCATCTGGTCCATTTTGTTCTATGCGGCAAACGGCATATATGCGAAAGCGTGTGGAACAGACGGATTCTGGTTTATGGACCTGACAATGACACCGGTAACGATCGCACTTTTGAACACAGTATATCGTGTTTTGACAATTCTTGTGCTTGCACCATTTATCAAACAGTTAGAAAAATTAGTCTGCATATTGGTTAAGGAAGTTCCGGAGGAGCAGGAGGATTATGAAGACTTTGACCTGCTTGAGGAGAAGTTTCTTGCGTATCCGGATCTTGCGATTGCACAGAGCCATGCCGCAATGAACGGAATGGCAAGGAAAGCGCAAAAAAATGTCTATCGTGCGATTGCCCTTATGGATGATTATACGGATGACAAGTTTGCAAAGATCCAGGAGAAGGAAAATCTGCTGGATAAGTATGAGGATAAGCTTGGCACTTATCTGATGAAACTGACCGGAAGTCCGATGAACAAAAATCAGATTACCGAAGCCTCCAAGCTGTTACATACAATCAGTGACTTTGAGAGAATCGGTGACCACGCTTCCGGGATTTCAAAAGTGGCAAGAGAATTAAGCGGAAAGGGTATTTCCTTTTCTGCTGAGGCAATGTATGACTTGTCTGTTGTGGAAGAGGCAGATAAGGAGATTGTTGATATTACGGTAAGTGCATTTGCAGATGATAACCTTGAACTTGCAAAACAGGTAGAGCCGCTTCGGCAGGTTGTGCGTATGCTTTGCGGAGAGCTAAAGACCAGACATATTAACCGTATGCAAAAGGGAAAATGCGATATGGAACATGGCTTTGCGTTCAATGATATGATCAATAATCTGGATCGTATTGCTGCACATTGCTCAAATGTAGCGGTTGCTATGATCGAACTTGAGGCGGCGGATTTTGCTACACATAAATACCTGCAGACGGTCCGTGAACTTAAGGATAGCACATATCAGAAATATCTGGCAGACTACGAACAGAAATATGTTTTGCAGGATTACAAGAAAATGAAGAAAAAGGCCAAGAAGAAAGAAAAAGAGGTCTAATTGCTTTAAATTTAAGAGAACTTTCGATACAGATGTGTCGAAGGTTCTTTTTTTGAAGAAAACTTTGAATGAAATAGTAACTGCTAGTACATATTGACACTAAAAATCTTAAACCTTAAAATGAGGCCAAAACCGAGCTTAAAATGGTATATAATGAATTAAAAGCTATTGTTTTGCATGATTTCTGAACATGACTAATAAACGGCATGCCAGTCTGTTTGCAAAAGTAACTGAGACCCCGCTTCGATTATAGATATGAGGCCTTTGTTTGATCCGACAGATTGCTGATTAGTGTTTAATTAGTTTTGGACTCAGAATAACCTCATCAGGTGGAATGGGTGACAGGTTAAGTGCGGATAATAGCTTTTTTTCATCCGCTGAATCCATTAAATCAAAAGGTGTCTTACCATCAAGGTTGTCACGTATGACGCTGTTGATGTGACAGCAAACAAGTCGTGTGTCTTCAACATTAAGTTTATTTAGGCTAGTTCCCTTTGGAATGATTCTTCTTATTAATCTGTGATTGTTTTCAACATGAGGCTTCTGCCATGATGCCTGAGGGTCACTGAAGAATACATGAGTGCGAATCAACCTAGGACGCGTATGCTCCAAGGCATTGGGGTTTTTAAATTCAACCCCGTTATCTGTGAGGATTACACCGAAGAGTCTCTTAAATAGTGCAGTGCCAAGTGTGTTGCTTAGGGTGTCAAATACCTGAATTACACTGTCCTGAGTGCCATCATTCATAAGAAAGATAAGCATGAAGCTGGACTTTCTAAAAATCATGGTAAGGAAAACTTTTCCT
>JALEKN010000039.1 GCA_022769125.1 Agathobacter sp.
GTCGCGCGTTACCAACTACGCCACTATCGCATTCATTAAATTGTTTGTCGGCTCATCGACTTAAATGTAATATAATTACATAAGAGCGATAGACGGGGCTCGAACCCGCGGTCTCGACCTTGGCAAGGTCGCGCGTTACCAACTACGCCACTATCGCATTTTATTAAGCTGTTCTCGCGAACAAATGATATGTTATCAGAAGATGATTTACTTGTCAACAAATTTTTGAATTTTAATTTGAGTTTTTTCCGGGCGCTTTTTCAGCGCGAAGTTTTTTCAGTGTCATTTTTACGCTTTGCCTGTCATATAGTATAGAAACACATCCTGGAGGCAAATCGGATGAGCGCAAAAACAAAGATTGTTGTATTACATATGAAGGAACTTATTATGATTGGAGCATTGGTACTGTTTGCAATTCTCCTTATTGTCCTTTTCGTTACATTTTCAGGACAAAAATCAAAACCAGAGGAAGCTCTAAGCGAGACCACAGAGACCATGGCTTATACTCCGGGAATCTACACATCGAATGTAAAGCTGAGTGATTCCGTTATTGAAGTACAGGTAACGGTTGATGCAGATCATATCAATTCCATCGAACTAGTCAACCTCGATGAGACGGTCGAGACGATGTACCCGCTTGTCACACCGGTACTGAATGATCTGTCTGCGCAGATATTGGAGAAGCAGTCCATTGAGGGAATCACTTACAATCCGGATAACCAGTACACATCCGTTGTGCTTTACAATGCGATCGCTGCGGCATTGGAAAAGGCGACAGTGTCCCCATAAAAGTAAAAGACATTCGGTTGCAAATATGGTATAGGAGCGGTATCATTTATCTAAATTTGTGGGGACTATTACATATAAAAAGGAGAAGCACCGTTATGATGGATTTACAAAAGATTTATGGGGACTGCTGGGGCGGAGAAGCCGGTGAGTGGAATACGTCTTTGCAGAACAAATATCTGGAGTATATGTTTGCCCGGTTTCTGGAAGAAAATTTCGTTATCCAAAAGGACGATCACATTTTAAATATAGGCATCGGTGCCGGTTATTGGGATCGATATCTGTCCTATAAAGTCCCGGATGGCTCTTTGACCTCGATTGACATCGATAGAAGCTGTGCGGACAATTTTGCAGCCTGCCTCAAAAACGAAAGCAACAACACGGTCGAGGTGCTCTGTGCGGATGCGATCACATACGATTTTGGAAAGAAATTCGATCTGGTGACAATGGTTGGCTCTGCGGTGGCGGAATCCTGCAAAACGGATGCTATCATAAAGAAAGCAATTTTGGTTCTGAAGGACACGGGAGCTTTGTATTTGCAGATACTACATAAGGATGCGGATTTCGATATAGACAGATTTTGTCAGGAGAACAAGGCATCCATTACCGATCGATTTATCGATGACACTTACGATATCCACAGCGAATACTACCGTATCGTTAAATTGTAAACAATCAATTTCCGGAGGGATATGTTTTAAGCGACATACCCCTCTTTTATTATGCGGAAATTTAGCAAAAGTGAAAAATGCAGAATTTTTCTGCACACATTTGTGGTGCCAAACGTTAAACACTATGGAGGAGGAAATAATCCATGGATTTAAAAGAACAATACGAAAAACTCCTCAGGTATTGTTGCATGAAAACAAAGGACAGGGATCTTGCGGAGGATATTGTGCAGGAAACGTTTCTCAAGTTCTAGCAGAGCAGATCCTATCAGGATACCGGGAAAGAGCTGGCGTATCTGTATGTGATCGCGAGGAATCTTTGCATGGACGCGTTCCGGAGACAGATGCCGGAGGATATCGACGGACACGAAGAACTATCCGCCGGCGCGAAGTCCGAACCGGAGACAGCAATCGAGAAAATGGCTTTGGATGCAGCGCTTGAGCAGTTGCCGCAGGAGGTGCGGGAGATCATCGTGCTCCGATATACTAACGAGATGAAGGTGACGGACATCGCAAAGATCACCGGAATGTCGCGTTTTGCAGTACATCGGAAGCTAAAAGAAGGACTGGCACTTTTAAAAAGAGCATTGGAAGGAGAACGACGATGACAGATAAAGATGTGATAAAAAAGTTAAAAGACGCATATCCAATATCTGCGTCTGAAAAGGAAACTGCATTTATAAAAAAATACGAGCTGCGAAGCCGGAATCTGCCGGATATCCTGATAAACGAGCTGCGATATGTCAGCATAAAGAGCCTGCTCCCATTTGCGGCACTTACCGTATTTTTTTATGAAATCGCAAAGCTGGGGGATTGGCAGCTTACCTGGTATTACGCAAGCCTGCTTCCAATTGTGGCGCTTATCATGACAACCGGTGTCGGAAGATCCGAGCACTACGGAATGAGCGAGCTGGAGGCGGCGAGCAGATTTTCCTCCCGCCTGATCCGGCTGATGCGACTTTTGTATCTTGGAACCGGAAGCCTTGCACTGATCGGAGTTGCTTCCTTTGTGATTAGAAGGGTAGCGGATGGCGGAGGGACGATGGTGTTTGCAATCGTGGCGCTTCCGTATCTGACCAATATGTGGGGCTGCCTGATGCTCATCCGCAGATGGCACTCAAAGGATAACATATATGGCTGTGCAGCTGTCACGGTATTTACCTGCCTGATTCCATCTGCCATGAAAGGAATGCTGGCGGGCAGGCTACTTCCTCCGGCACACGCGCTGCTGTTATTGCTTTTGATTTTCATGCTGGCAGTCAGGGAGGGCGTACTATTTGTAAGAGAAAGTGAGGAATTGTCGTGGAGTTAGTGTTAGACAGAGTATCAAAGCAATATCAGAATAAAATAGCGGTGGATCGAGTGTCCCTTCGGCTAAAGCCGCAGGTGATTGGCTTGCTTGGCGCAAATGGTGCCGGAAAAACGACGCTTATGCGTATGATATGCGGCGTGTTGCAGCCGAACAGCGGAACCATCCGGCTGGACGGGCTGGAGGCATCAGATGAGCGATACCGGGATATGCTCGGGTACCTGCCACAGAATTTCGGTTATTATCCCAGCTTTACCGGAAAAGAATTTCTGATGTACATGGCGGCGTTAAAAGGGCTTGATAAGAAAAACGCGAATCGCAAATGCGGGGAGCTTCTTAAGCTGGTAAATCTGGAGCATGCCGCCAACAAGAAGATCAGAACCTATTCCGGCGGAATGAAGCAGCGTCTGGGGATCGCGCAGGCAATATTAAACGATCCGAAGCTTCTTATATTAGATGAACCGACAGCAGGGCTTGATCCGAAGGAGCGTGTGCGCTTCCGCAATCTGATCGCGGAGCTTGGAAAAGACGCGATCGTGATCCTATCCACACATATTGTGTCCGACGTTGAGCATATCGCGGATCGCATTCTGATGATGAAGGACGGACAGTTTATATTTGATGGAAGTCTGGACGAGGCCGGGGAAGACTTAGAGGAATTTTACCTTGAGAATTTTGCGGAGCGCGAGCCGGATGAGAAAACAATATAAAATAGTGGAAAAGGTGGTGGCAAACCAATGATTTTAAAATATGAATGGAAGAAAATAGTATGCAACAGGATAAACCAGATTGCAATGCTGATCGGATATATCATTATGGCAGTCACTGTGATCGTTCCTATTAGAAGTGAATATGTCAATGAGTATCAAAAGGGTATTACATATCAGGGAATTGAGGCGGTCAAATACGAGCAGCAGTTCTCAAAAGACCAGACCGATTATCTTACCGAGGAATATCTTACCGGGCAGTTACAGAAATTACAGCAGATGAACTTAGATTTGGAATCGGATGACGGCTTTGATCTGCCGGTACAGCTATTTGCAAATGAGATCCCGTATAGCATGACGATGGGGCAGTTGATGCTGTTACAGCTGTTGGCATCTTTTGCCATGATTATCCTTACGGTGGGACTGATCCTTGCAATCTCGGCGCTTACCAGATCCTCTATGGCAACCAGTGTCAGCATGTTTGTCCTGCTGGTCGGACCTGCATTTCTGAAGTTTACCGACAACCGGATATATAACCACATCCTTGCGCTGACTACCGTGCGGCTGGTCGACTTAAAGCAGTGCCTGTGCCAGTTCATGGATTACAGGATCGGCAATCATGTTGTGGGATTGATTCCGGTATCCATAGCGGTGCACTTTATCGTTGGAATCATCCTGCTTTTGATGTGCAGAATCCTCTGGGTCAGGAAAACAATCCGCTAAAAGCGTGATTTTCCGCTCAGATTCTGTCAAAAATTTCCGAAAATTGTAAAAATAGTTAGACAAATCAAATCCGATATGCTATTCTGTGAGAGATAAGTCATGAGAGTTTGTTAGAAACTAAAACAAAACAGAGTGCAGCACTGCGGTGGGCTGACCTGAATATATGGACCTAAGTGAAGAAAGAGCAAGTCATCAGGAACGATGCTTAGAAGAATCCAAATAATAGGGAATAGTTTGGCAGGAGTGCTGGACTATTCCCTTTTTTTGAGATTATTTGATTGTATCTTAGATAGCTAAAACTTCCATATCTGAAATATTATTTTATATCTTGAGAATGCCACTGAATCAACAGAAACTGTACTATTTTGTCAATTTTGTGTTGGGATAGACTTGCAGGAACTAGGAACTGTTCACGGGTGAGAAGTTACGGAGGAAGAATTATGTGGCATGTTGAAACAGACTTTTTCGCATTGGCGGTGTTTTTGATCATGTTTATCAAAGAATTCGGTATGCGGAGAATACGGAAGCAGAGGCAGGAGACGAGGGATGAGGCACGCGATTTGCAGAGCGAATCGTTTTTCTTTGTGCTGGTGTTTAGCATTATAAGCGCTCTGGTTGATATAGCTTCATCAATTGCGATGAATGATGTCACAAATTGGTGGGTATATCAGATTTTAATGACGATATACGTTATCACTATGCCAATGCTGGCTGCCATATGGGTAGGATACGCCTATGTGCTGATTCATCAGGACTATTCCCTGCGGAAGCTTTTAAGGGGAATTGGCATTATGATGATTCCATATGCAATATATGCGATTGTAGCACTCAGCAATCCGTTCACAGGACTCTTTTTTGAGCTTTCAGAGAGCATTGAGTATGAAAGAGGAATTTTGTTTATGCCTGTGGGAGTAGGCTCGATTATGCTGTACTCCGGTATCGGTTTATTGCTGGTGCTTTTTTATTGGAAAAAGATTACACCACGCTTTAATGCACTTCTATTGACAACATTTTTTGGGCTGACAGCCATTCTCACATGGGTCCAGCTTGCACATCCGGGCTGGCTGATCATAGACGCTAGCTATGCAGTAGTGTATGTCTGGTGTGATATCTCTATAGAGGACCAGCGGCTGAGAACATTATATCGGAAGATCAGAGAGAAGAACGATGAACTTGCTATCGTGGCGAAAAAAGCAGAAGCCGCAGCGGAAGCAAAATCAGAATTCTTGTCCAGAATGAGCCATGATATCAGAACACCGACGAATGTGATCATTGGTGTGACCCATCTGGCAAAAAAAGAAAATGATCTTGAAACTATCAGGGAATATCTGAATAAGATTGACATTTCCAGCAATTTCCTGCTGGGGCTGATCAACGACATATTGGATTTAAGCAAGATTGAGAATGGCGAGATGACACTGCATGAAGCACCATTTACCTGTGAGGAATTTAAGGACTCCATCTTGACGGTGATCAAACCGCTTATGGATGAAAAGGACATTAATTTTATCTTTCAGATGAATTGCGGTGTCAAGTGTATTAAGGTAGACCGGTTAAGATTCAGCCAGATATTTTTCAACCTGTTATCCAATGCCGCCAAATTCACACCGGCGGGTGGGACAATAGAATTTGTTTCCGAACGAATAAAACCGAAGGAAACGGACGAAGATGGCAAAGTGGGAATCCGTATGTATGTCCGGGATAACGGAATTGGAATGAGCGAAGAGTTCCAGACTCATATGTATGACGCATTTTCCCAGGAAGCATCAGAGCTCGGTGACCATGCAAGGGGAACCGGACTTGGGCTTCCGATTGTAAAAAGTCTGGTTGAGGCCATGGACGGTACAATAGAAGTAAAGAGTGCACTTGGCAAAGGAACGGAATTTAAGATTGAATTGTATGTAGAACTTGCAGAAGCACCATCAAAGAAGAGAGAGGATATTTATGAGACCGATGCTTTACGAGGCGCCCATATTCTTCTGGTAGAGGATAATGAACTGAATATATATGTGGCCAAAACCATTCTGGAGGAGAATTCCTGCCTTGTATATGTGGCAAATAACGGTCAGGAGGCTGTTGCAAAGTTTGCCGAGTCAAGAGAAGGATTTTACGATGTGATCTTAATGGACGTAAATATGCCGGTTATGAACGGCATGGAGGCAACAAAACATATTCGGGCAATGGCGCGAAAGGATGCTGCTACGGTACCGATAATTGCAATGACCGCAGATGCATTTGACAAGGAGAAGGAGCTGATTCTTAACTCCGGCATGGATTGCCATCTTCCGAAACCGATCAATCCGCCGGTAATGTGCCAGACGATTGCAAAATACATAAAGAAGTGATAACAGATACCGGGAATGAATGCATATCGATGTGCTATTGCGGAAGGCCTCAAAATGGGATAACATATAGTTCACGGAGGATATTGACAGATGATGAATACGAAAATAGAATCCTTAAGCAAGCTGGCGGAGGTGGATTTATGAGGGGATCTAAGTATCGGATGACGCTGGATCTGACCGCCATTTTACTCGTAATTGTATTCTTGTTTTCCGGATATACATTTACCCTGCAGAAAAACTACAGTGATTCAATTGTCGAGAATGCGCAAAACAGAGATACTGAATGTTCAGATGCAATCAGAACCCTGGTTTCCAATAAGTTTACACGGGATGATTTCAAATCCATAAATACGATCGAGGATATGCAGACGGCTCGTTATCAGGAACTACAACAGATGTTAAATGAGCTTCGAACCTTAAATTCCACACGCTATCTATATACGGCAAGCCGCAACGCGGATGGCAGATTGATCTATCTGGTAGATGGTCTGGATCTTGATGCTTCGGACTTTGCATATCCGGGAACCTACATTGAGGACGAAATGATTCCATATATTGATGCTGCTTTATCCGGGCAGACAATTTATTCACAGGATATCGTGGACACAACATGGGGACATATTTTTACCGCCTGCTATCCGGTAATTGCTTCCGATGGAACGGGAGATGTTATTGGAGCACTCTGCATTGAAATAGATATGGAAAGCACATATGCTTTTGTAGCTGAAAGCCAGAAAAAGACGATGCGGATTGCAATCAACGCGGCGGTTGTTATTTTCGTCCTGACGATCATTGGAGGATTGGTATTCCGGAAACAGCGCAAGGAGGAGGCCAGCCAACAGCAACGATTGCGAGAGGCAGTGGTGGCTGCCGATGCTGCAAATGAGGCTAAATCGACATTCCTTTTTAACATGAGCCATGACATACGGACACCGATGAACGCAATTCTGGGCTTTGCTGAGATAGGAAGAAAGAATCTTGACGATCCCCGGAAAACAGAGGAGTGTTTTGACAAGATCCAGATCAGTGGAGAAAAGATGCTATCTATTCTGGATAATGTTCTGGAACTTTCCAGAATTGAATCCGGGAAGACGGTCGTAGAGGAGTCGGCTATTGAAGCAGGAAGTGTGCTGGAGGCCTGCGTGACTATGATACAGCCGGAAATGGAGAAGAAGCATCTGCAATTTTCTGTATCAAAAAGTATCATTCACCCTTATGTATATATGGATACAACACTGATTACTGAGATTATATTGAATATCATCAGCAATTCAATTAAGTACACTGCTGAGGGTGGAAGTGTTACCTGTGCGATCCGACAGCTGGATGATCGTGAAGATGGGCGGTTTACGCAGGAGTTTGTGGTGCGTGATACCGGAATCGGGATGTCAAAGGAGTTTCAGGAGCATATTTTCGAAGCGTTTTCAAGAGAGCGGAATTCCACAACGAGCGGAGTTGAGGGTACCGGGCTTGGAATGGGAATTGTAAAGAAACTAGTGGATATGCTCGGTGGTACGATTACGGTGGATAGTACAATCGGGGTAGGGTCTGCATTTGTTATCAAATTTCCATGCCGCATTGCAAAACTTGAGGATACGCAGCCGAAACAGATTGCTGTAGATAATGACAATACTTCATTGAATGGAAAACATATTCTTCTGGCGGAAGATAATGATCTGAATGCAGAGATAGCGATTACACTTCTGTCAGAGCACGGATTGAAGATTGACCGTGCGGAGAACGGAGTTGTGTGCGCGGAAATGCTCGAAAATGCACCGGATGGTTATTACAGCCTGATTTTAATGGACATTCAGATGCCGATTCTGGATGGATATGAGACAACGAGGAAGATCCGCCACTTTGCCAATGAAAGCAAAGCGAACATCCCAATTATCGCAATGACCGCAAATGCTTTTGCGGAGGATCGGCAGAAAGCCCTTGACGTGGGAATGAACGATCACATTGCCAAGCCAATCGATATGAGTAAATTGATTCCGGTTTTATTAAAATATGTATAGTTTGATGCCGCCCGTGTCTGCCATTGACAAATAGGTTTTCTTTCGTTATAATCTATTGGTATAATTTAAGAAACTAAAGCGTTGGTGTGGAAAAGCGCGGGCGCGCAAAAATGAAGCCGCGAGGAAGCGATGAACCGCATTGGTTTTATCGCTTTTTTGCTTTATTTAGGAGGAAGAATGATGAAAAAGAAAATCGTATCAATGGTTTTGGCTGCAACAATGGCAATGGGGCTGGCTGCCTGTGGAAGCACAGAGGCAGACAATCAGGCAAGCACTAGTACAGATGGCAAGACCTACAAGATTGGTGTGTGCCAGCTGGTACAGCATCCGGCATTGGATGCAGCGACAGAAGGATTTCAGGCTGCACTTACGGAAAAACTCGGAGATTCTGTGACATTTGAGGTGCAGAATGCATCCGGAGAGAGTACAAACTGCCCGACTATCGTGAACGGACTGATTTCCGATGGTGTGGATCTTATTATGGCAAATGCAACAGCCCCGCTTCAGGCGGCAGCATCTGCGACAGCAGATATCCCGGTTCTTGGAACTTCTGTAACAGACTATGCAACTGCCCTTGAGATTGAGGATTGGACAGGTACTGTTGGCAATAATATTTCTGGTACATCTGATCTTGCCCCGCTTGACCAGCAGGCAGCAATGCTCAATGAACTGTTCCCGGATGCAAAGAATGTCGGACTGTTGTATTGCTCAAGTGAACCGAACTCCGTATACCAGTGTTCCGTGATCGAGGGATACTTGAAGGACTATGGATATGAAGTTACCTGGTATGCATTTACAGATACCAATGATGTTACTTCTGTAGCGCAGTCAGCAGCAGATGCAAGTGATGTAATCTACATCCCGACCGACAATACCGCCGCATCCAATACGGAAGCGATTGCAAACGTTGTTATCCCGGCAGGGGTTCCGGTAATCGCCGGTGAGGAAGGAATCTGCAAGGGCTGTGGTGTTGCAACATTAAGCATCAGCTACTATGACCTTGGATACTCCACAGGAGAGATGGCATATGAGATTTTAGTAAATGGAGCTGATGTTTCAACAATGGCAGTTAAGTATGCTCCGAATGTTACGAAGGAATACAATGTAGCAAATTGCGAAGCATTAGGAATTACCGTTCCGGATGACTATACCGCAATCGCTGAATAATCAGGAGGTTTTTATGGATTTTCTTATCGGTCTGTTAAATGCCATGCCCGGTGCGGTAGCGCAAGGATTAATCTGGGGTATTATGGCAATTGGCGTGTACATAACCTATAAGATCTTGGATGTAGCAGATCTGACCGTGGACGGCTCCCTTTGTACAGGGGGAGCGGTCTGCGTTATTCTGACAATCAATGGAACACCAGTCTGGGTTGCGTTTTTGATGGCTTTTATCGCAGGACTTCTGGCGGGAATGCTTACGGGTATTTTCCACACAAAGTTTGGCATTCCGGCAATCCTCGCAGGAATTTTGACGCAGCTTGCACTGTATTCTATCAATCTTCATATTATGGGATGGGGAACAGACAACGGAAGCAAGTCAAATCTTCCGGTCAGCGTAGACAAATACAAGCTTCTGGTATCTGCACGCTATGTGCGTGAGATATCATTGCGCAATCCGTTACTGCTGCTTGCAATATTTTTGGTGGTGATCATTGCAATTTTGTATTGGTTCTTTGGAACAGAGCTGGGGGCTTCTCTTCGGGCAACCGGTGCTAATGGCAATATGGCGAGAGCACAGGGAATTAATACAAATACCACGAAGGTGCTTGGTCTTATGCTTTCCAATGGACTTGTTGCTTTAAGCGGCGCTCTTTTGGCAGAATATCAGGGCTTTTCCGATGTTAATATGGGACGTGGTGCAATCGTTATCGGTCTTGCCGCAGTCATTATCGGAGAGGTTGTGTTCGGTAAGATTTTCCGTAACTTTAGTCTGAAGCTTTTATCATGTGCGATCGGTGCAGTTATATACTACATCGTGATCCAGTTTGTGCTTCGCCTTGGCCTTTCAACCGATGATCTCAAACTCTTGTCAGCTTTGGTTGTGGCAATGTTCCTTGCAGTTCCATATTGGAAGAACAAATATGTTGGCGGAAAGCGCAAGAAGGGAGGCAATGAGAATGCTTGAGATTTCAAACGTGTATAAGACATTCAATAAGGGAACGGTAAATGAGAAAACCGCTCTTAACGGCCTTTCTTTGAAGCTTGAAGAGGGAGATTTTGTGACGGTCATCGGAGGAAATGGCGCCGGAAAATCAACCATGCTGAATGCTGTCGCGGGCGTATGGCCGGTGGATAGTGGAAAGATTGTCATTGACGGAGTGGATGTGACGGCACTTCCGGAGCATAAACGCGCAAAATATATCGGACGCGTCTTTCAGGATCCGATGACAGGAACAGCTGCAACCATGCAGATTGATGAGAACCTGGCATTGGCAAAGCGTCGTGGCAAAAAGCGTGGACTTCGCACGAATTTGTCAAAGGCTGAGACTGCTGAGTTTAAAGAGTTACTCAAGGTTCTTGATCTTGGATTGGAGGATCGCCTTACCTCAAAGGTTGGTTTATTATCCGGAGGACAGCGGCAGGCACTTACCCTTTTGATGGCAACACTTGAAAAGCCGAAGGTACTTCTTCTGGATGAGCATACTGCGGCACTTGATCCGAAAACCGCCGCAAAGGTACTTGATGCGACGGAGCGCATTGTCGGGGCAAACCAGCTTACGACATTGATGATCACACATAACATGAAGGATGCAATCACGCATGGCAACCGTCTTGTGATGATGAACGAAGGCCATATTATTCTGGATATCAAGGGTGAAGAAAAGGCTAAGCTTACGGTGGAGGAGCTTCTTCACCAATTCGAAAAGGTAAGTGGTCAGGAGTTCACCTCAGATAAGGCGATTTTGGGCTGATGAAGAGGTGAGCCTCGAATTGACAAATAATTTTTCAGATAGTTGGGAGAGATGTTTTATGAAAAAGAAAATAGTATCCGTTTTATTAACGGCTGTGATGGCAATGAGCCTCGCTGCGTGCGGCTCTGGCACAGATGCCGGGGCAGGCGCAAGTGCAGATGATGCCAAGGTTTATAAGGTTGGTATTATCCAATTTGTAGATGATGCTTCCTTGAATCAGATTGAGAAGAATATTGAGACTGAGCTTGACAAAAAGGGCAAGGAGCTTGGTGTAACCTTTGATTATGCAGACTATACCTTCAATGGTCAGGCAGATGCAACAACACTTAATCAGATCACAACACAATTGATTTCCGATGAAGTTGATGTTATCATCCCGATCGCAACGCCGACTGCGCAGATTGTACAGGCAGCAACGGAGGACAATCCGATTCCGGTTGTATTTTCGGCAGTATCGGATCCGGTCGGGGCAAGTCTTGTGACTTCTATGGATGCACCGGGATCTAACATCACAGGTACATCCGATGCGCTTAACACCAACACGATCATGGACATGATCTTTGCGGCAAATCCGGATGCAGATTACATCGGATTGCTCTACTCAAAGAGCGAGGATGCTTCCGCACAGGCGATCGCAGATGCCAAGGCATATCTGGATGCAAAGGGTGTCGCATACATAGAAAAGACCGGAACAACAACAGATGAGGTTTCCTCCGCGGCAGATGCTTTGGTGGCTGAAGGCGTAGATGCAATCTTTACCCCAACCGATAACACAATCATGACGGCAGAACTTGCAATCTACGAGAAGCTGGCAGAGGCTGGAATTCCGCATTATACCGGAGCTGATTCCTTTGCGTTAAACGGAGCATTTTTAGGATATGGCGTTGATTATGCAAACCTTGGCGTTGAAACAGCTGATATGGTAGTTGAGATTCTTGTTGATGGCAAGAATCCGGCAGAGATGGCAGTTAAGACGTTTGATAATGGTCTTGCGACCATCAATACACAGACCTGCGCTGCAATCGGTTTTGATCTTGAGACGGTAAAGGCTGCACTCGCAGATTACTGCACACAGATTTCTGAGATTGAGACAGCGGAAGAGTTTGAGTAAAGCGGGATACCGGGGAAGTCTGGGCAATGTGAAGTGCCTGGATAGACAGTATACTTGAAAAGCAGGAATCTAGGAGGAGTTACACATGTTTATTACCCCTGCAATTTTGCAGACTGCACTAGAAGTAGGATTGATCTACTCGCTGGTTGCATTATCCTTATATTTGAGTTTTTCCATATTGAACTTGTGTGATCTGTCTACGGATGGATGCTATACGTTAGGATGTGCGGTCGGTGCGGTGGTAACGATTGCCGGGCATCCGATCCTCGCAATGTTTGCTGCAATGCTTGCCGGCATCTGTTCGGGATTCATCACGGCGTTTTTACAGACGAGGCTTGGAGTGGAGAGCATTCTTGCCGGAATTATTGTGAATACAGGACTATATACCATTAACCTGATGGTTATGGGACTGTCATCCAATATCTCAATCTTTGGCGTGGATACGGTGTTTTCCTTGTTCAAAGGACTGAGTGATTCTGCATTTTGGCTGAATTGGTACAAATTGATCTTGATTGCTGTGATTGTGGCAATCATGTGTATCCTGATGATTATTTTCCTGAATACGAGGCTGGGATTGTCAATCCGGGCAACCGGAGACAATCCGGCGATGGTTAAATCTTCTTCCATCAACCCGGCATTTACGATTACAGTGGGGTTATGCGTATCAAATGCGTGTACCGGGCTTGCGGGATGCTTGATCGGTCAGTACAATAAAAGCTGTGACATCAACCTTGGAACAGGTATGGTTACAATCGCTCTTGCGTCACTTGTCATCGGAGAAACTCTGCTTGGAAAGCACGGAAGCGTCAAGAAAGGGATTCTTGGAGTCCTGATTGGTTCCTGCCTGTATCGTATGATCGTGGCAATCGCACTTCGCTTAAATGTACCGACAGAGGCATTTAAGCTGGTGTCAGCGATCATTGTTGCGCTCGCAATCGCGATGCCAAAGCTAAAAGAGTATGCGGCTCTCAAGCGAACTCAGGCGCAGGCAATCGCACATCACAAAGCGGAGAACGCCGCCTTAAGTAAAGGAGGCGATATTGATGCTTAAATTAGTGGATGTCTACAAGACCTTTAACAGGGGAACGGTAAATGAAAAGAAAGCGTTAAACGGGCTTTCCCTTGAACTGAACGAAGGGGATTTTGCAACGATTGTCGGCTCAAACGGAGCAGGAAAGTCGACTATGTTTAATGCAATTGCCGGCAATTTCTTTGTGGAGAAGGGTTGCATTGAGTTAGATGGAGAGGATATTACATTTTCTCGCGAACACCAGCGTGCCAAGATGATCGGATATCTTTTTCAGGACCCGATGAAGGGAACTGCCCCGAATATGACAATCGAAGAAAATCTTGCAATTGCTTATTTGCGTGCCAGCACAGAACGGCATCAGTATTTTAGCCGGATATCCAAGAAAGATAAAGAGATGTTCCGTGAGCATCTTGCATTACTTGGAATGGATCTTGAAAACCGGATGAAGAACCCGGTAGGTTTATTGTCCGGTGGGCAGAGGCAGGCACTTACGCTTCTTATGGCAACAATCGTGACACCGAAGCTCCTTTTATTGGATGAACATACGGCTGCTCTCGATCCAGGAACTGCTGAGAAGGTCCTGACGCTCACAAAGAATATCGTTTCGGAGCGTAACATCACCTGTCTAATGGTTACACATAACATGAATCAGGCATTAAGTCTTGGCAATCGTACCCTGATGATGGATAGCGGACGCATCGTACTAGACATCAGCGGGGAGGAACGAAGCCGTATGACGGTAGATGATCTGCTTGAGAAATTCTCTGTCGGAGCCGGCAAAGAATTTGATAATGACAGGATACTGCTTTCTTCTGTAAAGAATAAGTAGAGAATAAAAGGAAATCTCCGGGAAAGGCTATTTTCCCGGAGATAACTGTTTAATCACGAAACATCTCATCAACAAGAACTTTATATTCTGCATAATTCTGGCATTTGCGAATCCTTTTTAGTGTTTTTTCACGTCCAGGGAAACTATTTCCAAGAAATCCCCATATTTCCTTCATATGCATAACGGCATCTTTTTCACCAGAGAAAATGGACAAATAACCGGAATAGATTTCATCACAGAAAGAGCGGAGCTTTTCTCTTCGGACAGATTCGGGCAAGACCTCTCCCTTGATCTGCGCGGCAAGCCAGGGGGCAGCCAGAAGACCACGCCCGATCATAATGTTGTCCAGAAGAGGAAAACGTTCCGTGATCGTCGTGTAAGTTCCTAAGGATACAATATCCCCATTATAGCAGAGTGGGATACGAACCGTATCATATGCTTTCTTAAAACAGTCAAGGTGCGGGGCCCCATTATAAAACTCTGCGCGCACGCGAGGGTGGATGATAAGTTCGTCAATCGGGTATTTGCGGTAAATATCAAGAATTGCAGCCCATTCTTCAGTGGAGTTAAAGCCGATGCGAGTCTTTATGGACACGCGAAAATCTGCATGGCTGTATATTTCATAGAGAAAATGATCCAGCTCCTTTGGATAGAGCAGAAGACCGGAGCCGCGCTTCTTGGAAGTGACAGTGCCGGAAGGACAGCCGAGATTGATATTGACTGTGTTGTAGCCAAACGCTGCGAGCCGATGCCCCATGTCGATGACTTCCTCGGCTTTGTTTGACATAAGCTGTGGAATCAGACGGATCCCTGGATTGTTTTCAGGGGAGATGTCTCGGAGAACTTTCTTGTTAAAATTCTTCCCGGCAGGGATAAACGGGGTGTAATAGGTATCGATACCTCCGAAATTATGCAAAAAGGCGTTACGGACAATATATCCGGTAATTCCCTCCAAAGGGGCAAGGCTGATGGTCATGGTAAACTCCTGAATTTGTTGTAATAAAATGTGGCAGTTAAAAGAGAATCGCAAATTGTTAACTTAACCTTTGTACAACCGCAGATTTCATGCGCCAGCTTCTATTATACAGAAGTTCGCTTATCTGGAAAGAGTTTTTGTTGTGTTTTCGGAAGAAAAAAGATATACTTTTAAACATAGGCCGCCGCTTGCGGCGATTTAAGGAGGATGATTCATGAGCTACGCAGATCAGGTATTTGTATGTATGTGCAGAGATATTTTGGAGGAAGGAACCAGTACCGAAGGGGAAAAGGTCCGTCCGCATTGGGAGGATGGCACAAGTGCCTATACGATCAAGCGCTTTGGTGTGGTTAACCGATATGATTTATCAAAGGAATTTCCTGCAATCACACTCCGTAAGACATACATCAAATCCGCCACAGAGGAAATGCTTTGGATTTATCAGAGAAAATCCAATAATATCCATAATCTGCAGAGCACAGTATGGGATGAGTGGGCAGATGAAGATGGATCAATCGGAAAAGCCTATGGGTACCAGATCGGGTCACCATATATTCATCATACAGCGGATGAGCCGGACGAGACATTAAAAGAAAAGTATCCTTCCATCCGCTTCACCGAAAATACAAGCGGGCGGGGCAAAAAGTATAATGTCTGGCTGGATCAGATGGATGCAGTCATCTGGGATCTGCGCAATACGCCATTCAGCAGAAGAATTATTACAACTACATGGAATGTAGCAGAATTGCATGAGATGAATCTTCAGCCATGTGCATATAGTATGACTTATAATGTAACCCAGAAAAAGGGCGATGACAAGCTGACTTTGAATGCTGTTTTGAATCAGCGCTCACAGGATGTACTTGCGGCAAATAACTGGAATGTCTGCCAGTATGCGGTACTTCTTCATATGGTTGCGCAGGTGTGTGACATGAAAGTAGGGGAATTGGTACATGTGATTGCGGATGCACATATTTACGATCGCCATGTTCCAATCGTGGAGGAACTGATCCAAAGAGAACAGCATCCAGCACCAAAATTCTGGCTTAACCCGGAAATTAAGGATTTCTACAAGTTTACGAAAGATGATATCAAAATATCAGACTACGAGACCGGAGAGCAGATCAAGGATATCCCAATTGCAATTTAAAGCGAAACGCTGATTGGAAATGCCACGCATATGAAATGACAGCAGGGCAGCAGAAGGATATCTTGGATGCAATTTTGACAGCAGGAAATAACAGGAAAGAGGCATATACGATGAATTTAATTGCAGCAGTTGATGAAAATTGGGCCATCGGAAAGAATAATGAGCTGTTAGTACGGATCCCTATGGACCAGAAATTCTTCCGTGAGACAACAACCGGGAAGGTCGTGGTTATGGGAAGAAAAACGTTGGAAAGTTTCCCAAATGGTCTGCCGCTTAAGAACCGGACGAATATTGTATTGACACACAATCCGAACTATAAAGTAAAGGATGCGGTTGTGGTACATTCTATGGATGAACTGCACGAAGAACTGAAAAAGTATGATAGTGAAGACATCTATGTGATTGGCGGCGAAAAGATATATGAACAGCTTCTGGATGAATGCGATGTTGCACATATCACAAAGATCAATTATGCGTATGATGCAGACGCATATTTCCCGAATTTGGACGAAAAACCTGAATGGGTACTCACCGGAGACAGTGAAGAGCAGACATATTTTGATCTTGAGTTCTTTTTTTATCGGTATGAGCGTAAAAAATAATGGGTAATTTTATATTCAGTCTTAACGTTACAATGCCTATATTCCTTGTTATGGTCATTGGATGGGTTTTAAGACAAACAGGTATGCTGGATGAGCATTTTGTCAATGTCTCCAACAAATTTAACTTTAAAGTGACACTTCCCTTTATGGTATTCAGGGATTTGTCGTCGGTGGATATACGAGCTGAGTTTGATATGCGTTTTGTGCTGTTCTGTGCAGTTGCTACGAGCATCTGCTTTTGGGCGATTTGGGGTGCAGCCAAACTGCTTCTAAAGGATAAGAGTATGCGGGGCGCTTTCGTGCAGGCATCGTTTCGCAGCAGCGCCGCAGTTATGGGATTGGCGTTTATCAATAATATCTATGGTGTATCTGCGATGGGACCGATGATGATCATTGGTGCGGTGCCTTTATATAATATTTATTCTGTGCTGGTGCTTACTTTTGAGGCCGAGCAGGAAGACAACGCAAAACGCGATACGGCAAAGCTTAAGAGTGCTTGTGTCAACATCATCAGGAACCCAATTATTATTTCAATTGTACTTGGAGTTATTGTTGCGTTGATCGGGATCGATTTTCCGACGATTATCGACAAGACGATCAATTCGGTTGCGCAGCTTGCAACTCCGCTGGCATTGATTGGACTTGGAGCCGGGTTTGAGGGAAGAAAGGCTCTGGCAAAGATCAGACCTACGTTGTGGGCGTCTGCAATCAAGCTGGTCATACAGCCGCTTGTGTTCCTTCCGCTGGCGGTTGCATTGGGCTTTAGTGGAGAGAAGATCATTGCGATACTGATTATGCTTGCTGCACCTGCAACACCGAGCTGCTATATTATGGCAAAAAATATGAAAAATGACGGCGTACTGACAGCCAGCATCATTGTAATGACAACATTGCTTGCAGCATTTACGCTTACAGGCTGGATTTTTCTTTTGCGGTCGATGGGATTGATTTAAGGAAAGACCGTTTGCTTTACAATTAATATAGGAATGGACAGAGGAAAACAGTATGGATATCACAGGTAGAAAATTGTTTGTAAAAGCGCTTCAGGAAGAAGGAGTGGATACCATTTTCGGGTATCCCGGAGGCACAGTTACGGATCTTTTTGATGAACTGTATAAGGCGGAAAATATTGATCTTGTATTGCCGAGGCATGAGCAGGGACTCATCCATGAGGCAGAGGGCTATGCGAAGTCTACCGGACGTGTAGGTGTGTGCCTTGTAACCAGCGGTCCGGGGGCTACAAATATTATAACAGGTCTTGCGGACGCACATTATGATAATGTTCCGCTGGTATGCTTTACCGGGCAGGTTCCATTGTCACTGATTGGAAATGATGCCTTTCAGGAGGTAGATATTGTCGGCATGACGCGCAGTGTCACCAAGTACGGAGTGACCGTCAGAAATCGTGCGGATCTCGGACGTATTATCAAGATGGCATTTTATATTGCACGAACCGGAAAACCAGGTCCGGTACTCATTGATATTCCAAAAGATATCCAGACAGCATCCGGTCCTGCGGAATATCCGGAAAAAGTGGATATCCGTGGATACAAGATTAACGACACGGTTCATGTAGGACAGCTGAAACGCGCGTATAAGCTTTTAAAGAGTGCGAAAAGACCATTGATACTGGCTGGCGGAGGCATCAACATTGCACATGCCAATGCGAATCTGTTAAAGTTTGTGGAAACATTGGATGTGCCAGTGGTTACAACTATTATGGGAAAAGGTGCGATTCCGACAAAGCATGCTCTTTATATAGGAAACTGTGGAATGCATGGAAAATATGCAGCAAACAAGGCGGTCAGTGAATGTGATGTACTTTTTTCCATTGGAACACGTTTCAATGACCGCATTACCGGAGACCTGAACGAATTCGCACCTAAGGCAAAGATCGTACACATTGATGTGGATACTGCATCTATATCCAGAAATGTTGTGGTAGATGTGCCTGTTGTTGCGGATGCCAATACGGCTTTGGAGAAACTTTTAGAATGGGCGGAGCCGAAGAATACGCAGAGCTGGCAGAACCAGATCCGTATATGGGAAAATGAGAATCCGCTTGCAATGCGCAGGGATCGAGGGTTGACCCCGCAGATGATTATGGAGCATATTAACTCCAATTTCCCGAAAGCAATCTATGTCACGGATGTAGGGCAGCATCAGATGTGGGCGACACAGTATCTTGAATTGGATGAAGACAGCAAGCTGCTGACATCCGGAGGTCTCGGAACGATGGGATTTGGGCTTCCGGCCGCAATCGGAGCCAAGATCGCAAACCCGGATAAGGATGTCATCTGTATCAGTGGCGATGGTGGATTACAAATGAATATCCAGGAGCTGGCGACTGCGGTGACACAGGAAGCCGGTGTTATTATCTGTGTCCTGAATAATTATTATCTTGGAATGGTGCGTCAGATGCAGCAGTTATTCTATGGAAAGCGTTATTCGGCTACCTGTCTGCGCAGAAGAAAAGGGTGCCCGGCAGAGTGTAAGGGACCGAATGAAGCCTGCCCGCCGTATACCCCGGATTTTGTCAAACTTGTAGAAAGCTATGGCGGTACGGGGATCCGTGTGGAGAGGGAAGAAGATATCGATGCGGCTTTTGCAGAGGCAAGAAAGCATAAGGATACGCCAACCCTCATCGAGTTTATGATAGCAACGGATGAGATTGTCCTTCCGATGGTAAAAAGCGGAAATCCGATGAGTGAAATGATTTTGAAGTAGGAGGTGGGAACATGTCAGAGATGAAGAGCCGCTGGATAGCGTTGTATGTAGAAAATGAAGTCGGTGTTCTTGCAAAGGTTTCCGGATTATTTTCCGGGAAGTCCTACAATTTGCAGTCACTGACGGTTGGAACGACAGAAGATGAGACGGTTTCCCGTATGACCATTTGTGTAAAGAGTGATGATATTACCTTTGAACAAATCAAGAAACAACTTAACCGCATGGTGGAAGTGATTAAGGTTATTGATCTTACGGATGTTCCGCTGCACATGAAAGAAATTCTGTATGCAAAGGTGGAACGGATCGATAAAGATGAGATTGCGCAGGTGTTCCAGATTGCGCAGGTATTCAGGATTGATGTGGTCGATATCGGAGAAAATGCGGTTATTCTTGAAAGCAAGCTGACGGAACATCGCAACAATGAACTGATTGCTTTGCTTAAGACAAAGTTTAAGAATAAGATTTCGATTGTGCGTGGAGGTGCAGTTGCGATAGAGTCCATAAGCACCGGCTGCAGATAAGGCGCATAAGACATCATCCATCATGTGCAAAGGCACCGAAGGCGCGTGGCATAATATAGAAAGACGTCAATGGAGCAAATCCCGGCAAGGGAATGCCGCTCCGATGACGTCTTTTTTTAACTAACGGGTCAGTACATCCAGGATTTCTCCGACATACATAGTATGCATATCGTGATCGCTGTACCATTTTTCATTGATTCCGGAATCAACAAAACTGTCCTCTGTGATTGGAACAGCAGCCATTTTTCGGCAGAGCAGCACCAGCTTGGATTCATCCGGGTAAACCACTCCATCAGAAAAAGCAGGCGTAAGGTTCGCATCCTTCCATTTGTCGGTTCCCCGTCCAGTATGACCTCCGCAGTATTTGAGTGCATCATGATGCGATTCATCGAGAAAGGCAAGAGAAAAAGTGTCGCCCTGGTCAATAAATTCCTTGGTATAGCGGGAATCACGAATGAAAATGTAAGTTACATTCTTGCCCCAGATAACGCCTACACCGCCCCAGCTTACAGTCATGGTATTGCTCTTTTCCGGGGTACCGGCGCTGACTAACGCCCAATCCTTGCTTAACCTTGTAAATGGATTAAGCGTAAGGGACTCGATTGGTTGATGTGTAAATGTATGCATAGAAATGCTCCTTCCTTTGAAATTCATTGCTCGTTATCATATTATACACCTTTTGGAAAGATGGTGCATATACTTTAACGAGGGAACATAAAGGGTATTTTATGAAAAATTTAAGATATTTACAGGAAGATGCCGTTGACCAGGGAACACTGCGTATCCGTGTAAACGGGCGATCCGAAGGAAATCCGGTTGAAGATGCGCGCATTTCCATTGGCTATACGGGAGATCCGTCGCAGCCCATTGAGGAGGTAATGACAGATGCATCGGGAAACACAGATACACTTACGCTTAATGCTCCACCGCTCGAATATTCCATGGAGCCGGGCGAAGTGCAGCCATATGCCGAGTATACCATTACAGTGTCCGCGCCGGGGTACCGTTCCATTAATATTTCCGGAATTGATGTCATGTCAGGGCAGTTGTCTATCCAAAATGTGGAACTCGAAGCGGAGGATGCACCGGGGAATGCGAAAGCCAATATTGCCATTCCGGATCATACTTTGTGGGGAAACTTTCCACCAAAGATCCCGGAAGATGAGGTAAAGACTGTCGCAGAAACCGGAGAGATCGTACTTAGCCGTGTAGTAATACCAGAATATGTGGTTGTGCATGCGGGGGGACCGAATGATAATACTGCACCGAACTACTATGTAAGGTACCGCGATTATATCAAAAATGTCGCATCCAGCGAAATCTATGCGACATGGCCGGATGCGACCATCCGTGCGAATGTGCTTGCAATCATGTCCTTTACACTCAATCGTGTATACACGGAATGGTATCGGGGCAAAGGCAAGAATTTTACAATCACAAATTCCACGGCTTATGATCATGCATTCACATATGGAAGAAATGTATTCCAAAGCATTTCCAGAGTGGTGGATGAAATGTTTGAAAATTATCTCTCCAGACCGAATGTACGTCAGCCGATTCTGACACAGTACTGTGACGGTCAGAAAGTATCGTGCCCGAACTGGATGACACAGTGGGGATCAAAATATCTAGGTGATCAGGGATATTCGGCAATTGAGATTCTGCGTTATTATTATGGCAGCAACATGTATATCAACGTCGCAGATGAAATTTCAGGCATTCCGGCATCGTGGCCGGGATACAATCTTACGGTAGGATCAACGGGGGCAAAGGTGCGCCAGATGCAGGAACAGCTTGCCCGGATATCAAAGAGTTATCCGGCAATTCCAACGATCAGTGCGGACGGCATCTATGGCAACAAAACGAAGGAGGCCGTGGAGGCTTTTCAAAGAGTGTTTGGACTTCCGGTGACAGGCGTGGTAGACTATAAGACATGGTATGAGATTTCGGCAATCTATGTTGCCGTAACGCGTATCGCGGAATTGTACCAATAAAGAATGTAATCAGATGCGGTATGCCGGGCTGGCAGGACAGTCCGGCATATCACAACAGGAGGATAAAATCGTGCACAATTATCGAATCACAGTTGCATATGACGGAACGAAATACCGGGGATGGCAGCTGCTAAAAAACAGCGATGCTACGATCCAGGGCAAATTGCAAAACGTGCTTGCCACGCTTGCTGGCTGTGAGATTGATGTGATCGGCTCCGGGAGAACGGATGCAGGGGTACATGCTATCGGACAGGTGGCGAATTTTCACATGCCGGATGTGAAAAAGGAAGATGGGACAAGCTATACGAAGGAGGATATCCGGGAGTATCTGAACCGTTATCTGCCGGAAGATATTGCCGTAACCGCGATAGACGAGGTGGACGAGCGGTTCCACAGCCGTTATCATGCCGAGGAAAAGACGTATCGCTACCGCATACATACCAGCACGACACCGAATGTGTTTGAGCGCAGATATGTGTATACATACCTGGATGCACCTCTTGATGCAGAGCGTATGAAAAAGGCAGCAGCATATCTGGTCGGAACCTATGATTTTGCGTCCTTTTGCGGCAACCGGAAGATGAAAAAATCGACGATCCGGACGATTTTGGCAATTGATATCCGGTCAGACGATCAGGAAATTGTGATTGATTATACAGGTGACGGATTTTTACAAAATATGATCCGTATCATAACCGGAACTCTGATCGAAGTGGGGAGTGGACGGCTTGCACCGGAAGATATGGAGCGGATAAGAGATGCAAAGGACCGCACAAGCGCCGGGTATACTGCGCCGCCGCAGGGGCTGATGCTGATGGAGGTAACGTATGGAAAAATGGGTAGTTGTAAATAAAGGAGCGGACTTTGCGGGGATTGGCAAAAGGTTCGGCATTGATCCGGTCACGGCGCGTGTGATACGCAATCGGGGGTTGACGGACGAAGCGGAGATTGAACGGTATTTAAATGGAACGCTTAGAGATCTGCATGATCCGCATCTGCTAAAGGACGCAGATCTGCTTGTGGATATTTTGCTGGAGAAAATCAAGGAGCACGCGCCGATCCGCATCATCGGGGACTACGACATTGACGGCGTGATGTCCTCCTACATTCTGGTGAAGGCGCTGCGGCGTGCCGGGGCAAAGGTGAGCGTGCAGATTCCGGATCGCATCGCAGATGGATACGGACTGAATGAACACCTGATCACGCAGGCACGGGATGATGGGATGGATACAATCTTAACCTGTGATAACGGGATTGCAGCCCTGAATGAAATCGAGCTAGCAAAATCGCTTGGGATGACAGTGCTTGTAACCGATCACCACGAGATTCCATTTACGGAAATTGATGGGGAAAAAGTGGAAAAGAGAAGCATGGCGGATGCAATTGTAAATCCACATCAGGCAGATTGTACATACCCGAATAAGGATCTGTGTGGGGCTGCAGTTGTATGGAAAGTCATCTGCATCCTTTATGAGAGATTAGATATTGCAAAAGAGGAGACAGAGGCTTTTCTGGAGCATGTGGCATTTGCAACGGTGGGCGATATCATGAGCCTGACCGGAGAGAACAGAATCTTGGTAAAGGAAGGTCTAAAGCGGATCCATCACACCGGGAATATCGGGCTTCGTGCATTGATTGCACAATGCGGACTTGAACCAGCTCAGATTGCAGCATATCATTTGGGATACGTTTTAGGACCATGTATCAATGCGAGCGGAAGACTTGATACGGCAAAGCGTGCGTTAGAGCTTTTACTTTCTGACTCGATGGATGCAGCAGTTGTAGCTGCGAACGAGCTGGTAAGCCTGAATGCAGAGAGAAAGGAACTGACGCTTGCAGGAGTGGAACTGGCAAAGCGGATATATGAGGAGGAAGGTTACGAGAAGGATGCTGTTCTTGTGATGTATCTTCCGGATGTCCATGAGAGTATTGCGGGAATCATAGCCGGAAGAATCCGGGAGACATATTACAAGCCGACCTTTATTCTGACAAAAGGTGCGGATGGGATCAAAGGCTCTGGACGTTCGACAGAATACTATTCCATGTATGAGGAACTTTGTAAGTGTGAGCATCTGCTGACCAAATTCGGCGGGCATCCGATGGCGGCAGGACTGTCGCTTCCGGAAGAAAATATTGGAAAGCTGCGGCAGGAGCTTAACGAGAATTGCTCTTTGACAGAAGAACAACAGATTCCAAAGATCCGGATTGATGTCCCGATGCCGATGGATTATGTGAGCATGGAGCTGATCCGGGAGCTTCATATCCTAGAGCCATTCGGAAAGGACAATGAACAGCCGGTTTTCGCAGATAAGCATTTACAGGTCGTGAGAATGTGGCTTGTGGGAAAGAATCGGAATGTGCTTCGCCTGACGCTTCGTACAAAGCAGCAGAGTATGATAAGTGCAATTTACTTTGGAGATATTGAAGCGTGGGAGCAATTTGTGGTGGAACGTTTTGGAAAAGAGCAGCTGCAGGCAGCTTATGCGGGAAAGGAAAACCGGATAGAAATCTCTGCGGTATACAGACCTAAGATCAATGAATTTCACGGACAAGAAAGTATTCAGTTTGAAATCCGTAGCTATTGCTAAAAACGGAAAATCATTGTAAAATCAAACTGTATGTGTTCGGGAGGCTTAACGAATGTTTGGAAAGAAAAAATATAGCAAAGAAGAACTAGAGCAGGCAGGAAAAAATATAGAGCAGGGAAATCAGCTGCTTTTGGAATTTTCAGGGAAAAAGGACTGGGTGAATTCCAATTATGACAGGATCAGTCAATCGAGACAGCAGATGGAGTCCGATATGGATCGTATTCTGGAACATATCAGTTCCGCATCCGAGGAAGCGAAGCATGAGAGTGAGATTACAGCGGCGCTGTCGCAGGAGCTGGATACTGTGTATGACCAGATGCAGACCGCAGAATCAAATTATCGGAGAACAACAGAGCTGATCAAAGCGCAGCTGACCGAGTGCCAGAACCTTGTGGAAGAGAATAAGCATTTCACAACGCCTTCGAAGTACTTAAGCGAGCTGCCAAATCAATTGAGAGCCTGTAATGGTGGCTACCGGACGGCACTTTCAACAATGAGTGAGCAGGGCAAGCAGATGGGGGTACTTGCGCTTAATGCGGCTATAGAGGCCGGAAGGATGGGGGAAGCCGGACGCCAGTTTGTTACAGCTGCTGAAGAGATCCGCAATTATTCAAAGCATTATGAGGATTCTGCAAAGGAGCTGCAGGAACAGCTCGATGCTTCCGATGCCAAGATTATAGAGATGGAGGAGACAATCCATCATCTGATCGGACTTCTCAAGGAGAGCAATATGGGAAGTGCTCATTTGCTAAAAGAGCTTATGGGGCTTCAAAAGCATGTGGATAGTTGCGGGGAGATGAATTTTTCTGACAACATCAAGACAACCCGTCAGACGGTTACGCAGCTTCGGAACAGCTCTGAGGAAATCATCAAATCGGAAGAGCGGAGCAGGATGCAGATGGAAGATATTGCAGAGGAGGTAGAAAGCCAGAAGAAGAGTGAACAGGAAGTGGTTGGGGAGCTGCAGAAACTGTTTTACGCGACAGGCCTGTATGTCGAACTTATAAACAAGGGGGAGGAACAATAATTGAATACGGAGAATTTTACTTTTTTATCTGCGGATAAGAAGACAAATATACATGCGGTAAAGTGGACCCCGGATTCCGGAGAGTACCGCGCAATTCTGCAGATTACGCATGGAATGATAGAATTTATTGAGCGCTATGCATCCTTTGCGGAGTTTTTGACAACGCAGGGGTATATGGTGGTCGGGCATGATCATCTTGGACATGGGCAGTCTGTTGCAACGCAGGATGATTGGGGATATGTTGGCAGCCCGAATCCAAGCGACCTTCTAGTGGAGGACATGCACAAGCTGCGCACCATGATCCAGAAAGAAAATCCGAAGGTGCCGTATTTCATGCTTGCACATAGTATGGGTTCCTATATGCTGCGAAAATATCTTACCATTCACAATGAAAACTTAAAGGGTGCCATTATTATGGGTACCGGAATGGTGCCGGACATGACGACGCGTTTTGGTATGTTTACGGTAAAATTCTTATCGATTTTCCGTGGATGGCATTACCGGAGCAAGTTTGTCGCAGATGCTGCGTTTGGAAAGCCGTACCGCCGGTATGACCTGTCCGGGAAAACGCTTTCGAACAGCTGGCTTACCAAGGATGAAGATATCGTGAAGTCATATTATTCAGATCCGAGATGTACCTTTGTGTTTACGATCAATGGCTATCAGGCACTTTTTGAAGCGGTATTGTATGACGGTCAGCCGGAAAATGCCGCAAAGATTCCAAAGACATTACCGCTCTTTATTGTATCCGGGGAAGATGATCCGGTCGGTGATCTTGGTGTGGGAGTCAAGAAGGTGTACGAGCTATATAAGAATGCCGGGATAGAGGATATCACATATAAGCTATATGAGAAAGACCGGCATGAGATTTTAAATGAGCTGGATAAAAAGACGGTATACGCGGATATCCTTTCGTGGATGAATATCCGGATATAGCAATAGATTTGATTGTCTGCCGGAGTGGCAAAAGCACTAGAGATTTAAAAAGAGCCCGGGCGCTTGGAAAAGGAAGCGCTCAGGCTCTTTTGGGTATGCGGGAAAACGTAAAGTCCATGTATCCGCAACAAGTATCTTAAGATTGTGGCAGCCGGTCGCGGAAGCTTTGTGTACGTTTTGCTGCCCGGCGGGTAACCTTTACAGTATCGCGCAGATAAACAACCCGGTACATAACTGCACTTAAGAGAAGTGCTGTCAGCACATCGAAAGTGGAGTGCTGTTTGATAAACATTGTTGATAAAATAATAGAAAACATCAAAACGAATGAGATTGTTTTTACTTTTTGATCATTGCCGAAGCGTTCACTGTTTACAACGGAAAGGTGGATACCGATAGAGTTGTATACGTGGATGCTCGGAAACAGATTGGTGGCTGTGTCTGTGCTGTACAGGAAAGCACACAATCTTGTGAAAATGTTATCGCGCTCAAATGTGGTAGGCCGTAAGTAATGCCCGTTCGGATACAGCGTGGAAATCAGCAGGAAAATCGTCATTCCGGTAAAGAGAAATGCACATAACCGGTTGAAGTCACGCTTGTTATGTAATGCAAAGTATGCAACGCCCCATGCCACATAGCCAAACCAGAGAAAATACGGAACTACAAAGACCTCGCAGAACGGGATCAGGTCGTCCAGATGGGTGTGGATTACATGAAAATGTGACGTGACAGACGTCTCAACATATTGGAACCAGATCAGATATACAATAAAGTACGATAAGATCCATAAATGCTTATTCTTTTGACAAAAGGCCTTTATACGCGTGATGATGTTATGCATAATGTTACCTCCCATTCAAATCTGTAGTGGATTATAGCACTGTGTTATTTTATTCACAATCCCTTTTGGCGTATCTTAATAAATCTTATGAATTTCTTAATAAATCCGGCTTTTCCGGAAAGGCAGTTTGTGCAAAAAAACAATGTCATTTTGTTTGACATTATTGGCGGGGTTTGTATAATAGAAAAGGTATGCAAAAGTAGGAGACTAAATGATATGCAGTCGGCATATCTGGGTGAAAGGATCGTTACATATTATGAAACGAAAGACACAAAAGAAGGCAGTCGGTATTGTTTTGCTGCTGCTCCTTTTGATCGTGGGAGCAGTGTACATTGCAATTTCAGTTTTTTACAGAAGCCATTTTTACAATGGAACGACAATCAACGATATCGACGTGTCTAATTATTCAATCGAGGATGTAAAGAATGTTATTACATCTGGCACAGATACATATGCTCTGACCTTAGAGGGCAGGGGAGACGTTAAGGAGACCATAGAAGGAAGCTCGGTTGACCTTAAACCGGTATGGAATGGCGAGGTTGAGAATCTTTTGGAGCAGCAGAGCGGATTTGCCTGGCTCATTAAGGAATTCCGCCCGGACGCTTATAAGCTGGAGACGATGATCGGATTCGACCAGGAAAAATTGAAGAGTGTTCTGGAATCACTTCCATTTATGAAGCCGGAGAATCAGGTGGCACCGCAGGATGCGGCAATCTCGGACTATATTCCGCAGAAAGGATATGAATTGGTTCCAAGCAAGGAGGGAACGGCACTTGATGAGACTGTTTTGCTCGAAGCGATGAACAATGCAATCGATAGTCTTGAACCGGCACTTAATCTGGAGGAGACAGGCTGTTATTATGAGCCTTCTGTGATGGACGATGACGAGACACTAAATAGCTGGCTCGACACGTTAAATGAGTATTGTCAGGCAAAAATCACATATACCGTTGGGGACGATGTCTTTGATCTGGACGCAGATACTTACCATGATTGGTTTATCATCGGTGATGATGGAAGCATTACGATTGACGGCGAGTTGGCAAGAGATTATGTGAAGTCGCTCGGACACAAGTACAATACCTGTTACTCTACGCGCAACTTTGAGACTTCTTACGGACAGACCGTGAAGATCGACAACAGTGATTACGGCTGGAAGGTTGATTATGATACCGAGACGGCACAGGTGATCGAGGAGATCAATTCCCATACGGTGACAACGAGAGACTTGAATTACCTTATGGTTGCAAATTCGCACAACAGCCCGGACTATGGGGATTCTTATGTTGAGATCAATCTTACCTCACAGCATCTGTTCCTATATAAGGACGGAAAGCTTGTGATCGATACGGATTTTGTATCCGGACGCGTAATCCGCGGCAATGCGACACCTTGCGGAATTTTTGGACTTACCTATAAGACGAAGGACGCAACGCTCCGCGGTTCTACCTATGAGTCGCACGTTGATTATTGGATGCCATTTAACGGCAATATCGGAATGCATGATGCAACCTGGCGATCTACGTTTGGCGCGGCGATCTACATCAGAAATGGTTCGCATGGATGCATCAATCTGCCACACAGCGCAGCGGAGACGATCTATGATGCAATAGAGAAGGATTATCCGGTTATCGTATATGAGCTTCCGGGAACGGAGAGCGAGAAGGGCAAGGCGCAGATCGCAGCTTATGACGTGATCGACCTGATCGATGCGATCGGTACCGTGACGAAGGAGTCCGGCGACAAGATCGAAGCTGCAAGAACCGCTTACGATGCGCTTACCGACCTTGGCAAGGGCTACGTCAAGAACAAGGATACCCTGACTGCGGCGGAGACGGCTTATAAGAAGCTTGTCAAGGATGATGACAAGAAGGCTGACAAGTCCGACAGCAAGAAGGACAATAAGAAAGAAGAGACAAAAGAAGACAAGAGCAAGGATAAGTCGGCAGCCGGCGATAAAACGACCGACGATAAAGCAACCGAGACAGATGCCGAGGATGGCGAAGGTGCTGACGAATCCTAAAAAAGTACAGATTGGATGAAAAATCAAAACCCTTAGGGCACGATATGTGTTCTGAGGGTTTTTAGCAAAAAATATAACAAATATATTGACGTACGCAAAAACGTACGCTATAATCATAAATGAGGGGTAAAATATCTTTTGACCCTCATATCATCATATAATTTGAAAATATGTAGCAAAATAATATATGTAAGACTTACAGAAGCTGGAATAAAATATTAGGATAAAATAGAATGAACGAGAACATTAAATATTACAAAGGATATTTCAAAGGAGAAGAATCCGGTACAATTATTTGTAAGATAATGTACTTGGACAGGATAAAAGGAGATTAAATTACAAGGAGATTTATTATGTCAGCAATTAATATAACTAATGCTAGAAAGGAACTCTACAATTTAGTTGAAGATGTCAATTTATATAGTGAGCCTGCTTTGATCGTAAGTAAAAAAGGAAATGCAGTTCTTGTTTCGGAAAAAGATTGGAATGCAATCAAAGAAACTGTATATCTTAATTCAATCCCGGGAATGGTCGAATCTATAAGGAAAGGCATGGATACACCGATAGAAGATTGCGTATCAGAAGAAAATGTAGAATGGTAGTTTTATGTACAGAATTGTATATGAAAAACAAGCTGTTAAGGACATTAAGAATTTGAAGGGCGTTCGTCTGGATGAAAAAGCGAAAACGCTGATTGAACGAATCAAAGAGAACCCTTTTCAAAATCCCCCGCCATACGAGGCTCTTGTCGGAAATTTACAGGGCGTATATTCTAGGAGAATCAACATACAGCACCGGTTGGTTTATCAGGTGTATGATGATCCTGTTGAAGTGGATGGCGTCACATATGAGGGAACGGTAAAGATTATCAGAATGTGGACGCATTATGACAGAGTGCGTTAAAGACAACAAGCACCAGCGGAAAGAAGCATCTTTCTGCTGGTGCTTGTTTTTTGTTGTGCGCCGGTAGGCGTACAACTTTGATAAAATTATTCCCCATCAAATTCCAGTATCGCAACGCCCCACGGATCGAGCGTAACTGCCTCTTTTGCGGTAATCGCTGCACCGGAGAGCAGTTCGGTTGCAGGCTTGTCGATATTGGTGACCGTCTGCTCCTTGGCGGAGTAGTTCAGCAGATAGACGACATGCTTTCCAAGGTCATTGATTCCCTGCTTGATGCTGACCGGATAAGCAGCATCGAAGGAGAGCTTTGCTGTCTCGGAAAGCCGGATCTTGCGGAAAAAGCCGTCAAGCATCTGGATCAGCACCACCTCGTCAAACAGTGTGGCGAGATAGAGCGTATGACCGGCACCGTAGCTGTTCTCTGCCGCTGCGGCATAGCGGTTCCATACCGGATGTCCGTAGGTCGCAACAGGAGAAGCCTCATCACAGGTGATAAGCTCCATCCATTCTCTTGCGTTTCCGGTTACACCGTTGTAGCTTACCGTCACGTCCTTCGGGTATGTAAACTGATCGTAATGGATACCGAAGGTCTTGTGCAGGATATGCGGCTGTGTGTCATGGTAGATCTTAAGGTACTCATCGGAAAAAGCGCTCTTGTAGGTCATAACCAGATTGCCACCGTCCCTGACATAGGCATCCATTGCCGTAAGCAGGGCTTCCGGAGCGCTGTACAGCGCCGGGACAAGCACACAGTCATATTCTTTAAGCAGTGAAGCATCCGCAGGGATGACATCGTACTCGATATTCATGCGGAAAAGGGCATCGCACAGCCAGCGGAAAACGGTATTGTAGCTATGCTCTTGCAAGGTTTCCGTCGGAAAGTTGGTAAGTGCGGTCAGGGACGAATTATCCGCCATGACGGCAACACGGTTGACTTTCTTAAGGTTCTTTATGTGGGAGCCGATGCGCTTCCACTCATTTCCGACAATGCTGCATTCGCGGTAAGTTTCATTTTCGGAAAAATCGTGGGACAGGACACCCTTCCAGTAGCTTTCCAGTGAGTTGTGGATGGAATGCCAATGCCAATATTCCACGCAGTTAGCACCGTTTGCAATGTGGCTGTATGCCTGAAGGCGGAGCTGTCCCGGATAAGGAAGCCAAGCCTGATTGCCCTGAGCCTCGGTCTCAAGGACAAAATAGTTATCGCGCATAAGACTGCGGGAGATATTACCACATGCCGTGATCTCGCAGCCGGTCAGATCATCCTGTGACGGATGATAGATGTCGCAGCCCGCAACATCCATACACTTGCAAGCCTGCCACTGATCGACCTCCGGCTGAAGCCCGAAGGAGGTGCCGATCCACGAATAGTCAAAATTCTGGGTGATGAACTGGTCAGGCCGTTTATAGCTGGCTACGATATCCGCCTGCCACTGCAGAAAATCAGTTACCAGCTTACGCTGGAAGCGGGAGTATTCTGCGGCAAGACTTGCGTTGATGGTCCCACGGATGTCCGGGAAATCCTCCCAGTTGTCCACGCGGTTGCTCCAATAATCCAGACCAAATTCATGGTTAAATTCGGAAATATCCGGGAACTTTTTCTTAAGTTCCTCCACGAACATCTGCTGTGCGTGTACGCCACAGGTGTCGTAGGATTTTGTCTCGTTATCAAGCTGGAAGCCGATGACATGTGGTTCATCTTTGACTTCCTGCATCAGTTTTTCGATGATGATCTTTGCATGTTCTAAGTAAATTGGATTGGTGATGTCCATGTTCTGGCGGTGGCCGTAACGCTCCGGTCCATTGTGTGTGACTGCGAGAATGTCGTCCGACTTTTTGGAAAGCCAGCTTGGGATCGCGTAGGTAGGTGTGCCAACGATAACCGAAATGTTATGGCGTTTGGCTGCGTCCAACATGCGGTGAAGGCTGGTAAAATTGAATACTCCCTCCAGCGGTTCCCAAGTGCTCCAGGTGGATTCTGCGATACGGATGAGGTTCATCCCGGCACGTTCCATCATTTCCATATCCTGTTCGATACGGTCATACGGAATGTATTCGTCATAGTAGGCTGCCCCATAGAATAGTTTGTCTGTTTTCATAAAAACCTCCGGCTGTTTTCCTTTTGTTAATTTTTCCATACCAAATGGAACACAAAAGGTAACTATCTTTATTGGTGTGGAAAGTATGCTGGGTTTAGTTGCGCAAGTACTTTGTTAGGTTAAGTATAACATGAAAAGCATCCGTGACAAGGCGAAAATATAAGAATGACGGAATCTGCAAAAAATGAGGTATTTTTTGATAAAAAACCGGTTGACATTTCTGCGCAAAACTATGAAAATATAATTGCGCAACATACGGGCATATTGCGCATGAAATGGGTTTGGACGAAAACGAGAAAGATGGGGAACTACGGAATGAGTAAAAACATTACGATATCAGATGTCGCGGAGGCACTTGGGGTATCGAAGACAACCGTAAGCCGTGCAATTTCCGGAAAAGGAAGAATTGGCGAGGCAACACGGAAGAGAGTAATGGAATATATTACGGAGCATGATTACAAGCCGAATGTCATTGCAAAGGGGCTTGCGCAGTCAAAGACGTATAATATATGTGTGGTGATGCCGGGCAATTATGCATTGGTGGATCTTCCGTTTTTCCAGGAGGCAATCATGGGAATTCAGGAGATTGCGGGAATGATGGAGTATGATATTTTACTTTGCATTTCGCAGGAGAATGATGTCAGCAGTCTTGAGCGTATTTTGTCTAACCACAAGGTAGACGGCGTGATCCTGCTTAGAACTTTTGTGAAGGATGCGCAGATCGAGCTGCTGTCTTCCAGAAACATTCCGTTCGTGACGGCAGGAAGCACCGAATATAAGAACGTAATACAGATCGACCACGATCACAAGAATGCCTGCAGGGAGCTGACTTCCATCATTTTAATGCGTGGGATGGAACGTATTGCCCTGCTTGGGGGGAATGAGAGCTTTGTCGTAAACCGGAGCCGTTTTCAAGGTTTTGAAGAAGCATATACCCAGATGGGAAAACAGTACGAACAGGATCTTATCTATATGAATCTGGAGAGCAAAGCATTTATGGACCGGGCAGTGGAATCAGCCATGGACCAGAAAGTGGACTGCATTCTATGTATGGATGACGCAATCTGCAGCCAGGTGCTTCGAAAGCTGCGTCAGGAGCATATCAAGGTGCCAAGAGATGTAAGGGTTGCATCCTTCTATAATAGCTCAGTCCTTGAGAATAATATACCGTCGATCACATCACTGTCGTTTGATGCGAGGGAGCTTGGAAGCGCTGTCTGCAAAAATCTGCTCTCACAGATAGAGGAGGGAACAGTTGAGGAGCGGACGCTGCTCTCATATGAAGTAGTATTGAAAGAGTCTACAAAATAGCATATAAAATTTGGCCTGGGCAGCGCATCGGTGCGAGATGTGCTATCCTTGAACCAATATGCCGGTACGGCCTGTGGCGCGTTTTAGCGTTCAGGGGCCGTATTTTTTTCGGCTGTGGGGTGTAATTAATTGCTTCAAACAAAGTATGCAAAAAAGCGCAAATTCGCACAGTATAGCACCGATGTGGATAAATTTGCCGGAAAACGCTCAAACCTGATTGTCTATATAACTGATAGATGCCGATAATTCAATAAAACAACCGGTTGCGCACAGAAAAGATGAAAACGCAATACATTTGTGAAAACCAGACAAAAAAAAGAAACAAAAATATCCAAAATTGCCATTGACAATCGAAATGCGTGTTGCTATACTGAAACTATAGAACAACCGATTGCGCAATAAGCGAGGAACGGGCAAATATCGGTTGCAAATGAAAAATAATCTACAACTAACAATTACCATATGGAGGGAAAGAAGATGGACAAATTTGTTGTCAACATTATCCATCGTCCAGAGATGGTTCCGGAGTATTCCGCAACTGTTACCGGACAAGGCAAGGAAGAAGATATCGGAGATAAGAAGCTGATTTCTGAATCACTTGACATTTTCAAGACACAGCAGAGACTTGCACATGAGAATGGTCTTAAGGTTACAATCCAGATGACCTATGCAGCACTTTTTAATGAAGAGGCTGTTGAGATTGCAAAACATGACCATGAAGTATACGGTGATGAGATTGCGCTTTCCTTACTCGGACTTCCGTGTGAAGAGTTCCGCGAGAAGTACAAGACCAAGGATTTTTGTATCTGGATGTTTTCTATGGAAGATAAGAAAGCCATTGTCAATGACGTTTTTGAAAAGTTCCATGATGCATTTGGATTCTATCCGGAATCTACAGGATCTTACTATATGGATGCGGACCTTACCAACTATATCAAGGAACAGTACCCAAGCGTTAAATGTGCCGTAGCTACCTGCTGGGAAGAAGGACCGAAGGCATACCACACCTGCAACAACTCCTGGTATACCTTATTCGATGGCGGCCCATGGGCACCATGGATTCCTTCTAAGCAGAATACCCATGCACCGGCTGCAAATGCGGCAGAGGATAGTGGAATCGTTGCAATTCCGCACCTTTCCCGTGACCTTATCGCATGTTATGACGGAAATGGTTCCAACTTCGGAACACATCCGCAGAACGTACTCCGCGGTATGATCTATGATACAAAGACATGGGAGTATCCATATCTTTACAACCTGATCGATCAGTATCGTTCTCTTGAGAAGTACAACAACGGATATTCATATAATATGATGTTTGTTGGACCAGGATGGATGAACAAGATGGGACGCTGGGAGCAGCCATATGAGCTTCTTCTTAAATCTTATTCCGACGGATGTGCTTACTATGGCAAGCTCAAGAAGGAAGGCAAGCTTGTTGATATGACGATGGCTGAGTTTGCAGATTACTACAGAGAGAAGAAGGGTGTAAATGCCGGCAACTACAATGAGCCGGAATGCGCACCTTGGAGAGATATCCTTTATGGATCTGATAAGCAGCTATTCTGGTACTGCGATCCATACATGAGAGCCTGTGTCAACATGGATCAGGGTGGTGCGATTGTAGATCTTCGTCCTTATGTTGCAAAGCTTGAGTGGCCGGTAGGAATCGGAACAAAGCATGTGCAGGATGCTTCTTATCCATTTTTGATTCAGGAGAAGTACCGTGCCGGATACTTCACACACTACGCAGGAGCAGGTACTGTCCGCTCTGCAAAGCTTTCATATCAGGGTGAGGAAGTTGATCTTTGCCTCTGCCCGACACATTGCCACTTTTCAGAGGAGATGATTGATGGCAAGAAGAACCGTATCCTTACCCTTGATCCGGTAGAGATCCAGTTCCACGGTGTAACGGTTAAGCTTCAGACAAAGGAATACTTTGAAGAGGGATCTTCCAACATCAAGATCGAACGTAATATCTTAGAGATTAGTGACCCGAGCGCGGAGATCTATCTCGATGAGTATATTACCGCATGCTACGGTACAACAGAGTATCCGGAAGATATGACCGGAATTACCTTAAAGTGCGAGGGAGAAAACGAGCAGACCATCAATTACGAGTACAAGTGCCGCGATGCCAAGGTAGAGGGCGCGACTGCAGTAAGTGCTGTAATCCCGGCAATCGAGACAAAGGTTTCCCTTACTCCGTCAGCTAAGGCAGTAGGTTACATTGAAGAGGGATACGCATTCTCACCAATGTTCAAGTTAGGATATAAGAAGAAGATTTCTGATAAGGAGGTATTTGCAACATGGCTCAACTTGGAAAAGGCAAATTAAATTACAGATGTCCATCCTGCTTTATGCGAGACCTCGACATCGATATGTTCTATAACAAAGACACCGGTATTTACAGCTGCATCCGTTGCCAATTCAGAGGAGACGAGGCTAAGGTACTTGAGTGGAACGAAAAAGTAAGAGAGCGTTATGGCGCTATGTATGAGAGATTCGACAAGTTCGATTTCGATTAAATTGAAGCAGGAAAGAGGCAGCCAGGCTGAAAACGCAGGGTTGCCTCTTTTTTACAGATGTGCCGGGTGGCACAAGTTCCTGACAGCCATGTAACCAGGCGTCTGGCAAAGTTTTTGGATGCTAAGAAATGAGGATTCACTTTTATGGCAAGAAAAAAGAAAGAGATAATGGAATTACGGTTCTATGAAGTGCCACAGGGTGAGACAGTGTTAGCGCTGCTGGGTGATAAATGGAACCGCGTATACGGACATGAGGAGATGCATCTGCATTTCCATAATCTGATGGAGATCGGCGTTTGCAGAAGGGGCGCAGGGCGCCTGTTGTTTGAGGAAGAGGAGAACCGATATACGGATGGAATGATTTCTGTTATTCCGGAGAATTGTCCCCATACAACAATCAGTGATGGTGAGAAACCTAACGCGTGGGAATATTTGTTCTTTGATCCAAAGGAGATTGTTGAGGAACTATTTCCGGATAATGCGGTATATCAGAATGAAGTGCTGGAAAAGATTAACAAAGCCCCAAGACTTCTTGAGGCAAAGAGAAATGAGCCATTTGCAAGAATTATTGATGCTATCATGGTGGAATCGGCAAAAAAGCAGACATATTATAAAAGGGCCATCCGGAAATATGTCCACCTGCTGATCTTTGAACTGATCCGGCAGGACAGCAAAATTGCGGATTATGCAGATCCTTCGCCGAGAAAATCAAGCAGTATGCAGATTGCTGCAGCAATGGAGTACATCAACAGACAATATGCAAGACAACTAAAGGTAAAGGACCTGGCTGATGCATGCGGAATGAGCGAGACTCATTTCCGAAGAGTATTTGAAGAATATGTCAATATGTCTCCGATGGACTATCTGAATCTGGTACGCATACAAAGAGCATGTGAACTTATGAAAAAGAACAATGACTCTATGGATGTGATAGCTGTTAAGTGTGGTTTTACCACGACATCTACATTCAATCGTAACTTTAAGAAATATCTGGAAACTTCTCCGTATCAATGGAAAATCAATCCGGATAATTATGAACGGAAAATAAGGGGCTATCATATCACCGCATTGAAAGGATGGTAAAGAAAAATGCCAATAATGAAAACGTTTGATTATAATATTATAAAAGACCCTGAGGTATTTGAGATAAATCGTCTGAAGGCACACTCCGATCATATTGCATATCGAAGCGACAGAGAACTGCTGTCACATGAAACATCACTTCGAAGCAGTCTGAATGGTTTATGGAAGTTTTCCTATGCGAAGAACATGTCTCTTGCAGCAGATGGGTTCGAGGCAGAAGACTTTGACTGCAAGGCATGGGACGATATTTATGTGCCGGCGCATCTGCAGATGGAAGGTTATGACAAGCCTCATTATACCAATACAACATATCCGTGGGAAGGGCAGGAGTTTATTAAGCCGGGGCAGATACCGGAGCGCTTTAATCCGGTTGCAAGTTATGTGAAATATTTTACACTTCCGGAATCATTGAAGGGAAACAGGATCGTAATCTCTTTCCAGGGAGTGGAGAGTGGATTTGCAGTATGGCTAAATGGCAATTTTGTGGGATACAGCGAGGATTCCTTTGATGCATCCGAGTTTGAACTTACACCATACCTGAAGGATGGCGAGAACAAGCTGGCTGTGCGCGTATGGAAGTGGACGGCGAGCAGCTGGTGCGAGGATCAGGACTTTTTCCGGTTTTCCGGGATTTTCCGGGATGTTTATTTATATGCAATTCCAACAGCACATGTACGCGATGTAAAAATGCTTCCGGTCCTTTCGGAGGATTACACAGAAGGAACACTGCAGATGAACTTTGAGACGGAAGGAAACGGAAGTCTTGAAATCGAGGTGCATGATGGGGCGCTTCGCGTGAAGAAACGCGTGTATGCAACCGGCTGTGAGGAAGCGGTAATTGCGCAGAAGATACTTCCTTTCACGAAGGATGCTAACATAGAAAACCGCATCGGTGACAGCGTTGAGATTGGATTGCCAAAGCTGTGGAGTGCGGAGGAACCTTGGCTGTACACAGTAAAGATCACAGTTAAAGATGAGGCAGGCAATATCACCGAGGTAATGAAACAGGATATCGGGTTCCGCGCATTTGCAATGGTTGGTGGAATCATGCAGTTAAATGGCAGGCGCATTGTATTTAAGGGTGTAAACCGCCACGAGTTCAGCTCGATCAGTGGGCGGGTGCCGAACCGCAGTGAAGTAATTAAGGATATTGTGACGATGAAGCAGCATAATATCAATGCGATACGAACCAGTCATTATCCGGACGATTCCCTGATTTACGAGCTCTGTGACATTTACGGAATCTATCTGATCGCAGAGAATAACATGGAATCCCATGGCGCGTGGGAAGCTTCGGAAAAGACCAGGGATGATGCATTCTTAGTGCCAGGAGATAAGGAAGAATGGCTTGCGATGATGCTCGACCGTGTCAACTCCTGCTATCAGGCGAATAAGAATCATCCGTCCATCCTTATCTGGTCCTGTGGAAATGAGTCTTACGGCGGAAAAGTAATCCACGAAATGTCACAGAGATTCCGCGAGCTCGATCCGTACCGCCTGGTGCATTACGAGGGAATTTTCCATGACCGCCGTTACAACGATACGAGCGATATGGAAAGCCAGATGTATACCAGCGTGGAAAATATTAAGAAGTTTCTGGCAGAGAATAAGGAAAAACCATTCATCTGCTGTGAGTATTCCCATGCAATGGGAAATTCGTGTGGAGGTATGCATAAGTACACGGACCTGACTGATACAGAGCCACGGTACCAGGGCGGATTTATCTGGGATTATATTGATCAGTCTATCTACAAGAAGGACCGCTACGGAAAATGGTTTCTCGCTTATGGCGGAGATTTCGGTGAGCGTCCGAATGATGGCAATTTTAGCGGAAATGGAATCTGCTACGGAGGAGACCGGAATCCGTCTCCGAAAATGCAGGAAGTAAAGTTTAACTATCAGAATATTTCTGTTTCTTTTGACGGAATGCATTTTACAATCACAAACAAAAATCTGTTTGTCAATACAGACACATTTGATTCCTATGTAATCCTTCAAAAGAACGGAAAGGAAATCTACCGTGTGGAAGGTGCATATGAGGTCGCGCCGTTATCATCTGCGACTTTTGATATCCCGGCAGAACTTCGTGTTCTCATGGAGGGACAGCGGGAATTGGGAAATGCAGAGTACTCCATTCTTGTTTCGTTTGTATTAAAAGAAGATACACTCTGGGCAAAACAAGGATATGAGGTTGCATTCGGGCAGCATGTGTTTAAGCAGGAAGTAAAGCCTTATGCCTGCGAGCTTCCGGTTGAACTTGTAGAGGGAATCAACAACATTGGGGTACGTGGGGCAGGATTTTCGGCAATTTTCTCAAAGGTAGGCGCCGGACTGATCTCGTATGTCTATGGTGGTGTGGAAATGCTTGAGCGCGTTCCGGTACCAAACTTCTGGAGAGCACCGGTAGACAATGACAACGGTAATCTTATGCAGCTTCGGTACGCACAGTGGAAGATTGCCAGTATGTATGTGTCTACGAAGCGCGCAGATCAACCGAATGCGGATGTCCCGGAGATTGAACAGCTCGACCATAGCGTGAGAGTAACTTATGTTTATTATATGCCGACGAGTCCTGCAAGCAGCTGTGAGGTAAGCTATGAAGTGTTTGGCGATGGAACCATCCAGACCACGATGACATATGATCCGGTGAAAGAACTTTCCGATATGCCGGAGTTTGGCATGATGTTCAAGCTAAGCGCTGATTACGATACCGTGCAGTGGTATGGGCTCGGGGAACAGGAAACCTATGCAGACCGTAAACGTGGCGGCAAGCTCGGTGTATACGAAAACAAGGTGGCTGATAATATGGCGCAGTATCTTGTGCCGCAGGAATGTGGAAACAAATGTGATGTCCGGTATGCGAAAGTGATGGACAAAAAGGAGAGAGGCATGTTATTCTTCGGGGATGAATTGTCTTTTTCAGCACTGCCTTACACACCGCATGAATTGGAAAATGCTGCACATCATTATGAACTGCCGGAAATACATTATACGGTTGTGCGAGTGGCACAACAGCAGATGGGTGTTTCCGGTGATGACAGCTGGGGCGCAAGAGTCCATCCGGAATATCTGGTGGATGTCTCCGGCCGCAAGGTATTTACCTTCTGCTTCCGCGGAATTTAGTATAATGTTTAAATGCGAAATAAATGAGACGAGGGAGAAAATATGAGTAAGTTTATCAAAGGAATGGATTTGTCAACACTGCTTGAAGTAGAACGCTGTGGTGGAAAATTTTATGATCATGGCAAGGAACGCGATCTGTTAGATATTATGAGAGATTATGATGTAGATACCATCCGGCTGCGGCTGTGGAACGATCCAAAATCTGCAGATGGAGAGCCGTATGGCGCGGGAAATAATGACCTTGCAGAGACGATTGCGCTTGGAAAGAGAGTATCAGAAGCTGGATTTGGTGTATTGCTCAATTTCCATTACAGTGACTTCTGGGCGGATCCGGGCAAGCAGATCAAGCCAAAGGCATGGGCTTCCTATGGTGTGAAGGAACTGGAACAGGCAGTTTATGATTACACGAAGGATTCTCTTGCAAAGGTGTTGGATGCCGGCGTAAATGTCACAATGATCCAGGTCGGCAACGAACTGTCAAACGGATTGCTCTGGCCGGAGGGACAAGTGCCGAATTACGATAACATTGCACGTTTTGTCAGCGCAGGAATTCGTGCGTGCCGTGAAGTGAAGGCAGATATTCCGCTTATGATCCATCTGGATAATGGCGGTAACAATGAACTCTATCGCAGATGGTTTGACAACTATATGGAGAGAGGCGAGGACTTTGATTATATCGGAATGTCCTACTATCCATTCTGGCACGGAAGCCTTGAACAGTTGGAATATAACATGAATGACATTGCTGCACGCTACGGCAAGGATATTATCATTGCTGAGGTTTCCATGGGATTTACAATGGAAGATTACAAAGACTACGAGAAGCTGTCCGACTCTGAGCGCAAGGGCTATGCAACCCGCCCTGCACTTGTTGAGAAGATTGATTATCCGATGACAATTGAAGGACAGACCGATTTTACCAGGGATATCTTAAATCGTGTGGCAAATGTCTGTGGCAATCACGGCGCAGGCTTTTTCTGGTGGGAACCGGCATGGATTCCGGTACCGGGAAGTGGATGGGCAACACCGGCATCCCTTGAATATATGAAAGATCCGGGACCATGCGGAAATGAATGGGCAAATCAGGCATTGTTTGATTATGATGGAAACATCCTCCCGGCGTTTGATTTGATCCGGGATTTTAAAAAATAGGCTATGGAATCACAGACAAGGCATTGCTGCCGGGCGTCTGTGAATATATGCGACAGATGAAAAGCAGAACTTGCAAAGCGGAATGTTTTACAGGTTCTGCTTTTCCTTTATAAAAAAATCTATTTCGGGTTAACATAAAATTATGGGTTGACAATGTGCGTGGGAGTGCTATACTACAATCAAACATATGAATAGATGTTCATATGATAAAAGATGAAAAAGGAGATAACTATTATGAAGAAATCTTATGAAATCGAAGTAGACTGTGCAAACTGTGCAAACAAAATGGAGGAGGCTGCTGCCAATACACCGGGCGTTAAGAGTGCAAACGTAAACTTTATGGCACTTAAGATGACCGTTGAGTTCGAGGAAGGACAGGATCCGAAGAAGGTTATGGAGGCTGTACTTGCCAACTGCAAGAAGGTTGAGGACGACTGCGAGATCTTCTTCTAAATTCCCCAAATTTGTGTATGAAAAATTCGCCTGAACATATCAGAATGCAGGCATGAGGTGACTACCTATGAACAAAAAACAAAAAAAGATGCTGAAACGTATCATTGCTGCAGCAATCATGATGATCGTGCTGAAGGTGGCGGGCATTTTTATTCCGTTCGGAAAGATTCCGTTTGGGAATCTCTTATTATTTGCTTTATATATGGTACCATATCTTACGATTGGATACGATATCCTAAGAAAGGCATGGAAAGGGATACGCAACCACCAGGTATTTGATGAGAACTTCCTTATGGCAGTCGCTACAGTCGGTGCAATCATTGTGGCGCTCATCGAAAGCGGTGACTATACAGAAGCGATTGCGGTTATGTTATTCTACCAGATTGGCGAATTGTTCCAGAGCATTGCGGTCGGTAAGAGCCGCAAGAACATCAGCGAGCTTATGGATATCCGGCCGGATTATGCCAATATTGAGGTTGACGGACAGCTACGGCAGGTATCACCGGACGAGGTAGCCATTGGTTCTATTATCGTGGTCCAGCCAGGGGAGAAAGTTCCAATCGACGGAGTGGTGGAGGAAGGAACTTCCACTTTAAATACGAGCGCATTGACCGGAGAGAGCCTTCCGCGTGAGGTACAGGCAGGAGATGAAATCATCAGTGGATGTATCAATATGTCAGGTCTTCTGCGTATCCGTACAACGAAGGAGTTTGGTGAGTCGACAGTATCGAAGATCCTTGATCTGGTTGAAAACTCTAGTTCAAAGAAGTCACGTTCTGAGAACTTTATCTCGAAATTTGCAAAGTATTATACCCCGGCGGTATGTTACTCCGCATTGGTTCTGGCGTTCCTGCCGCCAATCATAAATCTTGTGATCGGCAATTCGCCAGAGTGGGGAACCTGGGTATACCGTGCACTTACCTTCCTTGTAACAAGCTGTCCATGTGCATTGGTTATCAGCATTCCACTCAGCTTTTTTGCAGGAATCGGCGGAGCGAGCCATGAGGGCGTACTGATCAAAGGATCCAATTATCTGGAGACGCTGGCTCAGACCAAGTATGTAGTGTTTGATAAGACAGGCACAATGACCCAGGGTGTTTTTGAAGTAAGTGATATTGAGAGTAAAGATCTGCCGAAGGAGCAGGTGCTTGAATATGCAGCACTTGCAGAGAGTTTTTCTTCACATCCGATCAGTAAGAGCTTACAGAAGGCATACCAAAAGAAGATTGACCAGAACCGTGTGACGGATGTGGAAGAAATCAGTGGACATGGCGTTACGGCAAAGGTCGATGGCGTGCCGGTTGCTGTCGGTAACGACAAGCTGATGCGAAGCCTTGGACTTTCCTATGACGCATGTGACAAGATCGGAACGATCGTATATGTGGCAGTAAACGGCAGATACGAAGGATATATTCTGATTTCAGATCTTCTGAAACCGACCTCCAAAGAGGCAATCAGTGCACTTCACAGAGGCGGTATCAAGAAGACGGTTATGCTTACCGGTGACCGTGCGGCAGTTGCCAGCCAGGTAGCAAAGGAGCTTGGTGTAGATGAGGTGTACAGCGAACTGCTTCCGGCGGATAAGGTAACGAAGGTGGAAGAACTGCTGGAGAAGAAGGGGGCAAAGGAGAAGCTTGCATTTGTCGGTGATGGTATCAATGATGCGCCTGTTCTCTCACGGGCAGATATCGGTATTGCAATGGGGGCACTTGGTTCGGATGCGGCAATTGAGGCTGCTGATATCGTCCTTATGGATGATGACCCGCTTAAGATTTCAAAGGCGATTAAGATTTCCCGCAAGTGTCTGCGCATTGTCTACGAGAACACCTACTTTGCAATCGGCATCAAACTTCTTTGCCTGGTGCTGGTAGCACTTGGATATGCAAACATGTGGTTTGCAATTTTTGCGGATGTAGGAGTAATGGTTATCGCAGTTGTCAATGCGATCCGTGCACTTTTCGTCAAGAATCTTTAAGCATCAAAATTACTTTGGAAGCAGAAGAAAAGCTGGAGTACGTGAAGGCAAAAGGAAGATAGACCAGAAAATCATCAGATGGAGAAAACAAATATGAGAGAGGATAATTACGCGGACATAGAGTGCTGCGAGACAACCGAGACACATGCCGAGCTTTTAAAAATCGTGAAGGATACGCTTCCGGAAGAAACACAGCTTTATGATCTGGCAGAGTTGTTTAAAGTGTTTGGGGATTCCACGAGAATCCGCATCCTGTTTGTTCTCTTTGAAGCGGAGGTTTGCGTATGCGACCTTGCGGAGGCTCTTAACATGACGCAGTCCGCAATCTCCCATCAGCTTCGCATTTTAAAACAGAGCAAGCTGGTAAAAAGCCGCAGGGAAGGCAAATCAATTTTCTATTCCCTCGCGGATGACCATGTCAGGTCCATCATCAATCAGGGACTAGAGCATGTGGAAGAGGACTAAGATTTCAAAAAGAATATAAATGGAAAGCCGTAGAACCAAGGAACTCTTGGAACTGCGGCTTTTTGTGCTATAATAAACCTATCAAGGTGGAGCAGTTCCATCTGAAAGAAAGTCAGCACATCACACATGCGCGGGAGATGGCAGAAGAGAATATAGAATGACATACAGAAAAAATATCCGCATAAAGTATTATGAAGTATAAATGTGATGGTAAATGCATTGAAGTGGCAAAAAATGCTTTGTATTGCGGTATGCGGGGTACTTCTGTGGTATGGAGGGAGAGCAATGGCAGCAGTGACAACAGGCAAAGAATATATTGAGGCAAAGAAGGTGGCAATCACATTTGATGACGGACCGAATCCGCAGTACACCGAAAAGCTCTTAGATGGGCTGAAAGAGCGGAACGTAAAGGCTACTTTTTTTCTGATCGGGAAAGAAGTGAAAGAGTACCCGGATATCGTCAAGCGCATGCATGCGGAAGGTCATCTGATCGGCAATCACACTTATGAGCATGTAAATCTCTGTGAGGTGGATGCAAAGGAGGTCAAATGGCAGGTGGAGCAGACAAACGACCTGATCTACGAGGTGACAGGGGAGCGTCCGGTATATATAAGACCGCCTTACGGCTGCTGGAACAAGCAGATGGAGGAGGAGACGGGGATGCTGGAGATTCTCTGGAGCGTCGATCCGAGAGACTGGGAGTGCAACGATACCGATGTGCTGATCAGCCGTGTGCTTAAGCAGGTGGATGATGAGGGAATCATCCTGTTTCATGATGCATCGCAGTCATCTGTGGATGCTGCACTTACGGTCATTGATATATTGCAGGAGCGTGGGTATGAATTTGTTCTGGCAAGCGAAGTCCTGTACGAATAGTTTGCACAGAAAATATAAATATGTAATTTTGTTGCATGATAGGATTTTTAATGTTGCAAGTTAGACCGAGCCTATTGCAAAGAAAGATTCGCACGCTATAATGAAAATAGAAAAGATAAGTAGGACTTTTGATACAAGTACAAATGTTTTATAAAAGGAGAAGGATGATGGAACAGAAATTATTGGAAAAATTTATCGAACTTTTTGGCAGCGAGGGTGAGACACACGTATATTTTGCACCGGGGCGCGTAAATCTGATCGGTGAGCATACCGACTATAATGGTGGACATGTTTTCCCATGTGCGCTGACAATCGGAACTTACATGGCTGCAAGAAAGAGAACGGACAGAAAGCTTAATTTCTATTCCATGAACTTCGAGGAACTTGGTGTACTTGAGTCATCACTTGATGATATGACGCCGAAGGCAGACGGTGAGTGGACAAACTATCCGAAGGGTGTGATCTGGGCATTTGAAGGACGTGGAATGAAGCTTGACTGTGGTCTTGACATTGCGCTGTATGGCAATATTCCAAACGGTTCCGGACTTTCTTCTTCCGCATCACTTGAGGTTGTAACCGGATATATGCTCCGCGATCTGTTTGGATTTGATGTGACCAATCAGGATCTGGCACTGATCGGACAGTATTCCGAGAACAATTTCAATGGCTGCAACTGTGGAATCATGGATCAGTTCGCATCTGCAATGGGAAAGAAAGACAATGCAATCTTTCTGGATACCTCTGATCTTTCCTTTGAGTATGCACCGATCGTACTTGATGGTGCAAAGATCGTTGTAACGAACAGCATGGTAAAGCATAGTCTTGTAACTTCTGCATATAATGACCGCCGCAATGAGAGCGCACAGGCACTTAAGGATCTGCAGCAGGTATGTGGAATCAAGACACTCGGAGATCTGACAGAGGAAGAATTTGAAACTTACAAGTCTGCAATCAAGGATGATATTAACCGCGCACGCGCAAAGCATGCGGTATATGAGAACCAGCGTACCATCAAGGCAGTAAAGGCGCTCAAGGATCAGGATCTTGAAACCTTTGGTAAGCTGATGAACGCTTCCCATGTATCACTCCGCGACGATTACGAGACTTCCTGCGAAGAGGTAGATGTACTTGTAGACGAGGCGTGGAAGATACCGGGCGTTATCGGCTCAAGAATCACCGGAGGCGGATTTGGTGGCTGCACTGTCAGCATTGTGAAGGATGAGGCAATCGACACCTTTAAGGAGAGGCTTACCGCTGCATATGAAGAGAAAGTTGGAAAAACTCCGGAATTCTATGTTGTTTCCGTCGGAGATGGCCCGAGCAAGCTGGTCTAGGAGAAAGAAGAGCGGAATAAAGGAGAATGGAAATGATTCAGGAAAGAATATTGGAATTGGCTGATTATGGCGTGGCAACCGGATTGGTTGAGCCGGAGGACCGCATTTATACCATCAATCGTCTGATGGAACTCTTTGAAGTAGAGGATATGGATGATGCCGTATTTGAGGCGCATGCGGCATGCACTCCGATGACACAGGAGAGCGCGGAGGCTGCACTTGAAGGAATCCTTGAAGATATGATGGCATATGCCTATGAACAAGGCATCATGAAAGAGAACAGCATTGTATACAAGGATCTTTTCGACACAAAGATCATGGGATGCCTTGTAGCCCGCCCGAGCGAGATCCGTGCAAAGTTTAAGAATCTGTACGAAAATGTTTCTGCACAGGCAGCTACGGATTATTTTTATAAATTAAGCTGTGACAGCAACTATATCCGGCGTCAGCGCATCAAGAAGGATCAGAAGTGGACAACGGACACCGAGTACGGCACACTTGACATTACCATCAACCTGTCAAAGCCGGAGAAAGATCCGAAGGCAATCGCTGCAGCGAAGAATGCAAAGCAGAGCGCTTATCCGAAGTGCCAGCTGTGCAAGGAGAATGAGGGATATGCAGGCCGTGTAAACCATCCGGCAAGACAGAATCATAGAATCATCCCTGTAACCATTAATAACAGCGAGTGGTTTTTCCAATACTCACCGTATGTATACTACAATGAGCACTGCATCGTGTTTAATTCCAAGCATACGCCAATGAAGATTGAGCGGGCAACATTTGGTAAGCTGCTTGATTTTGTGACAGACTTCCCACATTATTTCGTAGGTTCCAATGCGGACCTTCCGATTGTAGGCGGATCAATTTTAAGCCACGATCATTTTCAGGGTGGACACTATACCTTTGCAATGGCAAAGGCGCCGATCGAGAGGAAAATCAGCTTTACCGGATTCGAGGACGTAAAGGCAGGTATTGTAAAATGGCCAATGTCCGTGATCCGTATCAGCGGACCGGACAAGGAGCGTCTGATCAATCTGGCAGACAAAATCCTGCTCACCTGGCGCGGATACACCGATGAGGCAGCCTTTGTGTATGCAATGACGGATGGTGAGCCACACAATACGATCACCCCTATCGCAAGAAGACGGGGCGATGATTACGAGCTTGACCTGGTTCTGAGAAACAATATAACAACAGAGGAGCATCCACTTGGTGTTTATCACCCACATGCAAAGCTTCACCATATCAAGAAAGAGAACATTTGTCTGATTGAGGTTATGGGACTTGCGGTTCTTCCTGCAAGACTTAAGGATGAACTAGCAGAGCTGGCAGATGCGATTGTGACGGGAAAAGACCTTCATTCCACTCCGACATTGGACAGCCACGCAAAGTGGGTAGAAGAATTCCTGCCGAAATATGACAGCGTAAATGCCGATAATATAATGGATATCCTTCGTACCGAAGTCGGACATGTGTTTAGTGAAGTACTCGAAGATGCCGGTGTTTACAAATGCAACGAGCAGGGAAGGGAAGCTTTTGCACGCTTCATTGCTGCGGTAAATGCATAGGATTAATTTCATACAACAAATACGAACCTTGACAACCACCGTCACGTATGCTATTTTATAATCACTCTTTGCACTGCATACAAACTACAGTACAAACTGAGCAGGCCGTGACGGTTCGTCATGGGGTCGGGTCACTGATGTGACAGTGGAATCTTTTCATCCACGGGACAGTAGATACTTACATACTAGTTCGTGGGTGTTTTTTTATTCTTTTCTAATGTTCTATTTATCCCCACAAAGTTTATGAGTGCCATAGAGCTATCTTTTTTAGGAGGTAACTGATATGGAAGAAAACAAAGTAATGAAAGAAAAGAGTTCGGAGGAACAATTTCAAAAAGTGGCAAACCATGTATCGCTTGTTTCTATCATTGGCAATGTGGCATTGTCTCTGATGAAACTTCTCGCAGGAATTGTAGCGCATTCGAATGCAATGATCAGTGATGCAATCCATTCGGCATCGGATGTATTCAGCACGATCATCGTGATCATTGGAATACGGCTCGCATCCAAGGAATCCGACAAGGAGCATCCATATGGACATGAGCGGCTGGAATGTGTTGCGGCTATCGTGCTTGCAATGGTGCTGCTGATCACGGGAATCGGAATTGGATATACTGCGCTGCATAATATCCTGAAGGGCAACTACGGAGAACTTTCCATACCCGGAATACTTGCACTTGTTGCAGCAATCGTTTCCATCATCAGCAAGGAAGCGATGTATTGGTATACCCGTTTCTACGCAAAGAAGATAGATTCGAGCGCGTTGATGGCAGATGCATGGCACCACCGTTCGGACGCATTTTCTTCTGTCGGAGCATTAATCGGTATTGCCGGGGCAAGGCTTGGCTTTCCGATTATGGATTCCATCGCCAGCCTTGTTATTTTTGTGTTTATTGTAAAAGCTGCATATGATATCTTCAAAGACGCGGTTGATAAAATGGTGGATCATTCCTGTGATGAACAGACGGAAAAGCAAATCTATGAATGTGTTATTCAAAACAAAGATGTGTTAGGAGTTGACTTGCTGCAGACCCGTATTTTCGGAAATAAGATTTATGTGGATGTGGAAATAGAAGTGAACGCATCCTACCCGTTGCGCGAAGCACACAACATTGCAGAATGCGTCCACAATGATATCGAAAAGACCTTTCCGAAAGTAAAACATATAATGGTGCATGTCAATCCGAAGGAAGTAGAGGAATCCTAATTTTCAGGGAGTGTTGATGCACCTTGCGGCCTTACCTGCCGCTGCAGCTTATGCAGGCAGTGATAGAATGCCGGGATTAAGAAGATGTCTGCGAAGATCCATGCAAGGGGGCTGGCATAGCAGGCGGCAGTGAAGCCGAAGCGTGGAACAAAAGCAACACCGACCAATGTTCGCGCTGCCATTTCAAATACGCCGGCAAATACGGCGAAGCCCGAAAAGCCCATACCTTGGATCATAAAGCGAACGACATTGACGTAGACAAGCGGAATGTAGAATGCCGCATTGGTAATCAGAAACTGGCGCGCCTGTGCAATTACCACAACTTCATCCGCGGAGACGAACAGGTATACAAGATACTGCCCCCACAGCATGAGGACTCCGAGGATGACCAGAGAATAGACTGTGCCAAGAATTCCAGCGGTCCAGATTCCCTTGGAGAGCCGGTTCAGTTTTCCGGCTCCGATGTTCTGTCCGCCATAGGTAGCCATTGTGGAACCGAGTGCGTCGAATGGGCAGACAACGAACATGGAGATTTTGCTTGCGGCTGTCATTGCCGCAACCGCGACAGAACCCAGGGTATTAACGGAGGTCTGCAGGATAACACTGCCAATCGCTGTGATGGAGTACTGGAAGCCCATCGGAAGCCCCATATTGAGCAGAACTTTTACATAGGTGCCATCCAATTGCCAATCGTTCTTGCTTAGGTGAAGAATCTCATATTTGCGGATGATCACAATAAGACAGAGAATCCCGGATACGGCCTGTGATAGAATGGTCGCATATGCTGCACCTGCAACGCCCATGTGGAAAGTCAGGATAAACAGAAGATCCAGACCGATATTGAGGCAGGAGGACAGCACCAAAAAGACGACCGGTGTGACAGAGTCGCCGAGTGAACGTAGATAGCTCGAAAGAATATTATAAAGAACGGTAAAAGGTATTCCTGCAAATATGATAACAATGTATGCGTAGGCGAGATCAATGATATCATCCGGGGTCTGCATAAGAATCAGAATATCCCGGCAGAGTACCACCGTGGAAACTGCCATGACAATTGCGATAATTGCTGATAAAATGGCAGAGTTGCCAACATATTTGCGGAGACCGTCATAATCTTTGGCACCGAAACGCTGTGCGACAGGAAGTGCAAAGCCGCTGCACACGCCAAGACAGAACCCAACAATCAGAAAGTTAATGCTGCCGGTAGCTCCGACGGCAGCAAGTGCAGATACGCCGAGAAACTGACCGACAATGATCGTGTCAACGAGACTGTAGACCTGCTGGAAGATAAGTCCCATCAGCATCGGAACAGCGAATCCGAGTATTAATTTGAGTGGTGATCCGACAGTCATATCCTTTGTAGTATTTTTTGCCATAATAGTTACCTCATAAAAATAGCTTCAATTATATAAGTGATTATTTGCGTGATTAGCGTATCAATGATAGCATAATTTTGGAAACGTTCAAGAGGATTTTTGCTTAAATTTTTAGCGAAAATCCTCTTTGTTTATGAGCATTCTCGCTAATTACGCGCAACCGATTGCACACTGCCCTGTATTTGGTGTCTTAGCACTTCGCTTTTTCTTTCGCGTGGAGATGTCAGAACGGATGTACCAGAAAATGAAAGGTTATGAGGTTGTGGCTTTACTTTGATGATAAAATGCGGTAAAGTTGTGGTTAGTACGATAAAGTCAAGGAGGGTGCCATGATGAAGTGGGAAGAAAATGTGCGGAAGGTCGTTCCGTATACACCGGGAGAGCAACCGAAGAAGAGCCATATGATTAAGCTGAATACAAACGAGAATCCGTATCCACCGGCACCGGCGGTAGCAGAAGTGGTAAAGAATTTTAACACGGATATGCTGCGCATGTATCCGGACCCGGCAATTGGAGATTTGGTGCAGGAAATCGCTGACTTTTATAAGGTAAGCAGAGATGAGGTATTTGTCGGAGTCGGTTCCGATGACGTTCTTGCAATGATTTTCCTGACATTTTTTAATGGCAAAAAGCCAATACTGTTTCCGGATATCACATATTCTTTCTATGATGTTTGGGCAGATATGCTGCGGATCCCATATGAGACAGTTCCACTCGATGACGCATTTTGTATCCGTCCACAGGATTATGCAAGAGAGAACGGGGGTGTTATTTTCCCGAACCCAAATGCACCAACAGGTGAGCTGTTGCCGGTCGAAGTCGTGGAATCTATCATCAAAGCCAATCCGGATGTCATTGTTGTTGTAGATGAAGCGTATATTGATTTTGGGGGAGAAAGTGCATTGCCGCTCATTCATAAGTATGATAATCTGATCGTTGTGCAGACCTTCTCAAAATCACGCTCGCTTGCCGGTTCAAGAATCGGATATGCATTTGCCAATAAAACCCTGATCAAGTATCTGAGTGATGTAAAGTATTCCTTTAATTCCTATACAATGGATCGGATTACAATTGAGGTTGGAACACAGGCGATGAGAGACCGGGCGTATTTTGAACAAACGACCGCAAAAATTATTGCAACACGGGAATGGACGAAAAAGGAGTTGGCAAAGCTCGGATTTGTATTCGGGGATTCCAAGAGCAACTTTATCTTTGCAACCCATCCGGATATTGATACGGTAAAGCTTTTTGAGGATTTAAAGAGTGCAGACATTTATGTACGCCATTTCAATAAGCCGGAGCGCATCCGTCCATATCTTCGCATCAGCATCGGAACAGATGCGCAGATGCAGGAGATGATTGAATTTTTAAAAAAATATTTGGAAAAATAGTGAGTAGAGAAAGGATTTCGTAATGTTAAAAAAGTATTTGATTGTATTTTTGGTATCTATGGTTCCCCTTGTAGAGTTAAGAGGGGCTATTCCATTTTCACAGACACCGCTGTTTGGACCGGCACTTCCGGTCATTCCGGCGTTTATTGTCAGTATTCTCGGAAATATGATACCGGTTCCAATCATTTACCTGTTCGCAAGAAAGGTGCTTGAGTGGGGCGCTGATAAGCCTGTAATCGGAAAATTCTTCACGTTTTGCCTGGAAAAGGGGGAGAAGGGTGGAAAGAAATTGCAGGCGAAGGCCGGCAGAGGATTGTTTGTGGCTCTGACATTGTTTGTTGGAATCCCGCTTCCGGGAACGGGGGCATGGACCGGAACATTGGCTGCCAGCATTCTCGATATGGATTTCAAATCGACAGTTGCGGCAGCCATGCTTGGGGTATTGCTGGCAGGTGTGATTATGATGACAGTCAGCTTTCTTGGCTTTGGAGTCTTTTTACAGTAAGTGCCTTCTGGGTCTGACCGCGGTGAAACAGGATTCCACCGGCAATCAAGGACACAACCATTGTGACTAGTACTAAGATTCCAAGGGCAACCTCATTAATATCGGATTCATTAATCAGGTTCGAGACTACGGTGCCCCAGAAATTATACAGAATGTGGAAGAACATGGACAGATAAATGCTGCCGCCCTTCTCACATACATATCCGAGAACAAGACCTAGCACTGCGGCGTAGCAGCCCTGCAGCCAGTTCAGATGGTAGATGCCAAATAAGGTTGCCTGAAAGAGATTGGCAAGCCAGAATGGAAATACTCTGCGGACACTGCGGAGGGTCAGACCACGGAAGATAAGCTCTTCTGCAATCGGACCGATAAAAACAGCGTAAAGCAGCAAAAATGGAGTAAGCTGCTGGCTTAGTCCGGCTGTGTCAATAATCTGCTCGTACTGTTCCAGCCAAGATGGAAAGAACATCGACAGAATTGTAATCAAATAACTGGTGGCAAACTGCATTCCCGGAACAAGCACGATCAGTCCTACAAACTGAAGCGGGTGGAACGTGGTCTTTAACTTAGGGAGGAAACAGCCGCCGAGCCTGCGATAGTACCATAAACCATAGATGCAGATAACGATCAGCGAGTAGACCAGCATAGCACATGCGTTAAATTCAGGGTCCGACATCATCCGATAGAGAATCTGGTTGAAGGATGTCCCGGAGGAAGTCTGATTTATCAGTGAAAATCCGGCACCAGCACCCATTAAGAAGAATATTGCAGCAAACTGTATGCCAAATGCGACAATAAGTGGTAAGAAACTTAGAAGAAAATAGCCTATCTTTTTCATATGATTGCTCCGATCATTTTATTTGTGTAAAAATACGCTTTTTGGTATTTGAGTATTATAGCATATATATTTTTGGATTCCAAATTTTTATTTGAGAAACTTGTTTACTTTACAACTTTAATATGTTAAAAATATAATAGACAATGCTAATACGAAGGAAGGGAGAAGAGTATGGGCAAGAATTTGAAAACAGATGCAGTTGATCAGTTATTTGACGCAATTATGTGTTTGAAGGATAGAGAAGAGTGTTATACCTTTTTTGAAGATTTGTGTACTGTAAATGAGCTGATGTCACTATCACAGCGATTTGAGGTAGCAAAGATGCTGAGGGATCAGAAAACATATCTCGATATTGCTGAGAAAACCGGTGCCTCCACTGCAACGATCAGCAGGGTAAATCGTTCCTTGAATTATGGTAACGATGGATATGATATGGTATTTGGACGTCTCGAAGGAAAAGAAAACGAATAGAACGATAAAAACGCCAATGCAATGAAAAACATTACATTGGCGTTTTTTTATTCCTCGGATTGAGCCGTTTTTATATGGTTCAGATCATCGATAAGCTTCTCGATGATCATTTTCTTAATGTAGACATCATAACTTAGCTGGCAGATGAAGCTGAATGCGTGTAACAGCTCATGGTCCTCTTCGGGAAAGTCGTTAAAGGTGCTGTTGGCAATTACATATTTCTTGCCAAGATCCTTTAAGAGCTTTTGGGATTCTTCCTGCTCAAGGGCGAAGACCTCATTGTAGATATCCTGCATATTAAAGCCATCCCTGTTGCCAAAATAGCGATCCGTGATCGGATTGAGAATAGATTGAATATCACTGATACTGAGGATATTTTTAAAGTAGTAGATGAACAACAGCGTAAGCACATGCTCCCTGGAGTATTTCTTCTTCTCAGGGGGCGGAAGAAGGTTGTTCTTGGCATAGTTGTTAATCATTGTCTTTGTCAGAATCTTGTCATCCTCGTAGCGCTTGGACGCAGCAAGCTGCTCGTCCATGAAAGTTGTAACCTGATCCATATATAAAGCAATGTTCGGAATATCTTCCGGCTTAACGTAATCAATATTTCTTAAATCGCGTAAGAGTGTTTCCAAAAATTCACGAACAGTATTTTCCATAATATAATCACCTCATATCACATTATATAGTTTTTAAAACCGTATGACAAGTTTTTTCGAAGAAAATCTTGGAAACGTAACCACAACTACAAAATTATCTCCATATGCACCGCGGAATCTGTAAGGAGAACTGCGAAGGAAAGCGGTATCATTTTTGGAAAACAAAAGTGGTTTGGGGTTGGAAGGAACATGGGATTATGGTATGATGAAATACATCACAAAAAGATGGAATAAGGAAAAACGTAAAAGGAAAAAGATATGTACGAGATTTTAAATAAAGAACAAAAAGAGGCGGTATTTTGCACAGAGGGTCCGCTTTTGATCCTTGCGGGCGCGGGAAGCGGCAAGACGAGAGTGTTGACCTACCGGACAGCGCATCTCATTGAAAACGGTGTCAGTCCGTACCAGATCCTTGCAATCACGTTTACCAACAAAGCGGCAGGGGAGATGCGCGAGCGAATCAACGATATGGTTGGAATGGGAGCCGAGAGTATCTGGGTCTCCACGTTTCACTCCACCTGTGTGCGGATTCTGCGGCGCTATATTGACCGGCTGGGCTATTCAACGAATTTTACCATATATGATGCGGACGATCAGAAAACGCTCATGAAGGACATATGCAAGCGCCTGGAGATCGATACCAAGATTTATAAGGAAAAGATGTTTCTCGGTGCAATCTCATCCGCAAAGGATGAATTGCTTGATCCGGTAGAATTTGAGAACAGGGCGGCGGGCGATTACAACAAGAGGCGGCAGGCACAGGTCTACCGCGAGTACCAGATGGAGCTGAAAAAAAATAATGCGCTTGATTTTGATGATCTGATTTTTAAGACAGTAGAGCTTTTCCGGCTGGATAAAGAGGTCCTGATGTCTTATCAGGAGCGTTTCCGTTATATCATGGTGGATGAGTATCAGGATACCAATACGGCGCAGTTCGAACTGATCCGCCTGCTTGCCATGAAATATAAAAACCTCTGCGTAGTCGGAGATGATGATCAGTCTATTTATAAGTTCCGTGGGGCAAATATCTATAATATTCTGAATTTCGAGAAGCATTTTCCAGATGCAAAGGTGATCAAGCTGGAGCAGAATTACCGCTCCACACAGAACATCCTGGATGCGGCAAATGCCGTGATTGCAAATAATGTCGGGCGAAAGGACAAGGCACTGTGGACGGATAACGGAACCGGTGACAAGATTGACTTTGAGCAGTTGGATACCGGGTACGAGGAAGCAGATTATGTTGCCAGAAATATCGCCGCAGGCGTGAGAAAGGGCGCATACCATTATAAGGACTATGCAGTTTTGTACCGGACGAATGCACAGTCGCGATTGTTCGAGGAACGTTTTCTGCTGGCAAATATTCCGTACAAGATTGTTGGAGGTGTCAACTTCTATTCGCGCAGGGAGGTTAAGGATATCCTCGCTTACCTAAAGACGATCGACAACGGTCAGGATGATCTCGCGGTAAGGCGGATCATCAATATCCCAAAGCGTGGGATAGGTGCCGCCTCGATCGGAAAGGTGCAGGCATTTGCGGACAATAATGATCTCGATTTCTACATGGCACTCGAGCATGCGCAGATGGTTCCGGGAATCGGAAAGGCGTATGCGAAGATCCATCCGTTTGTTGAATTTATTGAAGGATTGCGGGAAAAAGCAAAGACGCTTCCAGTTGAAGAATTGATCGAGGAGATCATCGAGGGAACCGGATATGTGAGGGAGCTTGAAGCTGAAAACGATGAGGAGGCGGAGGCACGTATCCAGAATATCGATGAATTGATCAGCAAGGCAGCCGCATATACAGAGTCCGCGGAGGAACCATCACTAAGCGGATTTTTGGAGGAAGTGGCACTTGTTGCTGATATTGATAGCTTAGACAATGACACGGATTACGTGGTGCTTATGACCTTACATAGCGCAAAGGGATTGGAATTTCCAAATGTATTTCTGGTCGGTATGGAGGACGGGCTGTTTCCGAGTTATATGTCTATCACCAGCGATGAAATCAGTCCGAACGGCGTTAACAGTGAAATTGAGGAAGAACGGCGCCTAGCATACGTGGGAATCACCCGGGCAAAGGAGCATCTTACCATCACCTCGGCAAGAATGCGTATGATCCGTGGGGAAAAGCAATATAATAAAGTATCGCGTTTTGTAAAGGAAATTCCGCAGGAACTGTTAAAGGGGGAGATCTTCGAGCAGAACCGTCATGAAGATGAGGACTATAACCGAAGCTCATTCCAGCGGGCAAAGCAGGCGTTTAAGGCGGCACCGACACAGTACGGGACTGCAAGGCCTGCGTTTGGAAGCAATTCACAGAGCGAGATGGAGTGGCAGGATGTATTCGGACTTGGGCGGGGCACAAAAAAGGCTCCCGTGTATACTCCGGTTTCCAATCAGCGCTCATTTGCAAGTACAACCACGCAAAAGGCTTCCCTAAGCTACGGCACGGGAGATCGCGTGCGCCACATCAAATTCGGAGAAGGTGTGGTTACGGCTATTGTTGAGGGCGGAAGAGACTACGAGGTTACGGTCGATTTTGACAAGGCAGGAACTAAGAAAATGTTTGCTTCTTTTGCAAAACTTAAAAAAGTATAACATTCAAAAAATTGTAATTTCCCATAGGCATTCGGGATAAAATATGCTATAATGAGCCCAAACAAAGGTCAGCACGGCAGAAGGCTGCCAAAGACAGGCAGATATGGCGTGGCTGGCGGATAATCTGACTCTTTATTAACCAAGAAATATATAAAGGAGATGAATATTATGAATAAGATGGAAGAACTTTTGAACGCATCAAAAATCAATGAGGTCATCAATTCTGAGAAGCTGAATGAGATCATCAAGAAGCTTGACAAGAAGGAGACTCCGAAGAAAACCTCCAAGACAGTTGTTGTCTTTGCAGTGATCGGTGTTGTAGTTGCAGTAGCAGCTGCCGCTTATGGCATTTACCGTTTCTTTACACCGGATTATCTGGATGACTTTGAGGATGATTTTGAGGACGATTTTGACAATGATTTCTTCGAGGACGAGGAAGAAGATACAGCGGCTAAGAAGGAAGAGACTCCGGCAGAGAAGGAAGAGGATGCTTCCGAGGATAAGACCGAAGAATAGGTTCAAACTGAACAGGCAGAAATCACGGGGACTTGAGACTCAAGTCCCCATTTTTTCTTTTATGAAAACTCTGCAAGGATATAAGAGAGGCGGAGTGGAAGATGTGTTTGGGTAGATAATGTGATTAAGAAGAAAGACGAGGAATAATTTCATGAAAAAAGGACAGCACGGAGAAGGCATCGTACAGAAGGTCGTATTTCCGAATAAGGGTGTTGCGCTTACTGAGGAGGGCGAGCGTGTCATTGTAAAGAATACGATTCCGGGACAGAAGGTTGCCTTTGTTGTCAATAAAGCGAGGAAGGGAAAATGCGAGGGACGGTTTTTGGAAACATTGGAGAAGTCGCCGCTTGAGATAGAACCGGAATGCCCGAACTTCGGGCTGTGTGGCGGTTGTACATATCAGAGCCTGCCTTATGAGAAGCAGCTGGAGCTGAAAGAAGGTCAGGTGCGCGAGCTTATGGCAGATGCAATCAAGGACACCTGCCAATATGAGTTTTTGCCGATCAAGCGAAGCCCACGCCAATATGAGTACCGCAACAAGATGGAATTTTCCTTTGGAGACGAGTATAAGGATGGACCGCTTGCACTTGGCATGCACAAAAGAGGCAGCTTTTACGATCTGGTCACGGTAAGCGATTGCAAGATTGTGGACGGAGATTTTCGGAGTATTCTTTCCGCAACACTTGATTTTTTTGCAAAGCAGAATGTACGCTATTATCACCGTATGAACCATGAGGGATATCTTCGCCATCTGCTTGTGCGGAAGGCTGTCCGCACAGGGGAGATACTGTTGGATCTGATCACGACATCCTTTGATATTCCGGGGGCACCGTCTGAGCAGGAGGAAAAGGAACTGCTTGAAGGCTGGTGCGACTGCCTGCGCGGTTTAGAATTGCAGGGATCGATCCGCGGAATCCTCCATACAAAAAATGACAGCATCGCAGACGTGGTAAAGGACGAGGGAACGGAGGTCTTGTTTGGGGAGGACTATTTCTACGAGGAGCTTTTAGGACTTCGTTTTAGAATCTCACCGTTTTCCTTTTTCCAGACCAATTCCCTTGGCGCGGAGGTGCTCTATCAGACTGCGCGCGATTTTATTCTCAATGGGGACGAGCATTCGCTTGGCGGCAAGGTCGTATACGACCTGTACAGCGGCACAGGCACCATTGCACAGATGATGGCACCGGTCTGCAAGGAAGTGGTCGGCGTTGAGATCGTGGAGGAGGCAGTGGAAGCCGCAAAGAAAAATGCACAGTTGAATGGATTGGACAACTGCAGCTTCCTCGCGGGTGATGTATTAAAGGTACTTGATGAGATTGAGGTTAAACCGGATTATATCATTCTTGACCCACCGCGTGACGGCATCCACCCGAAGGCACTTGAGAAGATCATTGCCTATGGCGTACAGAACATGGTCTATATTTCCTGCAAACCGACCTCGCTGGCGCGGGATCTTGAGGTGTTCATCGCAAGAGGGTACGAGGTCAAAAGGGTGCAGTGCGTGGATATGTTCCCGGGGACGGTGCATGTGGAGACGATTGTCAAATTATCCCTCAAAAAAGATACACCTAAGATTGAGGCTACAATGGAACCTGATGAAGAGAGTAATTATACACTAGAGGAAAAGGCTACTTACCAGAAGATTAAGGATTAGGTGAAGGACAAGTATGGTGTGAATGTGCATACTTCTTATATTGCACAGGTGAAACGGATGTGTGGACTAGATATGTGTGAGAATTATAATAAGTCCAAGAAAGAGAATCCAGAAGTGAAGCAGTGTCCGCAGGAGAAGGTGGAGTATATTAAGGATGCGTTGAGTCATTTTAAATTGATTTAGTAAAATTGATGGTGTGTCACGGCAACATCACTACATACTCCAACAAAACCTGAAAATAAGCCGTTTTTCGTTTGGAAAAGTGCTTTACTACACACTTACTACACGTTTTTTAGAGAAATAGCTCGGTATGATTATATTAAATGGATAATTGACATTATGGTATATATGCCATATAATATTTACAAAGGAGATTATATGACAGAATTTAAACTGATAGCCTATGAAAAAGAAAACGGCGAAGTTCCAGTAGAGCAGTTTCTTGATTCTGTTAATCCTAAGATGCGAGCTAAAATATTTGGATTGTTGGGCATATTACAAGAAAAGGGAAATATGCTTAGAGAACCTTACAGTAAACATCTGGATGACGGAATATTTGAATTGCGTTGTAAATTCGGGAGTGATATTACCAGAGTCTTATATTTTTTCTATTATGAGGGAAAAATAATACTGACGAACGGATTTGTTAAAAAAACACAGAAAACTCCTAAAGAGGAGATTCAGATTGCAAAGGATAGAAGAAAAGATTTCATAGAAAGGGTGATGAAGGATGAGAACATTTGATGATATGCTTTCTAAGCA